>JBIIVE010000009.1:0-45719 GCA_044339605.1 Acidimicrobiales bacterium
TGACCTACACGTTGCGTGAAGCCCGAGAGCACATTGCTGCTCTTCGGGACGAGGTCGAGAAACTCAGTCAACCTCCTGCGGCCTATGGAACATTCCTTGACCACAATGACGACGGAACGGTTGATGTCTTCTCAGGCGGCCGCAAAGTTCGAGTCACACTGCATCCAGACGTCGCGCCCGCTGAGCTAATCAGGGGCTCAGAGGTCGTCCTCAATGAATCGCTCAACGTGGTGCTGGCACGAGCCCCTGAGCGCACGGGCGAGGTCGTGACGTTCAAGGAATTATTGAGCGACGGCCACCGGGCAATGATCGTCGGCCGAGCTGACGAAGAACAGGTTGTCGAGGTTGGTGCTGACCTTCTCGGCGTCAAACTTCGTTCCGGCGATTCATTGCTGCTCGATCCCCGCGCATCGATGCTCCTCGAAAAACTTCCGCGTCCCGATGTTGAAGAACTCGTGCTCGAAGAGGTTCCGGATATCTCCTATGCCGACGTCGGCGGCCTCGACTCCCAAATCGAACAGATCATGGACGCAGTTGAACTTCCTTTCCTCCACCATGAACTCTTTGCTGAACACAAACTTCCGGCACCGAAGGGCATTCTTCTTTACGGTCCTCCTGGTTGTGGGAAGACCCTCATTGCAAAGGCCGTTGCGAACTCACTCGCCAAGAAGGTTGCCGAGGTTTCAGGAGACGAACACGCACGCAGTTACTTCCTGAATATCAAGGGTCCAGAGTTGCTCAATAAATACGTCGGTGAAACCGAGCGGCAGATTCGACTTGTCTTCGAACGGGCTCGCGAAAAGAGCGAAGAGGGTTGGCCAGTCATTGTCTTCTTCGACGAGATGGATTCACTCTTCCGCACTCGAGGAACCGGCATTAGCTCGGATATGGAATCGACCATCGTGCCTCAGCTCCTTGCTGAGATCGATGGCGTAGAGACGCTCAAGAATGTGATCGTTATTGGAGCCTCGAATAGAGAGGATCTGATCGATCCCGCGATCCTCCGACCTGGTCGCCTCGACGTGAAGATCAAAATCGAACGTCCCGACGAAAATTCGGCTGCACAGATTTTCGCCCGCTACCTCACTTCCGATTTGCCTCTCGACATCGTCGAAGTTGATTCACTCGGAGGCGGCGACCCCGAGAAGACCGTTCGCGTCATGATTGAGCAGACGGTTGCCGAGATGTATCGCGACGACGAGGCCAACCAGTTCCTCGAGGTCACGTACCAAAACGGCGACAAAGAGATCATGTACTTCAAGGACTTCTCGTCAGGTGCGATGATCGAGAACATCGTCAGACGCGCAAAGAAGCTTGCGATCAAACGCTTCCTGCGAACGGGTGAGCGCGGTATCCGTGTGAACGACATGTTCGAATCGATTCACCAGGAATATAAAGAGCATGAGGATCTCCCCAATACGACGAACCCGGACGACTGGGCCAAAATTTCGGGGAAGAAAGGCGAGCGGATTATCTATATCCGCACCCTTGTGAAGCATTCGGAGACAGAAACCTCAGGTGGTCGCTCTATCGAGCGCGTCGGCACCGGCCAGTACCTCTGAAGTTGCCTAAGAAGAGTCGGTAGGGATTTCTCGTGGCGATCAGAAAGATCTGTGGAATCGAGACCGAGTACGGGATCGTTTTTCGCGGCGTCGAAGATCCGAATCCGATCACTGCCTCTTCCATTCTGATTAATTCCTATCTCAGCGATCTCACCAAATCTGGTGGTGCTGCACACGGCGCACCAAGAGTCGGTTGGGATTTCGAGTACGAAACGCCCGGTGCAGATGCCCGCGGCGTCACGAGTCCAGACTCGATGCCTCCTGAGGTCGAAACCCACATGGTGAACGCTGTTCTCACCAACGGTGCTCGCTACTACGTCGATCATGCCCACCCCGAACTTTCGACCCCCGAATGTGGCGATGCATTGTCAGTTGTCACGTTCGACAGATCTGCCGAATTGATCGTCGAAAAGTCGATGAGAGCGGCCGACGCGCTCCTACCCGAAGGCCAGTCGATTGTTGCGTACAAGAACAACTCTGATGGGAAAGGGAACTCCTACGGATGTCACGAGAACTACCTCATTGATCGTGACCTTCCCTTCGGAAGAATCGTTGCGGAAATCACCCCGCACTTCATCACCCGCCAAATCTTCTGTGGGGCCGGGAAGGTCGGAAGTGAACTTGGTCTTTCGTCAGAACTCGTACCGTTTCAGATCAGTCAGCGTGCAGATTTCTTTGAAGAAGAGGTCGGTCTCGAAACGACGTTGAAGAGACCAATCATCAATACAAGAGACGAGCCCCACGCCGACCCCCAGAAATATCGTCGCCTTCACGTCATTATCGGCGACGCGAACATGAGCGAGGTCGCCACGTTCTTGAAGGTCGGTACCACTTCCATCGTCTTGGCGATGATCGAAGACGACTGGATCAAACGTGATCTGCGGTTCGCCGCACCGATACACGCGCTGCGCACCGTGAGCACCGATCTCTCCCTTACCGCAGCATTGCCACTAGCTGGCGGCGGCTCCGCCACGGCACTCGAGGTTCAGCGCTATCTCTGCGAGCGGGCTGCTGACTGGGGACAGCATCATGGATTCTCAGTTGTCGGCGAGGAAGTCGGTCCCGAGATTCTTCGTCGGTGGGAACAGACGCTCTCAGGACTTGAGGCCGATCCTGAGTCACTCGCAAGCACCATCGATTGGATCGCTAAGTACCGGCTCATCAGCGGCTACCGAGAGCGGCACGGATTGGAGTGGGGCGATGCTCGCCTCCACGCGCTCGACCTGCAGTATCACGACCTTCGCCCTGAGAAGTCTCTTGCCCGGCGTGTCGGATTAGAAACCATTTGCGATCCCGATTTGGTTCACCGCGGCATGAGTTTCCCCCCTGAGGACACCCGCGCCTATTTCCGAGGAGCATGCTTGGCAAAATTTGGCGACGAGATCATTTCAGCGAATTGGGATTCCATGGTGTTCGATGTCGGTTCCGAACCTCTCAGGAGGGTCGCAATGATGGAACCGTCGCGCGGAACGGCCTCTCATGTGGCTAGCGTGATCGAATCCAGCCAAACTGCGGCCGAGCTGCTTGCTCAACTCGACGCATAGGGGAGTGGCCTCCGGTTCCACGGAGGATCACGAACTCGACATTTAGGAGGTGCCATGCCTGAACGTGAACAGATCAGACGAACACCAACCGAGCGTCCGGAAGAAGCGGTAGACGAGGCCCCGGCGAGTTCGGAAGCCGGCGAGAAACTCAAGGCGGAACTTGACGATCTTCTCGATGAAATCGATGAGGTTCTCGAAACAAACGCCGAGGACTTTGTCCGCAGCTTTGTGCAAAAGGGTGGCCAGTAGCAGCCGCAGACGAATCTCGGCCGAACCGGTAGCCTCTCGATCGTGAGTATGCCGTTTTTCATCCCGTCCGAAGATCCAGGTCCAGATTTCGCGGCGCTAGCCAAGATGCAGGGTCTCGTTCCAGTGGCCCCGTCCGCCGCAGTCGATGAACGGCTGTCGATCACCCATGCAACCACTGTTGTGGCGATTCGCTACGCCGATGGCGTTGTGATGGCAGGGGATCGCCGGGCCACATCTGGCCACATCATCAGTCATCGCGCGATCGAAAAGGTCTTTCCTGCTGATCGCCATTCCGGTGTCGCGATCGCCGGTGCGGCCGGTCCGGCGATGGAAATGGTCAAGTTGTTTCAATTGCAGCTCGAGCATTACGAAAAAGTTGAAGGGTCGCAGCTTTCCCTTGAAGGCAAAGCGAATCAACTCGGCCAAATGGTTCGCAACAATCTCCCAGCAGCAATGCAGGGTCTTGCCGTTGTACCGATCTTTGCCGGTTTCGATACTCGGCGGTCAGCGGGACGCTTGTTCCAATACGACATCACCGGCGGCCGTTACGAAGAATCAAATTTTGCGACGAGCGGCTCCGGGGGTTCGTTAGCTGGATCAGTGGTGAAGATGCGGTTTCACGAAGGACTCAGCCGAGATGACGCGGTCGACCTCGCGATTACAGCGCTGTTCGAAGCAGCCGATGAAGACTCCGCAACCGGCGGTCCTGACATGGTTCGAGGCATTTACCCGGTAATAGCGACAATCACTTCTGATGGTTTCGAGCGTGTCGATGATGCGGACATCGCACAGCGTTTCGTGGGCTTACTCGATGCACTGTCGTCTCGTGACGGTGGCGGGCGATTGCCCGAGACATCAACGGAAACGTCCGGGGGTGCCCGATGAGCATGCCGTACTACGTCGCCCCCGAACAGGTGATGAAAGATCGCGCCGACTACGCCCGGAAGGGAATTGCCCGAGGTCGATCACTCGTTGCAACCCAGTTTGCCGATGGCATAGCGATTGTCGCCGAGAACCCTTCGACAACCCTCCGCAAGGTCAGCGAAATCTACGACCGAATCGCGTTCGCCGGAGTTGGCAAGTACAACGAGTTTGATCAGCTCCGGATCGCTGGAGTTCGAGCCGCTGACCTCAAAGGCTTTTCCTACAGCCGTGAGGACGTCGACGCTCGAAGCCTTGGCAATCAATACGCACAGATTCTCGGCCAGGTGTTCACCCACGAGATGAAGCCAATGGAAGTCGAGATCCTCGTGGCCGAAGTTGGCCTCACCTCGGCCGACGACCAGTTCTTCCACATCCTGTATGACGGAACCGTCATGGACGAAGACCGCTTCACGGTTCTCGGCGGTGACGCCGACGCCATCTCAAACCGACTCGAAGAGACATGGGCCCCTGAACTCGACCTTCAGGCGGTCCTCGCCGTTGCAGTCGCCGCCCTGGCGGGCCCGGACCGCTCTCTTGATGCAACTGATCTCGAAGTCGCAGTACTTGATCGCGTTGGCCAACGTCGCGCTTTCCGTCGTATTGAACGGTCGGAACTCCCGGATTTCCTTCCGAAGAACTGATTCCCGTTCGGTCACCCTCCGACTCGTGGTCACCGATAGCGTGCCGGTATGGAGCGGAGGATCTTCGGGCTAGAGAACGAGTACGGAGTCACCTGCACTCTGCGCGGCCAACGTCGTCTTAGTCCCGATGAGGTTGCTCGCTACTTGTTCCGCAGAGTTGTGTCTTGGGGCAGGAGTTCAAATGTCTTCCTCCAAAATGGCGCACGGCTGTATCTCGATGTTGGCTCCCATCCCGAGTATGCAACTCCTGAATGCGATTCGATCCACGACGTAGTCGTGCACGACAAAGCAGGGGAGCGCATCCTCGAACAGCTACTTACTTCAGCTGAAAACCGACTTGCCGATGAAGGGATCAACGGCGATATATACCTTTTTAAGAACAACACCGATTCAGCTGGCAACTCCTACGGATGCCACGAGAACTACCTCACCGGCCGAAAAGAAGAGTTAGCCCACTACACCAATACCCTTATTCCGTTTCTCGTGACACGTCAGATTTACGCTGGTGCAGGCAAGGTTCTCCAAACCGCTCGTGGGGCAATGTTCTGCATTTCGCAGAGAGCGGAGCACATTTGGGAGGGGACATCTTCGGCGACAACCAGAAGCCGACCAATCATCAACACTCGTGATGAGCCGCATGCTGACGCAGAACTATACCGGCGCCTCCATGTCATCGTTGGCGATTCGAACATGAGTGAATACGCGACCTTTCTCAAGGTTGGAACAACAGCGCTACTCCTTCGAATGCTCGAAGAGCCCAATGTGATCATGCGCGACATGACGCTCGAGAATCCGATCCGAGCTATCCGCGAGATCAGTCACGACATGACATGCACTCGAAAAGTGAGACTTGCCAATGGCCGTGAGGCGACCGCCCTCGAGATCCAGAGTGAGTATCTGAACAGGGCTCTCCGATACGCCGACCGACGGGATCTCTCACCGCTCGAGAAGCAAGCACTCGGCATGTGGGAGCAGGCACTTACAAAGATCGAAAAAGATCCATTGGGCCAGGACCGCGAGGCTGATTGGGTGATCAAGTACAAGTTGATCGAGGCCTACCGTGAGCGCCACGGACTCGAACTCACCGATCCGAAAGTTGCGCTGTTGGATCTGCAGTACCACGACATCAATCGAAAACGCGGCATTTTCTACCGGATGCAGGATCGCGGTTTGGTCGAGCGCATCTGTGACGACACCGAGATCGAAGAGGCAATCGATACTCCGCCGCAAACGACCCGCGCACGACTGCGGGGTGAGTTCATTAAGAAGGCAAAAGAACGAAAGCGTGACTACACCGTTGACTGGGTACATCTCAAGCTGAATGATCAAGCCCAACGCACCGTTTTATGTAAAGACCCTTTTCGATCTCACGACGAGCGTGTCGAGAAATTGATCGCGTCCCTGTAGTGCTCCAATTCCTTTCAGCTCAAGTGATGTGTGAATGATTCCGACCGATAAATCTGCTGAGAAGTTTGAGCGCCAGATGAATTTGCTGGCCGCCCTGAGCGACACTGTCCAGGGCGTCCGTGCCATTGACATCCAGCAACGCGTTCCTGGCTACAACGCCGACCACGACTCGTTTCGACGCACATTCGAGCGAGATAAAAAGGATCTGCTGAGCCTCGGCGTTCCGATCGAGGTCGTCACGGGTGCAACCGCCGAACTCACGGCATACCGAGTCGACAAATCGAAGTACGAGCTTCCCGACCCAGGTTTAGAGAGCGATGAGCTCGCGGCGTTGCACCTTGCCCTCGAGACGGTGACGGTTGGTTCCTCGCCCGGAGATATGGCGCGTGCCATGTGGCGGCTCGGGGGAGTGGTCGATGCAGCGTCGAGCGACTCGGCGGGTATCCCTGTCGGAGAGCTCACCGAGATCCCGAGTAACGCTTCGCTGGTTCCATTGTTTCGGGCCGTGACCGAGCGCCGAGTTGTTTCGTTCACCTATGAGAGCAGTGCGGGCACTTCCAAGCGTTCTGTTGAACCTTGGCACCTCGACTTCAAACGAGGTCGTTGGAACCTGACTGCTTTCGATCTCGAACGGAGTGAGCAAAGAAACTTTCGTCTTGACCGCGTGCGTAGTGAGGTTCAACTCGATGATCCCGGCAGTCAGAGTCACCCCATACCGTCGACGCCTTCGGAGCAGGCAGACCCATGGGAGTTCGGAGACAACGAACCGGTAGTGATGACTGTTCGCTTTGACGCCGAGGTTTCTGATTTCGCTCGGCAATCTCTTTCCTCTTGCACCGTTACTGAGCAGTCCAGCGGAGCAGCGTCATTCCAGGTGCCTGTAGCGAACTGGCCTGCTTTTCGCTCCTTTGTTCTCAGCTTCCTTGATCACGCAGAAATCATCGATCCTCCTGAAGCCCGAGCATCAATGATCGAATGGCTCGAAGTCATCGGAGGTTGCGACCGTGGCTGATATGACTGCAGCCGAGCGGTTGGATCGAACGCTCGCCATCGTCCCGTGGGTTGCGAATCAACCCGATGGAACCGCAACGATCAGTGAAATCAGTGAACGGTTCGCGATCGATGCGGATGATTTACGCGACTGCCTCATCATCACCTCAATGGTTGGCGTTCATCCGTACACACCAGATCTTCTCATCAACGCAATTGTCGACGCCGACACAGTCACGATTGAACTTCCCGACTATTTCCGCCGCCCTCTTCGGCTCACTACTGAACAAACCTTTGCGCTCCTTACCTCTGCAAAAGCATTGCTCTCAGTGCCAGGGGCAGATCACTCCAGTGCACTAGCCCGCGGCCTTGAAAAGGTGCTGCGCACTCTTGGCGAAGGTTCCGAGACCGCCGTCGACATAGGCATCGACACCGCGCCCGACGCGATCACCGAACTACTTCGTTCAGCGATTGAAGGCCGTCAGGCCGTGGAGATCACCTATTACAGCTACGGGCGCGACGACACCGGTACTCGCCGAATCAATCCTTGGGCGATTCATTCCGAGGGTGGTCTTTGGTACCTCCAGGGTTGGTGTCACGCGAGCAACGCTGAGCGAGTCTTCCGAATTGACCGAATTCGTCAGGCAGAGATCACCAATGTGGAGTTTGTCACCCCCAATCCGCTGCCATCATTCGAACTGTTTGATGGATCGAACGCTTTGGGACGAATCACGTTGCTGCTTCAGCCAGACGCAAGATGGGTTACCGAGTACTACCCAGCAGAGTCGATAGAAATGCACGCTGATGGAACCGCAACCATCGTTCTCGCGATCGGTTCGCTGGCGTGGCTTGAGCGTTTGCTTCTCAGGCTTGGGCCTGATGCCGAGGTCGTCAACGCGTCTCCCGAACTTCAAGGTGTTGGTGGCGCGGCTGCCCGAAGGTTGCTCTCCACCTACCGTGACTAGGCTACGGCGCGCCGGAACGTACCGGTCTCGTTCCCCCCGGAAAGCTCACCTGTGACCAGTCCAGCAACTGATCGTGTCGCATCGACTCGCTGGCGATACCGACGACGCCGGTTCGAGAAGTGGTTCGGTCCCCGTGGGGCCAATTTTGTCGAGTGGGTTCTCGTTATCGTCGGTGCGATCTTGCTCGCATTGGTGGTCAAGGTCTTTTTGCTCCAGGCGTTCTACATTCCATCGCTGTCGATGTACCCGACGTTGCGCGAGGGTGATCGGGTCCTCGTGAACAAACTCAGCTATCGGCTTCATGACGTCAATCGCGGTGACGTGATTGTTTTCGAGCGGCCTGCCTCGGAAACCTCGAGCAACATTCCTGATCTCATCAAACGAGTGGTCGGGCTGCCTGGTGAATCGATTTCGTTTATCGACGGAGCCGTGTACGTCGACGGGAAGCGGCTCGACGAGTCCTACCTCTCCGACGGAACCGTAACGAGCAGTGCAAATGCCCCCAACAAGTGCACGACCGAAGCTCCCTGTGTTGTGCCTTCGGGTCAGGTTTGGGTCATGGGCGACAATCGCAGCGACTCAAAAGACAGTCGCTACTTTGGGTCTATCGATGAATCGACAATTGTCGGTCGAGCTTTTGTAACTGTTTGGCCGCTTGGAAGATTCGGCTTGCTGTAGAGCCTGATCGCGCTTGCGGTTGTCGTGCGCGACTAAGCGCCCGTACCACTACCGGCAATTTTCGCAAGTGACGCCATCATCGTGTCGACATGGTCGCTGTAAACCCCATCGATTCCACAGTCGAGTAGTTCGTCGAGTATTCGATCGAATTGTGCGTCCCAACCGAAGGCGAGCAGTCCGAAGCGATGAGCCATCGCAACCGAACCACCGGTCCAGTCGCTGTGGTGAAGATTGATCACCTCAATACCAAGTTCGGCGCTTTGGGCAATGTGGAGTTCGGGGCTGCCCTCGAACTTGGACGCTCGAGTGGATTCGACCAGGTGGACGCTGGAAGAGAGATCTCTCCATGAACTCACAAGCTGCCGATCGGGGTGGCAGAGCCAAAGGCGATCTTCGGCGCCCACATCTCGGGCACACGCCACCACCTCGGCCGCCGCAGCAGGATCTTTGATGTCCAAGGAGAAATCAGCCGATCGTCCAACGACTTCATAGAACTCGCGCAAAGTGGGGATATGGCGGGGTAGGTCTGACGACGTCACCTCTGAAATCGGACGTCGAAGCGGACGACGACCAACGAGGCCGTCATGATCAAGAACGGCTACCCCGTCTGCAGTGACCCAGACGTCGCTCTCGAGTCCCGTCGCACCTAGGCGCAGGGCCAACTCAAAGGCTTCCATCGTGTTCTCGGGAGCATGAGCCTTCGCTCCGCGATGGGCGAAGCCGATTGGTGGTCGCAGGGAGGGAAGTCGAGTCACCGCAACAGCCTGCCCCACGCAGGTCCTCTGACCTCGCCATAGGCCGCCATGGGGAAAGCAGTAAGTCTCGGGAGTACGATCCTGATCATGTTCAACGTCGGCGGCGGAGAGATCTTCATGATCCTGCTGTTGGCTCTTTTGTTGCTGGGCCCCGAGAAGTTGCCCGAAACCGCTCGCAAGGTCGGTAAGTTCATGGCCGAGGTGCGTCGGGTTACCTCCGGATTCGAAGAAGAAGTTCGATCCGCTATGGACCTTGGCGAGAATCACACGGTCGACAATGCTCTCGATCGGACAACCGAGGGCCCTCGACTCGTGGCTCCGGTTGACCTTGCGACGCCGACAGCCGGTGCGGGCTCACCGACACCATTTGTTGGCGACCTCTCGGTAACTGACTCCGACAACGACGACACGACGAGCACCTGAGCAACACATGAGTGCTGACACCACCACGTCTCCAGCAGGACATATGACGCTTTGGGAGCATCTCGGCGAGTTGCGCAGTCGATTGTTCCGAATAGCCATTGCTGTCGGAGTTGGCGCCATTCTCGGATGGTTTCTGTATCCCTATGTTCTCGAAATTTTGAAGCACCCTTTCAACGAGGTGCAGCCGGGGCAACCATTCATTGCCACTGAACCTCTCCAGGCCTTTGCTCTGCGCCTGAAAATGTCGGGCTACATCGGCGTCGCGTTCGCCATGCCGATCATCGTTTGGCAAGTGTGGAGATTTGTCACGCCTGGCCTCTATCCGCAGGAAAAGAAGTATGCAATTCCCTTCACCACGAGTGCTGTCGTCCTTTTTCTCGGGGGAGCGGCAGTTGCGTTCTTTGTCCTCAATCCAACGCTTCAGTTCCTTACGACGATCGGCGGCTCTGAAATAGAGCCGTTCTATACCGCTAGCAGCTACGTCACGCTCATTATCTGGATGATGCTCGCATTCGGAGTTGGCTTTGAGTTTCCTGTACTCCTTGTAGCCCTTCAGATGATTGGCGTTATCACGCCGAGGAATCTCATCGGTTGGTGGAGGCAAGCGATCGTGGTTATCGCAGTGATCGCTGCTGTCATCACTCCGAGCGGTGATCCCATTTCCATGACAGCTCTCGCAGTTCCAATGCTTCTTCTGTATGGGCTATCAATTGCGATTGGCGCTTGTGTATTGGCGTTGCGGAACCGAACGAAGCGAAAGGCGGAGAAACGCGCTTCATCGGAGAGCCAAGAAAACTCCGTCCGTATTGACTGACGTGACCACACCTTTCGAGTTCGATCAGTTTCAGAAAGATGCGATCGCGGTCATTGATCGCGGCCTGTCGGTTTTGGTATCCGCCCCGACGGGTTCGGGAAAGACAAAAGTCGCCGAGCACGCTGTCGCCGTAGCGCTGCAAGCAGGGCGGCGTGCGTTCTACACAACGCCGATAAAGGCACTATCGAACCAAAAATTCCACGACCTGATCGAGGAGCACGGCAAGGAGGCCGTTGGTCTCCTCACCGGCGACACGGCAATAAATGGCGATGCCCCGATTGTCGTCATGACCACTGAGGTTCTCCGCAACATGATCTATGCGCGTTCGTCGGCCCTCGACGCACTCGATTGGGTCGTTCTCGACGAGGTGCACTATCTGCAAGATTCCTCGAGGGGATCAGTTTGGGAAGAGGTCATCATCCACCTGCCCCACTACGTTCGTCTGGTGTGCCTTTCGGCAACGGTCTCAAACGCTGATGAACTAGGGGAGTGGATCTCCTCTGTTCGGGGTCCAACCGAAGTCGTCGTCGAAACGAAACGACCAGTTGAGCTCGATAATTGGTATCTCGTCGCTGATCGGCTTGACGATGGTCTCGCCCTGATTCCAACTCTCAGTGAGGGCAAACCTGATCGACGAGGTCAGCAGTACGACATCGACCCACGGGATCGAGGCAAGGGTGGCCGACGTCGATACTCAACGCCAGGACGCGTAGAGGTTGTCGAGTTGCTCGCCGAGCGCTCAATGCTCCCAGCAATCTTTTTTGTGTTCAGCCGGAATGGTTGCGACGAGGCGGTGACTTCCTGCACCCGAGCGGGACTCAGCTATACGACTCCCGAGGAACGCACTCGTATCCGACAGATCGCCGAGTCTCATGTCGAGGAACTTACAGATGATGATCTACGGGTCCTCGACTACGGCCGTTGGCTCGACTCGCTTGAGAGGGGTATTTCCAGTCACCATGCCGGGCTTGTTCCTCCCTTCAAAGAAGCCGTTGAACAGTGTTTCGTTGAGGGACTCGTGCGGATCGTTTTCGCAACCGAGACACTTGCATTGGGCATCAACATGCCGGCAAGGACAGTGGTAATCGACAAACTCACGAAGTTCACCGGAGAAGGCCACGAGTTTCTCACTCCATCGCAATACACGCAGTTGACTGGTCGAGCCGGACGGCGCGGTATCGATAACCACGGCAACGCCATTGTTTTGTGGTCGCCCTTTGTCACCTTTGAAGAAGTTGCGAACCTCGCAGCGAGTCGAAGTTTTCGGCTCACGAGTTCCTTTCGTCCCACCTACAACATGGCAGCGAATCTCGTCCGCCGCTATGACGCTGGCGAAGCACATCGGCTACTGGGCAACAGCTTCGCCCAGTATCAGGCCGATGCTGACGTTGCGCGACAAGAGCATCGCATCGAAGCTCAGTCTCAAAAGCTCATGCGTCTACGCGAAGACGCTGCGTGTGAGTTGGGAGATGTTCTGAACTACAAGGCCGCGTTGGATGCAGAACGCGGAGTGCGTGCGGTTCGGAGCGGTGGCTCGCATGTTGAACGGGCTCTCGGATCGCTCAAACCTGGCGATGTTCTCTGGATCGAAGGAAGCGGCGGCCACGATCGAGTAGTTGTGCTGTCGGTTTCCAATCGTAAAAGTGGCTCTGTACGAGTCAAAGTCCTGAACGCGAGACGCAATGTTGTGCAACTTGGTTCCAAGGATTTCGACGATGAGCCAACCGTCGTTGCGCACATTGAACTGCCCGTTCCATTCACGCCGATGAAACCAAAGTTTCAGAAGGCCGTATCGCTAGAACTTGATCGCATTGCGAAGCGGCTGCCCTCCCGTGATGATTCCGGCGAAGACCTCGGGCAAAGCAACCGCAGCACGGTGGAGGGCCACCCAGTCCATGGGTGCCCCGACCGCGATAGCCATCTCCGAGCATTACGAGATACCGAACGCGTTCGCCGGGAGATCGAAGGCCTCGAAAAGCAGATCCGCTCACGCACCGGATCTCTTGTTGAACATTTCGATCGAATTCTGCAGATGCTTGAACAATGGGGCCACTTGGACGGATGGAATCTGACCGAGCGCGGCGAACGACTCGTTCGGATCTACCACGAGTCTGATCTGGCCATCGCCGAAGCACTCGAGGAGCAACTCTTCGATGACCTCTCGGCTTCGGAACTCGCTGGTCTTGCAAGTTCATTTGTCTACGAGTCGCGCGCCTCTGGTCCCGATCTTTCTCCTTGGTTCCCCAGACGCGACATCGAGCAACGCTCCGACCAATTGGAGGCTCTCACGAGGTCCATCGCACGCGATGAGAGCATGCTCGGGATCTCAGTCACACGAAGTCCGGATGCAGGTTTCTTTGCTCTCGCTCATGCTTGGGCAGCGGGAGACGATCTTGAGCACTTACTCGGTGACGACGACATGCCCGGCGGCGATTTTGTGCGAACCATAAAGCAACTCGTCGATCTACTCCGACAGATTTCTGAGACCGATGCGGCGTGTGCGACCACCGCATCAGAGGCTGCCGATGCTCTCCATCGAGGTGTCGTAGCAGTTTCGGGTCGCGGCCGAATCGGCGATGGCGAGCCTGATGCTGATGCTGAGAGTGAACCCACAGCAAGCGAACCGAAATGACAATCAAGAAGGGCAGTAATTACGGCCAGCTTCAGCCCTTACCGGAGGGTGCACCGATCGCTCATTCGGATGCTGAACTCCGAACTTTGATTGTTGCGCAACGGCTTGCTGGCAACACCAGCATCACGGTTGGTCTCCTAGGCGGCGATCTCTGTAAAACTTTGGGTGGTTCCGGAGTGATGAGCAGACTCAGCGAAACAGAAGCGCTCACAGTTCCTGTCGACCTCGTCATTGCGACGATCGACGGCGTTGAGATTCCATTCGTCTCACACCTCGTCGCGGGAAAGCTCTTCGGTACCGACTTTGCAGCGGTAATGAATTCACAGTGGATCGGTAGTCGTGATCTTGGCCCTCGTTCTCACCCGGGGGACGGTTTCATTGACATCACCACTGGATCGCTTGGCTGGCGACAACGGCGAGCAGCGGTCCGGCGGTCAGCCACCGGCACTCATTTGCCCCACCCATCGTTGTCCTATCGCCGCGTTCGTTCCGAGACACTGTCGTTCGATCGTCCCGTCTCGATACGCATCGATGGGGACCTACACATGAAGGGTCGGACCGTGTCGCTTCGCATCGAACCTGATGCGTTCTACGTCGTCGTTTGACCCTCCACGGCAAGCGAACCCCCATGTAGCGTGAGTACATGGACGCACATGAAGCGAAGCAACGGGCTGCAGACTCCATCGATGCACATCGGAGCCTCCTGCTCGAGGTCTCCCATTCGATTCATGCCCATCCGGAAGAGAACTACGCAGAGCATCATGCACACGGGGTTCTCACTGGCGCCCTTGAAGACCTTGGATTCGATGTCAATCGGGGCGCATACGGAATGCCAACAGCGTTCGAGGCAACAACGGGATCCAGTGGTCCGACCATCGCAGTGTTCTGCGAATACGACGCACTCCCAGGCATAGGACACGCGTGCGGGCACAACATCATCGCGGCAGCTGGCCTCGGTGCTGCGCTCGGCGCTGCAGCCGTGGCAGAGGAATTAAATGGCCGGCTTGTCGTTCTCGGATCTCCCGCCGAGGAAGGTGGCGGCGGAAAGGTATTCATGATCGATCGGGGCGCTCTCGCCGGCGTCGACGCGGCAATGATGATTCACCCCGCTGATGTCGATCTCCGATGGATGACCACAATTGCTGTGCAGCAACTCCGCGTGACTTGGAATGGTCAATCTGCTCATGCTGCTGCGTACCCGTGGGAAGGCCGAAACGCGCTTGATGCAGCGGTCCTCGGCTACATGAATGTTGCTGCTCTCCGTCAACACATTCGCCCGGAAGAGCGCGTCCACGGCGTCTTCACCAACGGGGGAGACAAGCCCAACATCGTTCCGGCCACTGCCGCCATGCATTGGTTCATCCGAGCAGCCGACCTCACACGACTCGAAGCGCTCAAACCGCGGGTGCTCGCGGCGCTCACCGCGGGCGGTGACGCAACCGGCTGCTCGGTCGACTTCGAGTGGATAGACCCGGCCTACGCCGATCTCCTCCGAAACGACGCTTTCGAGTCGTTGTATGCGGCCAACAGTGCGTCACTCGGTCGTGCGGTTCAAGAACCTGGTCCGCAGGGAGCGGTCGTCGGTTCCACCGACATGGGCAATGTGAGCCATGTCGTGCCCTCCATCCACCCAATGGTCGCGGTAGCCCCGACCGGCGTTGGAATACACACGCCACGGTTCGCAGAGTTCGCCGCCTCACCGACCGGAGACGCTGGCGTTATCGATGGTGCCAAGGCCATGGCGATGACCATCATCGACTTATGGTCCTCCGCCGATTCGCTGGAATCGATTGGCAGTGACTTCCACGCCGCAAAGCGGTGACCGACAACCAGCGGGCCATCCGCGGCGACAGGCAATAGAGGCCATACAGTCGCCGGCCGTGAGCGTCTACGTCGCAGAAGAGTTCAGTCCCGAAGAAGCAGATGTCCTACGTCGCTACTTCACGAACCTCTACGGCCCTGTTTTTGCACTTGTAAATCTGCCCGAAGTCGTTAAAGGCGCTCTGTTCGCTCGCTATTCACGGTCGCCCAAAAGCCTCCGGCGGCTCTTTCTTGATGAGTTTGTTGGCGAACTCGACATCAGCGGCGACGATTCCATCGATGCCACGATCGGATTACGCCGGGCCGAAGAGCTGTACGACAAAGTCTTCTTTGAATATGGCGACGACTCTGTAGCGCAGCTTGGCGGCGTCCACCTAGCGTGCGAGCAGGCCTCGAATCTTCTCACCAAGGTTCTCGAGTGGGGCCGTCTTATGGCGTATCTCGAGCAGTCGACGAGATACATCTCCTACGACGCTCGAATCGGCGGTCGCTACCGCTTTTACCGCCCACCCGAGGTTCTGCAGTCGACTCTCGGCACCCGCTATGTGGGCGATATGGATCGAATTTTTGATACCTACGCCGAACTCCTTCCCATCGTGGTCGACGACATCAAGGAGCGGATCCCCAAAAATCCCTCCGACAGCGATTTCGTCTACCGCCAGGCAATTCGGGCAAAGGCATTCGATTCCATTCGCGGCCTACTTCCTGCATCATCGTTGTCGAATGTCGGCATCTATGGCACCGGCCAGGGTTACGAAATGCTGTTGCTTCGCATGCGGGCCCATCCATTGCCCGAAGCTCGGACCTACGCCGACCTCATGCTCACCGAGCTTCGTAAAGTTGTTCCTTCGTTCCTGAAGCGTGTCGACCTTGACGACAGGGGAGTCGCCTGGAGCGAGTACATGACCAAAAGCCGTTCGGCGATGGAAGACATTGCCGGTCGACTTTTTTCTGGCGTCGACGACATCGAACCAGCTCCAGTTGTGGCCTTGGTCGATTTCGACCCCGACGCAGAAATCAAACTCGTAACGGCCGCCCTCTATCCGCATCTTTCTCTGCCGGAACGTCAGATCGAAGATCGCGTTCGAACCATGACAGTCGAGGAACGAGTCGCTGTCCTCAACGCATACGAAGGCGACCGCGACAATCGACGCCATAAGCCAGGCCGAGCTCTCGAGCGTCCGTCCTACCGCTTCGACATCCTCGCCGATTACGGGGCGTTCCGCGATCTCCAGCGCCATCGCATGCTCACCATCGATTGGCAGAAGCTCACGCCGTTGCATGGCTACACGCGCCCAGCAGCAGTTGACGACGCCGGAGTTGCGGCAACCTTCGACGAGGCAATGGAACGTTCTGCTTCGCTCTACGAGGCGCTTGAAGAGCGATTCCCGGCCGAGTCTTCCTACGCCGTGTCTCTGGCCTACCGAGTGCGATTCTCGATGGATATGAATGCTCGTGAAGCGATGCACCTCATTGAGCTCCGAACCACACCGCAGGGTCACCCGGCCTACCGCATCGTGGGTCAAGAGATGCACCGATTGATCGCAGAAGAGGCCGGACACCACGCCATCGCCGAGATGATGCGATTTGTCGACCACAGCGCTGAACCCGAGCTTGAGCGCCTCCAGGCCGAACGACGGGCGGAAAAGCGACGTTTGGAGTCCTGACCTCACGTGTCGTTTGTCACCTTTAAGGGTGACTGACCCGAAAGGCACCAACTTCACCCGCGAGTGTGCCTATCATCCGCGGCACGAATTACCCCGGCCACCCACGGTGGCCCCGACCTGAGGACTCCATGGCTGACGATCCCATCGACGAGGAATTCGACGAGGAAGAAATCGACGTTGATATCGACGTCGATATCGAGGGAGAAGACCTCGAGGGCGAAATCGTTGAAGACCTCGAAGAAGTACTTGCTGACGATGTCGTGCTCGATGAAGACGACGAGGACGAAGCGGCAGCCGACGCTGCACTCGCCGCTCGGCCCAAGCGCGAAGACGAGGAAGAGGAAGAGGAAGATCTCAACCCTGACGATGTCGAAGCTGACCTCGATGCGATCCTCAAGGACCGAATTGCCGCCGCCGCCGATGACGACGAAGAAGAAGACGAAGAGGTCGTGCCGGAGCCGCGTGCACCCGCCGACATTGCCGAGGGGGTAACGCCGAAGAAGGCGAACGAGTTCATGTGCACCGGTTGCTTCCTGCTGGTCAATCGTGGCCAGTTCGGTTCGCCCGGATCAATGCATTGCCCGGTCGGCGAAGCAGCCTGTCCCGCAATCGAGCACATCGAATCTGGAGCTCTCGATCGTCAGGTGAAAGCTGCGGCCAAGAGGCAGGCAGCCAAGGCGCCAATGAAAACTCCAACGAAGGCGCCAGCAAAAGCTCCCGCAAAGGCCGCGGTAAAAGCTCCGGCGAAGGCCGTAGCGAAGGCACCTGCCAAAGCACCTGCCAAAGCACCTGCCAAAGTACCGGCGAAAGCACCTGCCAAAGTCGCAGCAAAGAAAGCTCCGGCCAAGAAGGTGCCGGCGAAGAAGACACCAGCCAAAAAGGCGAAGCGCTGACGTGGCCTCCTCGGCGAGCGACTCCGCCGTCGATCCGGTTGAGCAGCTACTCAACCTCTTTCTCTACGCGCCCATTGGACTCCTTTCGAAGGGATCCGAAGCTCTTCCTGATCTGGTCAAACGTGGACGCACGCAATCTTCCAATGCTCGGGTTATCGGTCAGTTTGCGTTGAGCGCAACCAATACAAAGGCGCGTCAATCTCTCTCCGATGCAGAAGCGCACCTCCAAGCATTTCTCAGGATCGTTACGGAGTCGTCTCGTCCCTATCCGACAAAAAGTGAATCAACGTCTCCTTCGAGTGCGCCAAAAAAGAAGGCAAGCCCGAAAGTTCCTGTCACTAGCGGCGTCGACGATCTCATTGAGAACTACGACAGCCTCACCGCTGCACAAATACTTCCGTTACTCGCCCCCTTGCTCGCAAAACAGTTGGACCGCGTCGAGTCCTACGAACAATCTCAGCGGGCGCGCAAGACCGTTCTGAATCGTCTTCGTCAGTTGCGGAGCTAGCAGTGTTGGCCATCGCTCGCCCAGCAGGTGACGGCGATGTTCAAGATCTGGCTCAGCTATTCGCCGAGGCAGGAGCCGAGATGTCTTCACAGCGTGGGGGAGTAGCTCTCTTGGCCTCCCACGGGCGTGCATCATCGGCGGCCGACGCAGTGCGCTCTGCCCTTAACGATGTCGACACCATGGTCTGGTGCGGCGTTTGGGAGGGTGCAGTCGTCGGATATTCGATCGCCCGTACCTCTCTCGAGGGTGACGCAGCGGTTGTCACCATTACCGACCTCTACACGACACCTCAGGCCCGGGACGTAGGCATCGGCGAAGTGCTGCTCGAAACAGCGATCGCTTGGGCAATTGGCATCGATGCAGCAGCCATCGATGCTCACGCGCTACCAGGAGCGCGTGAATCGAAAAACCTTTTTGAACGCCTCGGGCTCACTGCACGTCTCATCACCGTGCGACGAAACCTGCGATAACGCAGCGCTGAACTTTTAGCGGCCCTTCCACTGCGGAGCACGCTTTTCGATGAACGCAGTGAGGCCTTCGGTGGTGTCCTCTGATGAAAGAACTCGACCAAATGCAGCAGCGGTGTTTTTGTTGATGGTGGCTTCGTCTTCCCAGTCGGCAGCGATAACCAATGCGCGACTTTCCCAGACAGCCAGGGGAGCGTTTACCGCAATTGCGTTCGCAAGTTCCATGGCGCCTTCAAAGGCCGCACCGTTTTCAGTCAGGCGATTAACCAGACCGAGTTCATAGGCCCGCTGTGCAGTAAGCGGTTCTCCAGTGAGTGCAACTTCAAGGGCCACGTTTTTTCCAATGAGTTTTGGAAGCCGGTAGAGCCCACCAGCAGCGGCTACGAGGTTTCGCTTCACCTCGGCCAGCCCGAATTGTGAATGCTTCGACGCAACGATCATGTCGGCAGCCAGCGCGATCTCGCAGCCACCAGCCGTTGCGAGACCGTCAACGGCGGCGATGATGGGTTTGGTTCGAGGGAACGTTGTGAAGCCGCCGAATCCGCCCTTTGCGGTGGCAAGCTCGCCAGCCCTTCCGGAGTTGATCATTTTGAGGTCGGCGCCGGCGCAAAATACTGGCGACTTGTGTCCCGTCGTGTTGGCGGTGAGGACCCCTACCCAAACCTCGGGGTCTGCTTCCATTTGTTCAAGCGCTGATGTCATCGCCTGGGCGACGACATCGTTTACCGCATTGCGAGCCTCGGGGCGGTTAAGGGTAAGCACTCCGACATGTCCATGAACTTCGTAGTCGACCATGTATGAACACTAGCGAATTGATGGATTACGAGCAGTTTCGTCACGTGACGAAACTACGCTGGCCACATGAGTGAGGAGCAGGGGAGGGGCGGCGCGTCGTCCAAGCGCAAAGTTGCCATCTGCGACCTCGATGGAACGCTTATCGATTCCGACACCGCGTTGTCCGATGCGTTCGTAGCACTAGGCATCGATCGGAGAGAGATCACCTTCGGCCATGTGCTGGCCGATGAATGCGTTCGCCCGGGCTCTCGGTCGAGGACTACGTCGCCGCCTACGACACCACACAGGCCTTACCCTTCGCTGGAGTCACCGAGTTGGTTACGTCTTTTGATAGGTGGGCCGTGTGTTCAAACAAGCACCCTCTCTCAGGGCGCGCCGAGCTCGAACGGCTCCAGTGGTTTCCAGAGGCAGCGCTCTTCGCAGATGCATTCCGAGGACCGAAACAACTGACGCCCCTGCTTGAAATACTTGCGATCACTCCCGATCAGGCGATCTTCCTTGGCGACACTGCTCATGACCGACAGTGCGCGTTGGAAGCGGGAGTGCAGTTCGCCCTGGCCGGGTGGAACCCCCGAGCAAAGCCAAAGCCCACTGACGTTGTTATGTCTCACCCACTCGAGTTCCTCGAGTTGCTGGGGGAGTAGCTCAGGCGTCGTCGCCCGCTGGGTCTTCTGCGGGTGCGTCGGATGACTCTTGCGGAGGCGTGATGTCTTCTTCGGCCACAGGCGCATCTGTTGCCACAGGCGCTTCTTCTACCGCAGTCGGTTCCGGTGCTGCAGCCGCTTCGACATTGGGAGCCGTTTCGTCGACAGCGGCAACAGGAGCCGTGTCGGCTTCGGGTGCGTCAGTGCTCGCAGGCGTCTCAGCGATCACTGGCTTTGGCGGACGAGGCTTTGCCGCAGGCTTCGACTTTGAAGGTGCGGTTGCTTCCACACCGAACAGCTTCGCAATCTGCGGAAGACGGGCGGCAACCTTCTTCACAGCAGTAAGAAGTTCTGTTGAGGGCTCAGCAGGAATGCCGGCCGGAACCACCTGCGTGCGCACCGGAGAAAAAGCCAGCGCGTCGAGAACCGTTGCGAAGCGGTCTTGACCCGTTTCGGCAGTGAGCGATGCGGCTGCAGCTTCGGTGAGCTTCGCTGAGAGTTCAGCAGGAAGTGGAGCGCCGGCTTTGGGTGGACGTGAACTCACACGGAGGGCACGAACGGCGCGCCCTCCGGCAAGGAGTTCGCTGATCTCGGTAAGCCATGCTGCTTGTTCTGATTCAACCCGCTGGGCGAGACCGGTCTTGAGTTGCTCAGCGAGAGCTCGAGTTTCGTCGTCTCGTGCTCCGGCGTCCGATGCAACGACTACCGAACGAAGATCACGAAGATCAAGTTCCGAAAGATCGGCGAGTGCTGCTTCGGCCTTATCGCGCCACTCTGCCGAGCGAAGCGAAGGCATCAATTGTTCAGCGAGTTGCAACAAAGGTGCCGGACTGATTTCGGGCTTGCCTTCGGCCTTGTTGGTTTCATTCTGTTTTTCGACTGCTTGACGCACCGCTGGAATGCCACCGCGCAGAACCTGTTCCGCTACCGGCTTCTGTTCAGCTGGAAGTGCAGCAAGTGCTGCGTTGCGGTGCGTGCGACCAGCACGAAGACGCTTGGCCTTCGGCTTCGGTTCTGGTGCAGGTGATGTTGGGCGGTTCGGATGAGTCGCGCGGGTGCCGGATTTGCGTCGAGCGTCCTGAGAACCTTCGCCCTCGACTCGTGGTTTACGTTCGCGCGGCGGTCGGCCATCGCGATTGTCGCCGTCGCCTTCGCGTCGTGGCTTGCGTTCCCGGCGATCGCCGCCGCGACCTTTCGGAGCGAGTTTCGTCGTAACGAGCGGTTCGTCATCGCGACGGGGAGTACCCACAACTTCGATGCGCTCAGGTTCCTTACGCGCACCCTTCGGCGCCAGCACGGCAATGATGTCGATGCCATCCATCATGAAGTCGGCATCGGCTCGAACGACATCGCCGACCTTGGCGCCGGCAAAGAGCAACGCACCGCTGAGTTCACCCTTGGGCAACTTGGCCCCGGCAGCTCGCCAGGTCCAGGTTCCGTCTTCACGAGTACTAGTGAGTTCAACTTCGATGCGGCGTGACATAGGGGAGACACGCTAACGCTGAGCGTGTGTGCAGAGCGAACGAGCCCACCGAAGGTCGCTCGCTGCTACCTTCCCGGCGATGAGTGACGACGAGGTTGAGTACGGACAGCGGCCGTTCCAGGCACCGCCGGGATCGACCGAGGTCTTTCTGGTTCGCCACGGCCAGTCGGCCGCCTACAGAGACGGCCATCCCTTGCCCCTCGTCGACGGCCAAGGTGATCCTCCGCTGACGGCGCATGGACAATGGCAGGCGGTGCAGGTCGGAGAGCGGCTTCGTCACCTCGCCCCCGCAGCCGTCTACGTGACGACGCTCCAGCGGACCGTCCAAACTGCTGCGCCGTTGCTTGACCACATCGGTCTCACAGCGATCGTCGAACCCGATCTCCGAGAAATCCACCTAGGGGAGTGGGAGGGCGGAATCTTCCGCAAGAAGGTTGCTGAGCGAGATCCGGCCTTCCTTGAAGTCGAACGCACACAGGACTGGAGCGCGATTCCAGGGGCTGAATCGCTCGCTCAACTGCAGGATCGGGTCGTCGGGGCAATCACCCGGATTCACGCTGTACACCCCGGAGAACGCATTGTGGCGGTGAGTCACGGGGGAGCGATCGGGGCTGCCCTCTCCCATGCCACCGGAGCAAAGCCTCTCGCCTTCGGCGCCACCGACAACGGCTCGATTGCCCATCTGATCGTTCTCGGCGATCGCTGGATCCTGCGTCGGTACAACGACACCGGCCACCTCGGCGGCGAGCTCTCTGCGGTTGCGGAAGGGCTGACCTAACCGGAACAGAGGTGGAGGCGAATCCCTTCGCCCGTTGCCAACTCTGGATTCGGTTGCCGATAATCCTCGTTATGTAAAGTTATGGGCAGAACCCCTAGGGGTGCTGGCAGGCCCGCACCTCAGATGAGTGTCGCCATCCGAGGTTCGAGACGTCCAGCTGCCAGCGGCTCGGCGTTCTCCATGAGCCAGGCCAATGCCTCCGAGACGTCCTGAGCCGTTGATGATGCGGCGAGGTCGCGTTCGACATCTTCGACGGCAGCCTGGAGGCAATACAACAGTCCTTGGAGATCCTCGAGCGCCACACGATCAACAATCACATCGTTGTCATCGAGCCCGTGGGACTTCGCCAACTTGCGAGCCATGTACGACTGTTGCTTGCAACCGTCGCGACAAAATGACCGTGGTCGACCCGGACCTTCGCGTGGTTCAACGGGCCGACCGCACCATCGACATCTGGTGGTCGGTTTTGCTCGGCCACTCTCACCCATCGCTAATTTCGTCACGTGACGATATTAGCGAATCTTGGGATCGATCAGCGGAATGGTCCGGGCCGATTTGGTGCGGCCGACAGCAATCATCCGGTGAACGCGGGCGCAGCGAGCGACTCGGCGGCCACAGTGCGTTCGGCAAGTACCGGGAATGGGAACGCCGAAAGGCTTAGGCCCCAGACGCCTTGATAGGACGCCAGTAGGTCGGGGACGCCAGGGTTCCAACTGGCAAACAACGAACCGGCGTCACTTGCTGGTGACAACAGTTGAAATGATTGAAGAACCGCAAGCGGAGTTGCGCCACCAACTGACCACACCGACGGGCTCTGCCCCATTGCCGTGATCGCTTGAAGCACAAGTGCAGTTGAGTTTGCGTCAACGTCTCCCCCGGTGAACCACGGGAATCCCCCGGCGCTCGGGCCGCTGGTCGCCTGAGCGTTCTGCAAGAACGTTGCCGCCGCTGCGAGCGGCGCCGTTCGACCGAGATACTGCAGTGCCTGGATGGCAAACGCAGTCGAGTTCGTGTCAGCCCCTGAATAGCTCAACGGGTCAGGTGCGCCGCAATCATCGAGCAGGTTTGCGGTCGCCGTCCGCGATGCTTGCCATCCCCCGAGCGAGCCCTGGGGATTCGACCCGCCTATGCACTGCTGATCGACAATCCAGTCGATCGCTGCGGTGGGAGGCGTTGCCCCCACTGCCTGCAGCGCGATCACCATCAATGATTGATCTTGAACTGACGACCAAGGTTCTTGGTAGCCGTAGAAACCCGGAACAACTTGGCCGTACATGGCCTGAGCCCTCGCGACAAGGTCCACTCCAGGTGCACCAAATGATCGTGGGTTACTGCCAGTGGTGTTGGCGAGCAGGATCAGCGAGGCGAGGCGCTCTGGCAAGTCAGAACCGGGAGGGGCGACCGTCCCGCCACTTCCATCGTTGGTGACCCATTCATCGATGCTGGCGCCAAGTGAGAGAAACGACATCGCCCGATCCAGAGCATCGCGCTGCTCCCCCGTCGCCGAAAGACCTTGAGCGACATACATCGTCTGCGTGACAGCCGACTGCGTGGAGCCGCTGATGTTGACTTCACCGGTCGGGCCAACCTGCGAGGCCAACCAGGCTGAGGTTAGTGACGACGCGGGTGTCGACACCGCTGATGCTGAAAGGTTCGTTAGGCCGAGAAGCGCCACGAGAGCGACGACCACTGCAACCGTTCCGCGACGGATGCGAGTCGAAACTCGAGTTGAGAAGTTGTTCATGATGTCCTTTGGTGGGACCGACGCTTGAACAATGCCGGCCCTCGTCGAACACCAAACGGCGCAAGAGTTCGAGGCTCGACACCGCATTCCACGACGGTGATGATGAGCTTCGTTCTCGGGCTCGGTGA
Source organism: Acidimicrobiales bacterium (assembly GCA_044339605.1). Lineage (GTDB taxonomy): Bacteria > Actinomycetota > Acidimicrobiia > Acidimicrobiales > Acidimicrobilacustridaceae > Acidimicrobilacustris. The sequence continues at coordinate 24,513 of JBIIVE010000009.1, forward strand.
TCCGACTCGACTGCAGTCCTGATGGCTCTCGCCGAAAGGACAACACTCACACGGTTGCGGGACAGCGCCGGATTCACACCGGACTTCCCCTCACACGAGAACAACTTGTTGTGATCTCAGACAAACAGCAAGTGGTGACGAAGTCAAGGACCTCATGGAACGCCATTGCGGACATAGGATCGTCGAACGGCACCGGGGTGAGTCCCCCCAATCAATGGAGAGCTGCGATGACCGCAAGTCTCGATCCTGACAATTTCGGCGTGGTTCGTACAACGAGCAAGCCAATCCCCTACGACATTCCCGTCTTCGACAATTTCGAGGACGAACGCCAACATCGAAAGGAACGACTTGCTGCAGCGTTCCGACTTTTCGGGAAGTTAGGTTTCGGCGAGGGCGTCGCCGGTCACATCACCGTTCGGGACCCGGAACATCCAGATTGCTTTTGGCTCAATCCGATCGGGATGGATTTTCGTTTGATCAGTGTTTCTGACCTGATTCTTGTGAACCACGAGGGCGAGATCCTCCACGGCGAGTACGCCATCAACCAGGCGGCCTTTGCGATTCACTCTCAAGTCCATGCTGCTAGGCCTGACGTCATTGCAGCCGCTCATACACATTCGGTCTACGGCAAAGCGTTCTCTTCTCTCGGGCAACTCCTCGATCCGATTACGCAGGACGCGTGCGCGTTCTTCGACGATCACGTGCTGTTCGACGACTACACCGGAGTTGTTCTCGATCCCAGCGAAGGTATGCGGATCGCTGCGGGCCTCGGCATGAAGAAGGCGGCAATTCTCCGGAACCACGGACTCCTCACCGTTGGCCACTCAGTCGATGAAGCCGCCTGGTGGTACATCACGATGGAGCGCAGTTGCCAGGCGCAGCTCTTGGCGATGGCTGCTGGGTCTCCGATTTCCATCGACGACGAATGCGCAGCCATGACCCGAGACCAAATCGGACACAACTTCGCCGGTTGGTTTTCATTCCAGCCCTTGTACTCGAGCATCGTGCGCGAACAGCCGGACCTCTTCGACTAGTTTCCAAACCACAACTGAAGCCGATCACCGCTTGCGGGAGAGCTCAATCAAAAGTCCCCCGACCTTCATGGTCTGAGGAATCTCGATTGACGCCGAAGGAGCAACCCCCCGGGAAACTCTCAGGCCCATGTACCGCTTGCGTAGGCAACTCTGGAGAGCAGTCGTTTACCTAAGTAAACGACTCACCGACGGGGAAAGTCGACAGCGACGAACAGGTGCCTCCGGGTCTGTTCGGAGTTCGAAGCGAAACTCTCAGGTACCACAACAGAGCGGGGTCCCGACCTAGGCGCACTCGCGTCGCGACCATCGAGGCCACCATGTCTGATCCCCGCCCGTCACTTGAAGAACTCATTGCTGCTGACCAATTCGTTGGTCGGCATATCGGACCATCTGATGACGAGATCGAACGCATGCTCACTGTCGTCGGGCAACCGACCCTTGAAGCGCTTATCGATGCTGTCGTTCCTCCGTCTATTCGCTCAACGACTCCCCTCGCTGTTCCCGCAGCAGTCGATGAAGCCACGATGCTTCAGAGACTGCGTTCCATCGCGGATCGAAATGTTGTTCGCACGTCGCTGATCGGTTGCGGTTGGTACGACTGCGTTACTCCACCAGTGCTTCGACGCAATGTGCTCGAAAATCCTGCCTGGTACACGGCCTACACGCCGTATCAGCCAGAAATTAGTCAGGGACGACTCGAAGCACTTCTCATGTACCAGACCATGGTCTGCGATCTCACCGGTATGGATATCGCAAACGCATCGATGCTCGACGAGTCAACCGCGGCCGCAGAGGCAATGACCCTCATTCATCGAACGAATGGGAATCGCGGTGATCGGTTTGTTGTCGATCGCGATACGCATCCCCAGACAATCGCTGTACTGCAAACTCGCTCCGAACCACTTGGTTTCACGATCGAACTCGCCGATCCCGATGATCCCATCGCCGACGATGTCTTCGGGGTCCTGTTCTCTCATCCAGGTTCGTCTGGTGCGATCCGAGAGCTTTCAGCTGCAATCGACGCTGCGCATATTGCTGGCGCACTTGTCGCAGTTACTACGGACCTTCTTGCGTGCTGCCTCATCACTCCCCCAGGCGAACTCGGCGCAGACGTTGTTGTTGGCTCTTCCCAACGATTCGGGATCCCGCTCGGGTTTGGTGGGCCAAGTGCTGGGTTCCTCGCAACCCGTGACGAACACCGACGCGTTCTTCCTGGCCGTCTCGTAGGTGTTTCGATCGACACTGCTGGTCGTCCGGCGTACCGCCTTGCTCTACAGACTCGGGAGCAACACATCCGTCGCGAAAAGGCGACGTCAAATATCTGCACCGCTCAAGTGCTTCTCGCTGTGATGGCAGCGCTCTACGCCGCGTGGCACGGACCGCAAGGGCTTCGCCGTATCGCTACACGCGTCAATCGCCTCACCGCAGCGGCAGCCAAAGGTTTCCGTGATCTTGGTCTCGGTCCCGTGAACCAGACATTCTTCGACACGCTTACGATTTCGGTTCCTTCCGGCGCTGATGCACTCGTAGCCACTGCGCGTTCGGCGGGACTTGAACTTCGTCGAGTCGACGCCGACACCATTTCGGTGTCGTTCGATGAGACCACAACGCCCGTAACCGTCTCCACACTTTTGACCTGCGCGGGGGCTGCCGAAGTTTCGGTTGCGCAACTCGATGCGACAGCTTCCGAATCGATTCCTACCACCAGCCGTCGGATCACCGATTTCCTTGATCATCCCAATTTCACGACTCATCACAGCGAAACAGAGATGGTTCGGTATTTGCGCAGGCTCGCCGATGTCGACCTCGCACTTGACCGAGCCATGATTCCTCTCGGTTCGTGCACAATGAAACTCAATTCTGCGGCCGAAATGGAACCTGTGACTTGGAGCCAATTCGCCGGGCTGCACCCGTATGTCGACCCCGCAGATTCTGCTGGCTATCGAACAATCATCTCCGACCTTGAGCGGTGGCTCTCCGATATCACTGGCTACGACGCTGTATCTCTGCAACCAAACGCTGGTTCCCAAGGAGAGTTCGCCGGACTACTCGCGATTCGTGCGTGGCATCTTGGTAATGGCGACGATCACCGCACTGTGTGTTTGATTCCTGCTTCGGCCCACGGAACAAACGCTGCAAGCGCAACGATGGTCGGAATGCGCGTGATCGTTATCTCTTGCGATGAAAACGGCAATGTCGATGTCGACGATCTTCGATCAAAGATCGATGAACACGCCAACAACCTCGCAGCGTTGATGATCACCTACCCGTCGACTCACGGTGTTTTCGAAGAAGCCATTGGCGATATTTGCGGCGCGGTTCACGACGCCGGCGGGCAGGTATACCTCGACGGAGCAAACCTCAACGCCCTTGTCGGCGTTGCGCGGCCTGGCCACTTCGGCGCCGACGTGAGTCACCTCAATCTCCATAAGACCTTCTGCATTCCCCATGGTGGTGGTGGACCCGGAGTTGGTCCTGTCGCGGTCCGCTCTCACTTAGCCCCCTATCTGCCAGGCCATCCTGTGATTCCATCGGCTGGTCCTTCTCGGGATGATTCAGTCACTGGTCCGCTCGTCGGCCCAGTTTCCTCAGCGCCCTATGGCTCAGCAAACATCCTCACAATTCCGTGGTCGTACATCTCGATGATGGGCCCCGAGGGTCTCGAGCGCGCTACCCATGTGGCGATCCTCAACGCGAATTACGTCGCAAGACGACTCGAAGACGCCTTCCCCGTTCTTTACACCGGCCGCGACGGTTTGGTTGCCCACGAGTGCATTCTCGATCTTCGACCCATCACCAAAGAGACTGGCGTGACAGTCGACGATGTTGCGAAGCGATTGATCGACTACGGCTTTCACGCTCCGACGATGTCGTTCCCTGTAGCCGGAACGCTCATGTTCGAGAGCACCGAGAGCGAAGGTTTGAGCGAGCTCGATCGTTTCTGCAACGCAATGTTGTCGATCCGACGTGAAATCGACCTTGTCGCCTCCGGCCATTGGCCAGCAGAGGACAACCCTTTGCACAACGCTCCACACACCGCAGCCGACCTCACCAGCAACTCATGGGAACACGCCTACACCCGAGAGGTCGCCGGATGGCCCGCGGGCCACGTCGCTGCTCGCTATTGGCCGCCGGTGAGTCGAATCGACGGCGCGTACGGCGATCGAAATGTTGTGTGCTCGTGTCCGCCAATCGAAGCGTTTGCCGACAACTAATCAGCCCACAAACGGCGGCTTCACAACCACCGCATCGAGAAGTGTTCCGCGGACGTCGATAGAGAACTGATCACCCACGCTTGCGTCGGGCGGAAGGAACGCAAGTGCGATTCCGTGTCCCAGTTCGGGCGAGTAATTTCCGCTCGTTACTTCTCCGACGACAACGCCGTCGCGCAAAACCGCTGATCCTTCTCGTGGTGGTCGCCGACCCTCGGTGACGAGCCCCGCGAGCCGGCGCGAGATGCCTCGATCGCGTTCAGCGGCAAGAGCTTCTGAACCTCGGAACGGGCCCTTGTCGAAGCGAACGGCCCAGCCAAGCCCAGCCTGCAACGACGTGATACCCGCTCCGAGCTCATGTCCGTGCAAAGGAAGACCAGCTTCGAGACGCAACGTGTCGCGTGCACCCAAACCTGCCGGGGTGATTCCTGCGCTGGTCAAGGCTGACCAAAGCGCTGCCGCGTGTGTCGCAGGTACGGCGATCTCGACACCGTCTTCTCCGGTGTATCCGGTTCCGGCAACAACGAGAGCAGCGCCCTGCCATTCGAGGCGTCGAACATCAAAACGCTTCACCGAAGCGATTGCTTCATCGACAGTGGAAAGCAACGATCGGGCTTGTGGTCCCTGCACCGCCAAAATCGCACGTTCGGAAGTGATGTCGCCGGCATCGATTGTGATGCCGTCCATACTCATCACGATCTGCTCTAACGCACCAGTAACTCGATCTGTATTCGAAGCATTAGGCATGACATCGAATGTCTCGGGATCAACCCACCAAATGATGATGTCGTCAACAACTGAAGCGTCGTCTTGATCGAGGAGGTGCGTGTACTGCGCACGCCCTGGAGCGATCCGATGGAGATCGTTTGTGAACGCCCGCTGAAGTACTTCGAAGGCATCGGGGCCAGTGACTCGAACTGTGCCGAGATGTGAGACATCGAAAACAACTGCGCCATGGCGGCAGGCGCGATGTTCGGCGAGGGTCCCGTCCTCGTAAGAAAGGGGCATGTCCCAACCGCCAAACGGGACCATTTTGGCGCCGATTGAACGGTGGACAGCGTCGAGAGGAGAAAGGCGATCAGTCACGTCGTGACACTAGTTTCGAAGAAACGATGTCATTGCCACTCCGCCGTGCGGTTCAGCTCAGATGGCGGTTGAAATCGACGTCGCCGGAGGATCGCCAACCACTGCGGTTGAATCTGCAGAGGGACGAAGTTCGCGAATTCGCGCATCCATCTCGTCTCGAACGCCTGCCAACGGGAGGATGTTCAAGACACCCTGTCCCTTATGGATCAGGTCAATGAGTTCGCCATCAGACTGGATGACTACCGAGGTTGAACCCTGGATGACGAGATTTGCTGAGGTGATCTCTTGTCCGAGAATGTCGCGGAGATAGCTGAACACCTCGCGGACGTTCTCGAGGCGAATTCCTGCATCGAGAAGACTCTTGATGACCTTCAACTCAAGAAGGTCGGTGTAGCCGTAGCGGCGGCGACTGCCACTTCCGGCAGCATCGGTCAGCGTCGGCCGAACCAAGTCTGTTCGAGCCCAGTAATCGAGTTGGCGGTAACTAATTCCGACAATCTCAGCCGCCTTCGCGCCACTAAAGCCGTGGTCGACCGCGCGTTCATTCGTAGATGCCATGGATGCTCCCAGTGATGACAAGTGACGGCCCTGCGTCACAGAACGGGATCGGCGCTGACCCCACGGATGACAACGACGAAATTACGACGTTGTAAGGACCGCTGACCGTACAGGGCGCCGCGCGCGGCGTCAATGGTTGGGCCGATACCGCCTCAGGACGCGAAATCCTCGGGATTCACGTTGTCAATAAAGGCACGGAACTCCTCGACCACGTCTCCCCCGTCGTCGGAACCGTCAGTTTCGTCGTCAGGGAGCAGGCCAGCGGCCTCGACGACAGAATCGTCGGCCCATATCGGGCAGTGAAAGCGCAGTGCCAGTGCCACGGCGTCAGACGGGCGGGCGGATAAGCGAGACTCCGCTTCGGCAACTTTCAGGACTAACTCGGCATAAAAAGTGCCGCCGTCGACTTTGGTGATCTCTATGGACGTCAGCGAGGCGCCCAAATGCTCGATCGCTTCACAAAAAAGATCGTGAGTGAGTGGCCTCGGGGTAACGACACCTTCGAGTCCAAAGCTGATTGCTGCTGCCTCGGCGTGCCCGATGAAGATAGGCACGAGCCGGCCCGCACCTGCGACTTCACGCAAAACGAGCACTGGTGCATTGCCAGGGATATCAACCTGAACGTTGATGACTTCCATCTCGATCACCGGCTCAGACTACCGGTATGGAACAGCAACCGAACCCGTGGATCAGGGTTGGCCCAGATACTCACGCAGTGAGGCCCGGACCATCACTGCCCGCAGGTCATCGGCGAGCTCCGCCAACTCCTCGAGCATCTCAACCGCCTCTTCACGGGCGGCAGCACGGCGCTGTTTCAAGAGCGGAGTAATAAGCTGCTCAAACAGCCCGGCTTCACGATCGGCCGACACTTTGTACATGCGTAGGTGCCGGGGTTCGATTCCGTGCCTGCCGAATCCGCCAGCGAGGCGCGCCACGACAAGTGCTTCTTCGTCGTAGTACTCAACATGGCCCATGGATCGGCGGGTGAGAAGTCCAAACTTCTCGAGTTCAGCAACCTCAGGCTGACCCAAGCCGCTCTGCTCACAGAGTTCCTTGAGTGTGAGCGCAACCTCCGGCACTTCGATATCTTCTTCCGCGCCTTTCACTGGCGTGGGATCGCCCTTCTTGTGTCCAGTCGGATGCCGCTTCCCGCCTCGAGGCTCGGGAGCAGCGGCGGCGGGTCCCTCGAGCAAACTCGTGACGGCGCTCGTTCGAGAAGTCGTACCGAGGCCGACTCCATCCTTCACTGCAGAAGCGAGCGCTGCAGAGTTCTCGAGGACCTCAGATGTTGCGGAACCATTCGAGTTCACGACGTTCTCTGAGGCGCGCTCAAACGGCAGAACGCCCTCGGGCGGACCATCGGCGAAATCTCCTGCTGCCAGGCGATCCTTGATCACCTTCAATGGCAAGAAGTGTTCTCGTTGTTGCGTAAGGATCCATCGCAGTCGTTCGATGTCTTCATCGTGAAACTTCCGGTACCCCGACGGCGTGCGCTCAGGATTCAACAACCCTTGGCTTTCCAGGAATCGAATCTTGGAGATGGTGATGTCGGGATAGTCGCTCTGCAAGAGCGCCAAGACTTCGCCAATTGAGGAATGGGAAACTGTGTCGGTCACGCGCCGTCTCCGCCGAGAAGAAACACAAGTTTGAACTTTCCGATTTGCAATTCGTCGCCACTCGAAAGAATTGCAGTCTCGATTCGTTGACGATTGAGGTACGTACCATTGAGCGAATCGGTATCGCATGCCAACCAGGTGCCATCGGTTACTCGCCGGAGTTCGGCGTGGCGCCGCGAAACTGTTATGTCGTCGAGGAAGATATCTGAGTCCGGATGCCGGCCTGCAGTCACCACATCGCTGTCTAACGCGAATCGACTACCAGCCTTTGAACCACGCTGGACAACAAGCATCGCAGTATCGGCAGGAATGCCCTCGACAACGACAGCAACGTCGTTCTCGACCGGGTCACCGGGCGTCACTGGGTGAAAGGTGATCGTTGTGTGGTCGGGCGCGAGCGATTCAAGGACAGCACCGCATGAGGAGCAGAAATTTGCTCCAAGCGAATTACGGTGCCCGCAGTTATTACAGAATCCCTCGACGACAGCCATCACGATCCTTCGATCAACCGCCGATAACCGTCGACATCAAGAAGAGCGTCAACAGAATTTGGATCAGAAGGTTCAATGATGCAGATCCAGCCATCGCCGTAAGGATCGTCATTCAGACGCTCTGGTGAATCCGAAAGTGAATCGTTCACTGCGATGACCGTACCGGCAACTGGTGCGTAGATGTCTGAGACCGATTTGGTTGACTCGACTTCACTGACCTTTGCGGCCGCATCAACTTGCATACCAACTTCGGGGATCTCAACGAACACGACATCGCCGAGAGCATCTTGTGCGTAGTCGGTGATTCCGAGACGAAGCTGCCCGTTCTCGAGACGAACCCATTCGTGGTCGGAGGAATAGCGCAGATCATCAGGCAGTTGCATGGGCCGAACGCTATCCGATTGCCTCGACCTCCACCGAAGCGTGAGCCCCGGCACCGAGGGGACTCACTCCCCCGTGGCCCTCGCCTCGCGCCCGTCACGCAGGGCCCGAAGGCCGATCGGTACGTAGAGACCTGCTGCGTAATACGAGGCTGCAAGTGCAGGCAGTCCGCAGGCCCATGCGGCGATCTCAAAGAACGGCTGTAACACCCAGTCAGTTGAGCCCCAGAGGAACCCAGGGAAGGCAAACATCAACCCGAACGTCGCCGCCTTACCGATCCACGTCACGTCGATGCGGCGGGCTCCGAGGGAGGCCAAAACCAACGTGGCCAAAGAGAGAGCCACCTCCCGCACCAGCACCGCAATGCAGAACCAGAGCGGAGCGGATCCGGCGATGATGATTGCGACGATAGATACGAAGAAAAGCAGCCGGTCGACAACCGGATCGAAGATCTTCCCGAAATTGGAAACGGCGTTGAACCGACGCGCGTACCAGCCGTCGACCCAATCAGTGGCTCCCAAAACGCCAAGGAGTGCCCCTGCCGCCAGAGGGTTCTCTCGATCAAGCAGAAGCCAGACGAAAACCGGCAAACACAGCAAACGTCCGAGAGTGATCAGATTGGGAACAGTGAGTATCTGGTTCTCGGGTTCGGAGTTGGTGGGCAGACTCATTCGTTGCACTCTACGATTCCCAAACCATGAGCACATTGTTTACCAAGATCATCAACGGCGACCTTCCAGGACGGTTCGTTTACCGAGACGATATGTGCGTTGCTTTCCTCACGATCGCCCCGATCTGCCCCGGCCACACCCTCGTCGTTCCGCGCCTAGAAGTTGATCATTGGGTTGATCTCCCTGACGAGCTTGCCGGACATCTCGCCATCATTGCCCGCAAGATTGGCGCAGCCCAGATGACCGCATTTGAGGCCGAGAGAATCTCGCTCATCATCGCCGGGCTGGAAGTCCCCCACACTCATCTTCACGTGCTTCCAATAACTTCGGAAGCCGACATCGATTTTCGAAAGGCGAACAGTGCGGTCGATCCAGCCGAACTCGACCAAGCAGCGAACGCTCTTCGCGCTGCCCTCGGACCAGACGCTTCGGCGTAAGCGGTTACAACAAACGTCCCTGTCCTTCGGCTTGGCCGTCGGCAACAATCTCGGCGCGTTGGACGAGTGACGCATCGCTATTCCGCACGTTGTTCACCTCTGTTGACACCGGCCACCACTGCAACCATGACTCTGGCGCGGGTCTCAATAGGGAGTGCAGCTCATCGATGCGGTCATTCGATGGATCAACCCATGATGCCCACTGATCTCGAGCGAGAATCATCGGCATTCGATCATGCAGCGGCGCAATCAAATCGTTCGGCGGCCCGGTGATGATTGAACATGTACGAAGAACCGCATCTGTTTCTGGCTCTTCTTTACTGCGCCATGCCTCCCAGATTCCTGCGAATGCAAGCGGGTTGCCGTCAGTTGATGTGATGTAGACCGGTTGCTTCTTCTTTCGTTCCGGCACCTGGACCCACTCATAGAACCCATCAACGGGGATGAGACATCGGCGCCGACGGAATGCTGATCGAAACGAAGGCTTGACTGCGACGGTTTCGGACCGAGCATTGATAAGACGCGAACCGATCGCAGGGCTTTCCGCCCAACTTGGCACCAGACCCCAAAACATCAGGTCGAGGCGACGTTGCCCGTTCTCTTCCTGATGCACAACAGCCACGTCACTGGTGGGAGTGACGTTGTAATTCTCGATCTCATCGGGAAGTTCTGTCTCTGCTTCGAAGAAATCAGCCAGTTCCGAGGCAGGCGTCGTGCTCGTGAACCGCCCACACATGACTAGATCTGCTCTCTCATTGGAGGACCAACAGATTCCTAGGCACTCGGACCGGCGGAGAAATCTTCGTCGGTCAAACCGTGCTCCGGTCGAAGCGTCGGGAACAAAATAACCTCTCGGATGCTTTCGACCGCGGCGAGGATCATCACGAGACGGTCGATACCGATTCCGAGTCCGCCCGCAGGTGGCATGCCGTACTCAAGCGCTCTGATGTAATCGAGGTCGACGTCGCCCGCTTCGGGATCGCCAGCTGCCTTGTGCGCTGCTTCTTCTTGGAACCGAGCAAGCTGTTCCACTGGATCATTGAGTTCGCTGTAGGCGTTTGCCAACTCACGACCATCGATGATGACTTCGAAGCGTTCAACAAGAGACGGGTCGCTTCGGTGCGGTTTCGCGAGTGGTGATGTCTCACGCGGGTGATCAAAAACAATCGTGGGTTCCATCACTTTGGACTCGACGAGTTCGTCGTAGACCTCGTGTGTGCACCGACCAGGCCCCCACGAGTCCTTCCATTCGAGTCCAAGTCCATCGAGAATGGCTCTTGTTTCCGAGAGTTCCATTCCAGGATTGATGTCGACACCGACAACTTCCTTGATGAGTTCGACCATCGTGACTCTGCGCCATGGTGGCGCCAAGTCGACAGATGTGCCCCGAAGCTCAACCTTCGTAGTTCCGTTTGCCGCAACAGCCGCTGACGAAACAAGAACCTCTACGAGTTCCATCATGTCGTTGTAGTCGGCGAATGCCTCGTAGGACTCGAGCATCGTGAACTCGGGATTATGGCGGGTATCGATCCCCTCGTTGCGAAAGACGCGACCAATTTCGAAGACACGATCGAGTCCACCTACGAGAAGACGCTTTAACGGAAGCTCAAGGGCGATGCGCAAGTAGGTATCGAGAGTCAGAGCGTTGTAATGCGTAATGAATGGCCGCGCAGTGGCGCCGCCCTGCTGCAGGTTCAAAATTGGCGTTTCAACTTCGAGGTAGCCGCGTTCACGCAGCACGCTTCGAATCGCGTCAACAGCGGCGAAGCGAGTTTCAAACACCCTTCGAGCATCTGGGTTCACTGTGAGGTCGACATAACGCTGGCGGTAACGCGCATCGATGTCGGCGAGACCCTTCCACTTATCGGGAAGTGGACGTAACGCTTTACTTAACAACACCCAATCGGAAACCTTGACCGAGAGCTCACCCTTTTTGGTGGCCATGATCTCGCCTTCAACCCCGACCCAGTCGCCTCGATCAAGTTGATTGAACTCGCCAAAGAATTCTTTGCCTAAGACTCCGGCCGAAACGAACAACTGGATTTCGCCCGTTCGGTCCCGCAGCTGCCCAAACGTGAGCCGACCTTGCTCTCGTTTGAGCATGAGTCGCCCGGCAAGGCGCACGATGACGCCGGTTTCGGTACCGGCTTCGATGGTCCCCCACTCATCTCGAACAGGACCAATATCGGAGGAACGCTCAAACCGATAAGGGTACGGATCGACTCCCGAAGCGCGTAACTGGCCGACTCGCTCGAGACGTTGGGCGCGAATGGAGGCCCGCTCCTCTGAGGATGCCTCAAGGTCTTCAGGACTATCGAGCGGTTCTGAGGAGGACTCTGCTGCGTTCTCGTCTGACATCAGTCTTCCTGGAGTTCTCGGGGGTTACGGGGCGGGGTGCCAGTGTGGCACCCCGCTCGTATCTGGTCGGGCTGGCGGGATTCGAACCCACGACCTTCGGTCCCCCAGACCGACGCGCTAACCAAGCTGCGCCACAGCCCGTGGAGGGGACACCTTAGCGAGATGGGGTGATTTGACCGAATCGGCCGTCGGTCGTCAGGTAACGATCGGGAGCAAAACGGCGGGCTCGCCACCAGTACTCCGTCGTGGTTCCGGGCCAAATTGTGTCGACTCGGCCATCTTCTCGGAGGTACCAACTTGAACAGCCCGAGGCCCACACCGTGGTGGCGACCCTTCGCTGCAACTCGGCGTAGGAAGCATCTTCAACTTCTCGTCGCAGTTCGATTGTTGCCACTGATTTGTTTCGCATGTACCGGAGAGCGCGGCCGATCTGCTGAAGCTGGACCTCGATCATGAAGACGATCGAATTATGTCCGAGACCCGTCCCCGGTCCGGCGAGGAACCACAGATTCGGGAATCCAGACACCGTGATCCCAAAATCCGTCGAGGCACCATCTGCCCAGTGGTCCGCCAGGTTCACTCCGCTTCGGCCAAAGACAGTCAGCGGTGACGGAAAATCTGACACCGCAAAACCTGTGGCGAGGACAAGAACATCAAGCTCGTGGTGGTGACCATCGGATGTGGTGACACCGGTCGGATCGACCATTTCAATTGACGACGTAACAATCTTCACGTTTGGCTTCGCCAACGCTGAGTACCAGTCATTCGATATCAAAAGCCGTTTGCAACCCGGCTTGAACGTCGGAAGTAACGCCGCGGCTGCTTCTGGATCAGGGAACGATGCATCGATCAACGTCTTTGTCTCGTCTTTGATGCGCGCCGTCATCGCTTTCGAAATTTTGCCACTACCGAGAAACGCCAAAGACAGAAATTCTTGACGGACGTAGATGCGCCAGCGATGCAGCCTCTGCAAAAAAGGCAACGCTCGATAAAGATGTCGACGCCACGAAGGAGCCGGACGATCATCACGAGGTAACACCCACGGTGGGGTCCTCTGGAAGACATCAAGGTGATCGACATCATCTGCGATCGCCGGAACGAGCTGAATCGCGGATGCGCCCGTACCCACGACACCGACCCGCTTGCCCTCCAGAGAGATCTCGTTTCGCCACTTGGCGGAATGGAACACCTCGCCAGCAAACTCCGAGAGTCCGGGGAAATCGGGAGTAGCGGGCTGACTTAGGGGACCAGTTGCTGAAATAACAGCCGATGCAAGGACGGTGTCACCGGCGCGAGACGTAATCGACCAACACGTTCGTTCCTGGATCCAACGCACCTCTTGCACATCAAAGTCGAAGCGGATGCGCGAACGAAGGTTGTAGTTGTCGGTGACTCGTTCGAGATAGTCCTCGATCTCGGGTTGTGCCGGATAACTACGGCTCCATGCAGAATTCTGCGCAAACGAAAACGAATAGAGGTGGCTTGGAATATCGCACGCACATCCGGGATAGGTGTTGTCCCGCCAGGTGCCCCCAACTGCTTTCGCTCGTTCGAGAATCACAAAGGAGTCAATCCCCTGCTCAATGGCCATCACTCCAGCACCAAGTCCGCCGAAGCCACTGCCGATGATCGCAAGCTCGACCACACCACTCTCCACGATCAACTCTTCCTTCTCATTGCAGCAGCCAGATCACGCCTTGAACTGCACGCCAACCGAGGTAAAGGCCTGCGGCCACAACCAAAATCCAGAAATGCCACGGGACCTTCTGAATTGTCGGTGGCTCACCGATCATTCGACCACACGCGGGGCACGTCCCATCGGGCGGTAATGAATTCGGGTTCCAAAACTTGGAACATTCCTCGCACCACGGCATTGGGTCAGTCCCGCTTCCGCACTCGCATCTTGATCGGGGTTGCACCCATGTCGAACGCTTCACGAAGCGAGCGCTCGAGGTAACGAAGATAAGAAGGTGGGATCTCTTTGTTGGCGAACAGTGTGAACGTCGGCGGATCCGTCGCTCCCTGCGTCGCGTACAGGACCCTCGCGCCGTGTGGACCCGGTTGAGCGGATTGTGCAGCACGCAGAACCTGATTGACCTTTCGAGTTGGAACTCGACGGTGGTAGTCCTCGATCGTTCCCGAGAGCGCCGGGAGCAATCGATGCACCCCTTTCCCCGAGAGCGCACTGATCTTCAGGACAGGTGACTCCCCGATGAAATGCAGACGCTGACTGATCTGGTAACCCACATCATCACGGGCATCGGCGTCGAGGAGCTCCCATTTATTGAGCAGCACAACCACGGGGCAGCCGGCGGCATCGATCCGCTCTGCCAAACGTTGATCCTGCGCCGTCACGCCTACCGTCGCGTCGATAACAAGCATCGCGACATCGGACCTATCAATCGCCTGAAGAGCTCGTACTAATGAGTAGTACTCAAGGGATTCATCGACCTTGCTTCGACGGCGCATACCGGCGGTGTCGACAAATCGGATCGGTCCGTCCTCGGTCTCGACGATGGTGTCGACTGCGTCTCTGGTGGTTCCCGGCATGTCGTGCACAACTGATCGTTCATCACCGATGAGGCGATTGAAAAGTGTTGACTTACCAACATTGGGTCGACCGACAATTGAAACAGAGAAGATCTTGTCGGCTTCTGCTTCGTCTCCGTCGACGACTACCTCAGGCTCGGGAGGGAGCTCAAGCATGAGCGATTCCAAAAGATCGCCGGTCCCCCGACCATGAAGGGCGCTTACGGGGAACGGATTGCCAACTCCTAGTCCGAGCAGATCCCAGATTGCCGATTCTCGATTTGGGTCGTCCACCTTGTTGGCGACGAGAAGCACAGGGCGGCCATTTCGACGAAGGATCTGAGCAACACGACTGTCTTCTTCGGTAATCCCCACCGTGACGTCGACAACAAAAAGCACAACGTCGGCTTCGAGGATTGCCTTCTCGCTCTGCCTTGACACCTTCTCGTCAAGTGAGTCGCCACCTGGCATCCATCCACCGGTGTCGACCAGTCGAAACTCGCGGGCCTGCCACTCCGCTACAACTTCTTTTCGATCTCGAGTGACGCCGGCCTTCTCTTCGACAATCGCTTCTCGGCGACCGACGATTCGATTGAAGAGTGTCGACTTACCGACATTGGGTCGTCCCACTACCGCAACAAGCGGAAGATCGGTTGGTTGGGTACTCATTTCGACTCCAGTGCCCGACGGAGAGCAATGCCGTCTGTCGGGAGGATCTCGACCTGTCGGGGCAGATCGTCAGGAGTGAGACCATCGAGGAAACGACCCTGCGACAGACACACATCGGGCAAGAGGTAGCGATGACCTTCGGGCTCAGTCGAAAGCACACGAATGAGGTCGGCCCCGGTGAGGAGACCCGCGACACCAGTGTTGCCGCCGAAGAAAAGATTCTCCACACTGAGGACACGTATGTCATCGCGGTCGAGTGTTTGAACCAATGGGCCGAGGATCTGAGCTCCGTACCCGCCAGTAATGATGGCGACAGGTGCATTGGGGCGAGGTCGAATCGAGATCTCTCCTCCACCACGAGGCGCCCGATATCCCTCGGGAGGCGCTCCATCGACCCACGCGAAAAATCCCGTAGCGACGCCAGTTGGGGTTGCGGTCTCGCCCATGAACTCACGCTCAAACGTGCGCGCCATTCCGATGCCGTCTTCATGCATCGGAAACTCTTCGTAAACGCTGTGATCGGGAAAAGGGCGATTCGCGAGCAGGTAGTACTCGTCAGCGGCATGCACGATGCGCCGTCCGAGAGTTGCGAGGTAAATGTCCTGCCAATCATGAACGGCGTCAATCACGTCGCTCGCTTCGGCTTGCGTATGCGGACGCATCGTCGGCTCGGTATTGAAATCGCTCACACCAAGAGGAACAACGCTCAAGGTTGCCAATTCCGAATACAAATCGAGCACGGTTGCCAGCGTCTCGTCGAGAAACGCACCGTCGTTCCTGCCTGGACACACGACGACCTGACCATGGACCTCGATCCCGTGGTCAAGCAGTGCACGAAGCCAACGCAGGCTCGATGCGCCTCGACGGTTCCGGAGCATTGAAGAACGCAGATCTGGGTCGGTCGCGTGGATCGAAACATGCAGCGGCGAAATCCGCTCCGTGACAACTCGTTCGAGGTCCAGTTCGGTGAACCGAGTGAGTGTCGTGAAATTCCCGTAGAGGAACGAGAGCCGATAATCGTCGTCTTTGAGATAAAGGGATTCACGCAGGTTGGGCGGCAGTTGATAAATGAAGCAGAACTCGCAATGGTTGTCACAGGTTCTGACCTGGTCGAACAGTGCCGAGTGGATCTCGGCGCCGAGCGATTCACCGGCTTGTTTTTCGACCTCGAGCGAAATCTGGAGCCCACCACGATCGACGTCCAGGCTGAGTTCACCCTCGTCGGCAAGGAGTCGATAGGCGATGATGTCGCGAGGCACTTCGCCATTGAGCCGAAGAATGAGGTCACCCGGTACTAATCCGGCTCGCTCGGCCGGCGAAGCAGGCGCGACGCTGACAACTCGAGGCGAGGACATAGCGAGCAAGGCTAGTGCCGGTAGTCTCCAATCCCATGAACGAGCAGTCGGCACAGCCTCTCCCCGATTCTGAATCTCCCGTTGTTCAGAAGGTTCTCCTTGCCGCCCCTCGTGGATTCTGCGCAGGGGTCGAGATGGCGATTAAGGCCTTGGCCTGGATGGTTCGCTCCTTCGAGGCGCCGGTCTACTGCTACCACGAGATCGTCCATAACCAACGAGTTGTTGAGCGATTCCGCGACTTGGGCGTGGTCTTTGTAGATGACATCGCAGAAGTTCCAGCTGGCAGCCCCATCATGTTGTCGGCTCACGGGAGTGCCCCAGAAGTCGTGGCCGCTGCGCAATCAAATGGCGGTTACGTGGTCGATGCAGTGTGCCCACTGGTTACCAAGGTGCATCACGAGGTCAAGGTGCGCGCTGGCAAGGGTTACCAAATTGTCTACATCGGCCATGAAGGTCATGAAGAGGCTGTTGGCACGATGGCGGTTGCCCCCGACAACATTCATCGCGTTGAATCAGTAGAGGAAGTCGCGCAACTCCCCTCGTTCACCGAGCCGGTCGCTCTTCTTGCCCAAACAACGTTGAGTCATCGCGATTGGGCCAACGTGCTCGATGCCACCCGTGAACGATTCCCAGACATGTGGGTTCCAGGTCGCTCCGACCTTTGCTTCGCCACCACGAACCGGCAATCGGCACTCCTTGAAATCGCTCCGAAATGCGATGCGGTTGTCGTTATCGGTTCAGCGAATTCATCCAATACACGAGCACTTGAAAGCCTCGCTCGGCAGGCCGGCTGCGAACGCGTCTATCGAGTGAACGAAGCCGAAGAACTTCCCGACGATCTCCATGGAGTCGTTGGTGTCACCGCCGGGGCTTCAGCGCCTGAGGAACTCGTCGAATCAGTCATTGCAAAAATTGCTCCGACCAATGGTGTGGAGATTGTGCAGGTCACTGAAGAGGACGAGTACTTCCCTCCCCCACGCAACCTCCGCGATCTGATCTCCACGATCGACGCAGCAGCCACACTCACCTTTGGTGGTCCCGTCGATGCCCGCCCACCAACGCAAGATCGTTCGCTGCATGCAAGTGACGTCCTTGCGTCGCTCGCCTGACCAAACGCACCAAATTCGGGTGCTCAAAAATGGGACTTTGTAAAAATCCGCCAAGAGGGGTTCAGAGAGGGCAGACTTACGGCATGGCTACTTCATTCACCCGCATGGACGAATCCACCCAGGAACAGTGGCTGCATATCGGAGCCCAACACGCATTGAATTCGGGGCGCGTCGCAGACCGAATGCTGATGCTCCTTGAGTCACTCGGCGAGATCACCGATGGGTTCAACGCCGACCAACTGACCCATTGCCTTCAAACCGCAACCCTCGCCGAACGCGCCGGTGCCGATGAGGAAGTTGTGTTTGCCTCACTCATGCACGATGTCGGCAAAGCAATCACCGTCTCGAACCATGGCGCCATTGCTGCAGAGATGATCAAGCCGTATGTGCGAGACGACGTCTATCAAATGATTCGCGTCCACCAGGATTTTCAGGGCAAGCACTACTACCAGCATTTCGGTGCAGATCCCGAAGCTCGCGAGAAGCATCGTGAGGAACTCACCACCGAACAATTCGACCTCGCTGCACAGTTTGCCGACGAGTGGGATCAAATCGCATTCGATACCGAGTACGACACCCTGCCACTCGCACATTTCGAACCACTGGTTCGCAAACTCACCGGCGATATGTCACTTTGAGCTTTCGCTCAGTTCAATGTTGGTTCGGTGAGCCAGCACGTAATTGCGCTTCGTCGAAAAGATCTTGAATCCGCTCTCCGAGTAGAGCTGTCATGTCTCGAACTCCGTTGCGAGACACTCGACCGCTCTCCTTCTTGGGTGGCGGTGCGATCGCCTCGCCGATGACGACCACCATTTTCACCGGGCGGATGAATTTTTTACCCTTCGGCATGGCTCGCTCTGTTCCACCGATACCAACCGGAATAATTGACACCCCGGTTCGACAGGCGACATAAGCCGGTCCATCAAACATCTCGTGAACAAGAGGGCCCGACTGGCGGGTGCCTTCAGGGAACATCACCAGGGGCTCTCCCCTTTCGACGACGCTCAACGCAGCCTTCAGAGCATCACGATCCGCCGCACCTCGTTGAACGGGGAAACCGCCCATGGCCGTCAGGAACCAGCCGAGTTGCTTGTTGGTCCACATTTTTTCCGCGCCCATGTAGCGCATCAATCGCCAAATCGCCGCCCCAATCACAGGTGTATCGAGATACGACCTGTGAACTGGCGAAATGATGAATGGACCGCGCTTCGGAATGTTTTCGCGGCCATGTACCTCGAGCCGGAAATAAAGGCGGGCAATAATCTCGAGGATGAGTCGCACCATGTGGTGCATTGCTTTCTGCGCGAGAGTCAACACTTCCCCGTTGTCATGCCCTTCAGGGATGTAGATCTCGCGACGACTCACGTCAGGTGCTCCATAATGGCGTCGACGATCTGATCGACGGAAAGATCGCTCGTATCGATGACAATCGCATCATCGGCGGTGCGCAATGGATCGTGGGTACGGTTCTGATCGAGGGCATCGCGCCGAGCAAGATCGGTCGCAACGGTCTCGTATGAAAGATCGGATACTTCCTTCGAGCGTCGAGCAGCTCGAACCTCAGGACTTGCGTCGAGATACACCTTGAGTTTCGCGTCGGGAAAGACAACGGTGCCGATGTCGCGCCCTTCCATCACGCCACCACCGCGTATCGCCACCCATTGACGTTGTCGTGCCCGCATCTCGGTGCGAACGGTTGGATTTGCGGCAACGATGCTGACGGCCCGAGTGACCTCTGGTCCTCGAATCTCAATGGTTGCATCGACACCATCAACAACTACCGAGCCAGACGGAGCGACCTCAAGTTCGATATTGCGGGACAGATTCCCGACAACCTCGGCATCCTCGGGATCAACACCACCGCGTAGAGCGGCGAAGGCGACAGAGCGATACATCGCTCCGGTGTCGAGATAGTCCAGACCCAGACGAATTGCGACGGCCTTTGCAACGGTCGACTTCCCTGATCCGGCCGGACCGTCAATCGCTATCACCAATGGTTGTTCGGTCACTTCAAGCCTCCGGGGCGAAGTCGTTCCATCTGTTCGAAGTATGTCGGAAATGTTTTCCGTACGCAGTTTGGATCCGAGATCGAGACGCCCGAATTCGCGTATCCAATCAACGCCATGCTCATCGCCATTCGATGATCTTCGTATGTCTCAATGGTCGCGGCATGAGTCGGTCCGGGGATCACCGTGAATCCATCGTCATCCTCAGTCGCATTGATACCCAGCCGACGAAGTTCTGAGACAACGGCGGCGATCCGGTTGGTCTCCTTGTTGCGAATGAAACCAATACCGGAAATCGTTGTCGGACCGCCGGCGAATACAGCCACTGCTGCAGCAGTCTGCGCTGTATCGGAGATCTGGCTGAAATCGGCGGTCACGCCATGGAGTGCTGCCCCGGTGACTGTGATCGACGATTCGTTGATCGCGACCTCGGCTCCCATGTCGGCGAGTACGTCTACAAAGCGAACGTCGCCTTGTAGGGAGTGAGCACCGAGCCCATCAACGCGAACAGTGCCGCCAGAAATCGCTGCCGCAGCGAAGAAATAGGACGCTGCAGACGCGTCGGGTTCGATGTCGTAGTCCCGAGCGAGGTAGCCACCGGGCGTAACGATAAATGTGCGGTCATCGGGCTGTTCGACAACTGCGCCGAACGAGGCCATCACCGCGATGGTCATATCGAGATACGGGCGCGAAACGACGTCACCGGCGATAGCGATCTGCAGCCCTTCTGGCATACACGGAGCCGCCAGTAACAACCCAGAGGTGAATTGGCTGGAAACCGATGCGTCGATGGAGATCAATGGCATCTCCCCGCGCCGCCCAATCGGGCCCTCGACTATCGCAGGCAAGTGGCCGTCGACCTGTTCGAACGACACCTTCACACCTAAGTGCTCAATGGCTGCAAACACATCGTTCATCGGCCGTCGCCGCATCGCCTCGTCGGCGTCGAGCCGTAGGGGTGTTTCGCCCAATGCGAGAACGGCAGCGAGAAATCGAGCTGTTGTTCCCGACTGCCTCGCAAACAACGAAGACTCGCAGGCGCTTAGGTCTCCGCTAACTCCGGTAACCGAGATTGTGGTTTCGTTCTCGGCAAGCAACACGACTGCTCCGAGCGACCGAATGCAATCGATCATCGCTTCGGTGTCATCAGCGAACAGCGCGCCATGAAGGGTGCTCGTTCCGCTCGCAAGCGCGGCCGCGAGCAGAGCCCGATTCGTGATGCTCTTCGAACCAGGTGGAACGGCAACGGCGTCAATGGGGCCGCCGAACGGAATGATCTCAAGGACCTCGACCATCAGCGGTCTTCTGATCCGTCCAACGAACGCATCACAGCTTTGTACCCGCGTGCGGTAAGACCGTCGCGTAGAAGTGCCCCATTTGCGGCTTCGACGAGAAGGATGACGACTCCCTCATCGCCTTCAACAGAGTGGGCGATTTCGATGTCGGCGATGCTGACGTCGAGTTCGGTCGCAATCATCGTGATGCCAGCGAGCGCACCCTTCTGGTCAGCAACGGGGATGCGCAACTCGGCGAGATCTTCGGCCCGGGCAAAGCGAGCGGGCAGCGCGAGTCGCGCTGACCGTGCGCGCTCAAGAATCGAAACGAGCGCGTCGCGATCGCCATCGGCAACAATAGAACGAACCGTAGAGAGAGCCGCAACAAGACGATCCAGTTCGGTGATAATCGCATCCCGAT
>JBIIVE010000127.1:0-3949 GCA_044339605.1 Acidimicrobiales bacterium
CCTCGAAATCGGTATGAGGAGTGATGGAACCCGGCTTCGCGAGAACCTGACCACGCTCAACTTCTTCCTTCTTCGTTCCACGAAGAAGCGCACCAATGTTGTCTCCAGCGCGACCTTCATCAAGAAGCTTGCGGAACATTTCAACACCAGTACACGTCGTCTTCTGCGTCGCCTTAATACCAACGATTTCGATTTCGTCACCAGTGTGAACAATGCCTTGTTCCACACGACCGGTCACAACCGTGCCACGACCAGTGATCGTGAACACATCTTCAATCGGCATAAGGAACGGCTTGTCAGTGTCACGCTCAGGCTGAGGAATGAACTCATCAACAGCAGCCATCAACTCAAGGATCTGCGCCGTTGCCGTCGCGTCACCCTCAAGAGCCTTCAACGCTGAAACCTTGATAACCGGAACATCGTCACCCGGGAACTCATATTCGTTGAGAAGCTCACGAACCTCAAGCTCAACAAGATCAAGAAGCTCTTCATCATCGACCATGTCGACCTTGTTCAAAGCAACAACCAACGAAGGCACACCAACCTGACGAGCAAGCAACACATGCTCACGAGTCTGAGGCATCGGACCATCAGCAGCCGAAACAACCAAAATCGCACCGTCAACCTGAGCGGCACCAGTGATCATGTTCTTGATGTAATCAGCATGGCCCGGCATATCAACATGCGCGTAATGGCGATTCGGGGTCTCATACTCAACATGTGAAATGTTGATCGTGATACCACGCTCACGCTCTTCCGGCGCCTTATCAATATTCGCGAACTCAGTAAACGAATTGTTCGACGGATCAGCATCCGCCAACACCTTCGTAATCGCCGCGGTCAACGTGGTCTTACCATGATCGATATGACCCATCGTGCCCACATTCGCGTGGGGCTTGGTCCGCTCGAACTTCTCGCGTGCCATGGTTTTCTCCTGGTGCCTTTCGTGGCCATTGCCTGTATTAGTGCGGCCTGTATTTGAGTCTGTCTGAATACTGCGTACTGCGGGTAGTGCGAATTGCGACTGTGGTGCGATTTTGTTGCTTTTGCACCGAGTGGGAATCGGATTCCCGATTGGTGTCGGCGGTCGGACTTGAACCGACGACCACTCGATTATGAGCCGAGTGCTCTGACCAGCTGAGCTACGCCGACATGTTGGACGGTTGGGCGGAGCCCTCCCGGCACAGAGCCCCCTGACAGAATCGAACTGTCGACCTTTTCCTTACCATGGAAACGCTCTGCCGACTGAGCTAAGGGGGCGCGTCGGGCACGCCCGACAAATGAGGCGTTATCTTGCCACGCCCCACAGGGGATTCCCAACTCACGACCTAGGGCGCCGGTACGGTGATCGGTGTGAACCTCCGCCTCGCCCGCCCTGAAGATGCCGAAGCGACCCGTGAGATCTACAACACCGAGATCACTGGCTCCACCGTCACCTTCGATCTCGTCCCCCGCTCGATCGACGATCAATTGGCCTGGCTCGACCAGCGCTCCGGGGCCATGGCCGTGGTTGTGGCCGAAATCGACGGCCAAGTCGTGGGATTCGCCTCACTCTCGCCCTATCGAGACCGCCCGGCCTATGCCACCACTGTTGAAGATTCGGTCTACGTCCATGCCGACTTCCGGGGCCGAGGCGTGGCCCGAGCCCTTTTGGCCGAGATTCTCGACATTGCCGCTACCCGGGGCTTTCATGCCGTGATGGCCCGAATCGTCGGCGGCCACGACGCCTCGATCGGCCTGCACAGTTCTCTCGACTTCGAAATCGTCGGCACCGAGCGTGAGGTTGGCCGGAAATTCGGCAAATGGCTCGATGTCGTCATCATGCAGCGGATGCTCTGAGGCCAACCCAGCACTTTCGGAGGGCAGTCAGCGCTCCGCTATGGTTTCCCCCTTCAGGGTCGGTGCCCGAGCGGCCAAAGGGAACGGGCTGTAAACCCGTCGGCTATGCCTACGATGGTTCGAATCCATCTCGGCCCACCATCCGGCCCCCGCCCGTCGGGCGGGGTTGCCGGCTGGAACCCATTCATTTCGCCTCTTTGGGCGAACGGTTGGAACGAGGAACGCCATGCCGAGCTTCGATGTTGTGTCCGAGATCGACGAGCAGGAAGTTCGCAACGCGGTCGACCAGGCCTCGCGAGAGCTCACGACTCGCTTTGATTTCAAGAACACCAACTCATCAGTCGAATACAAAGAACTCTCCATCGAGATGAAGTCGGCAAGTCCAGATCGGCTCAATGCCGTTCGTCAGGTTCTTGAAGAGAAGTTGGTCAAGCGGAAGGTGTCGCTTAAGTCCCTCGACTACGGCAAAGTCGAAGACGCTGCAAGCAGCACGGTTCGTCAGACCGTCAAGATCGTTGCGGGCATTTCCAGCGAAAAAGCCAAGGCCGTCAACAAGGCGATCAAGGAACTCGGCCTCAAGGGTGTCTCGTCACAAACCCAAGGCGAACAGGTTCGCGTCACTGGAAAGAAGCGTGACGATCTTCAAGCCGTCATTGCCGGCCTGAAAGAGGTCGATCTCGAGATCCCTCTGCAGTTCGAAAACTTCCGCGACTAACGCGCGTCTTACTCGTAGTACCCCGAGTGGATGTACACGCACGGGATTCCTTCGCCGTGAAACATGTCGGCGTTTTTTCGGTCATCTTCAAACGCGAGTTTGAGATCGAGTCCGAACTCGCGAAGTTCCCCCACAGTGCGCTTCTTGAACTCCCACGCTTCTTGGCCTGAACGATCTTCGCGCATGCACAACAAGTCCCATCGCAAATCATGACGGGCAAGCCATTTAAGTGTTTGTGGTTGCACGCGTAGTGGACGCGCTGTGAGCAACACCACATACAATTCCGGCGCTAAAAGACTGAGCAAACGTGCAAGTTCGTGAATGACCTCGTCGTCGCCGCAAGCTTCGAAGAACGCATTCCAGTCGCGGTTTGCGATGTGATGTTGACGATCGCTTGCGTTTGACAACACACCGTCCATATCGAACACAACCGTGGGGCCCGGAGCGATCGGACCCTCTCGCCAACGCCAGTTTTCGGGAGCGGTCACTTGCCGCTACCTGGTCCGTGCAACGCACTTTCGCGAATGGCATCGACAACGCTTGGGTCGGCAAGTGTCGTGGTATCACCAAGCGTGTTGCCGTCGGCGATGTCGCGAAGAAGCCGACGCATAATCTTTCCGCTTCGGGTCTTGGGAAGATCAGGAACGATGATCACGCGCTTTGGTCGGGCGGTTGGACCAATCTTGGTTGCGACGTGCGCACGCAGTTCGTGTACGAGTGCATCGTCAGCAGTTATTCCCCCGCGCAGAATCACGTAACCGACAATGGCTTGGCCGGTGAGGTCGTCAGTCGCGCCAACAACAGCCGCTTCCGCCACAGAGGTGTGGTCAACAAGTGCGCTTTCAACCTCGGTGGTCGAGATGCGATGGCCCGAAACGTTCATGACGTCGTCGACACGACCAAGCAGCCAGATGTAGCTGTCGTCATCGATCTTGGCGCCATCACCTGCGAAATAGCGACCGGGATAGCGGCTCCAGTAGGTGTCCTTGTATCGCTCGGGGGCGCCCCAAATGCCGCGAAGCATCGCTGGCCACGGACGGGTGAGCGTCAGGTAACCACCACCGCGTTCGATGGGATGGCCCTCTTCGTCAACCACTTCAACGCCGATACCAGGGAGGGCAAAGCACGCTGAACCCGGCTTGAGCGTTGTGACACCAGGAAGCGGCGAAATCATCTGGCCGCCCGTTTCGGTCTGCCACCACGTGTCGACAATCGGACAACGATTGCCACCGATGTGTTCGCTGTACCACATCCACGCTTCGGGATTAATGGACTCACCCACTGAACCGAGCAGACGCAATGACGACAGATCGTGCTTCTGCGGTTCTTGTTCGCCCCACTTCATGAACATACGAATTGCGGTTGGTGCGGTGTAGAGCTGAGTGACGCCGTAGC
>JBIIVE010000128.1:0-3946 GCA_044339605.1 Acidimicrobiales bacterium
ACGACATCGACATCGCGATGATCTACGAGAACTTCAGCCCAATCGTGTTCCTCCAACTCGAAGCGTTTGGCTTCTGCGGGCGCGGCGAGGCAAGCGACTTCATCAAAGACGGCCACATCGGACGCGGTGGTTCGCTGCCGGTCAACACCAATGGCGGCCTCTTAGGCGAGGGCTATATCCACGGAATGAACAACATCGTCGAAGGCGTGCGTCAATTGCGGGGCACGTCAGCAAACCAAATCTCCGGAGCTGAGCATGTTCTTGTCAGCGCCGGCCGTAGCGGCATCATCCTAGGTCGCTGAGCGAAAGGAATACCGATGACCATCACCGAATCCGACATCGTCCTGAACCGTACCGGCGAACGAATCATCTCCGCCGATTCGCATGTGGCGATCACACAAGATCAGGTCAAAGCAAACCTCGATCCTAAGTTTCATCCCGACTACGACAAAGCCCAGCAAGCATTTGCTGCACGTGTTGCAGCCAACATGAGTTCGGCGAAGGTAAACGCCGACGCGATGAAACGAAATCCACATGCCGCATTCAGTCGTCCCGGCTACCACACCGCCTCGGACCGACTCGCCGACATGGACGCTGACGGCGTCGACGTTGAAGTCATCTATTCCGAAGTAAGCGCCTTTCGCTATATCGGCGATATGGAGCGCGGTGCCGCCGAAGCCACACGTGCGTTCAACGACGTGCTGACCCAATTCGCGTCAGCCGACCCTCGGCGGCTCGTCGTCAGTTATCAGATCCCGATTCACGACATCGATGCAGCCGTTGCTGAGGTGCAACGGGTTACGGAACTGGGAGCAAAGTCTCTTCAGATTCCCGTCTTCCCAACCGAACTCGGACAGCCTGACTACTTCGACGAACGCTACGAACCACTCTGGTCGGCCGTTCAAGAAACAGGCCTTCCGATGTGCTGCCACATCGGCATCAACACAAACCTCGACGAGCTCACCCGTCGTGACCCAACACCGCAGAAGGGCATCATGGTGACGATGACTGCTCTATCCACCGCCGAAGCGTTGGGTATGTGGATCCTCACCGGAACGCTCGAAAAATTTCCCGATCTCAAACTTGTATTCGTTGAACCAGGTATTGGCTGGATTGCTCACTACCTCGATCTCATCGATGACATGGTCGTTCGTCAGGGGTATGTCTATGACAATCTCAGCGAACTCCCGAGTTTCTATTTCCGCCGCAACATGTGGACCACATTCGTCGACGAGCCGCGCTCCATCGAAGCACTGCGTTACGACGTCGGTGTCGACAACATCATGTGGTCCACCGACTTTCCCCACCCCGTTACAAGTTGGCCCGATTCTCAGGACCTTATTGAGCGAGCCTTCACAGGTATCCCCCATGACGAAAAGCGTAAAATTGTGTGCGACAACGCTGTCAAAGTCTGGAACCTGTGAGCGCCACCACACCCGTTCGCTCAACGGGACAGTTCCTCGACCGCGACACACTCGTCGCCACCGCAGCGGACCTTGCCGACACAATCGGATGGACGGAACTCACGCTGTCAAAAGTTGCTGAAGCGGTCGACCGGCACGTGAGTTCGCTCTACTCCCATGTCGACGGTCTCGATGCACTTCGGCGTGAAATCGCGGTGCTCGCGGTAACCGAGATTGGCGATGTTGTCTGGCGAGCAAGCGTGGGTCGCAGTGGGGCTGACGCGCTCACTGCAATTGCCGAGGCGGAGCGCGACTTCGCCCGACAGCACCCTGGGCGTATGGCTGCACTGCGGGGACATCTCGGAGCCGACGACGCAGAATTCACAGAACGGGCCAAGCGCATTGCCCAGCCAATCCGAACGGTGCTCGCCTCGTTCGGATTGGACGAAAAGCAGGTCGCCATCGCCCACCGCGTCTTCAGCGCGACGGTTCGGGGCCTCATCGAACCCGGCACCCCCTTAGGGCGCGCCGATGACGACATCGCGCTTCAGGCCACGGTCACCCTCTTTGTCACCGCACTCGAGAGCGGCAACTGGCCAACGGTCGAAAAAGCCCACCGCTAGGCGGGCGTGCCTGATCGAACCGTCGTTGTAGTTGTTGTCGTTGAACCAGGCGATCCTGAAGCACCCGAACTCGATGTGGTTCCATCGGGCAGCGACTGTGCTTGGCTAATTAGCGTCTGTGCTTCCTTGACCTTTGCCTGATAGCCAGCAAGATCGCCGTTTCGAAGCGCAGTGTCAGCATCGGTCAATGCCTTCGCCGCCTGATCGATCAACTGATCCTTTGTGGCATTGCCGGTAGAAGGAATCGTGGTGGTCGTGGTGGGATCACTGGGCACGGATCCGCCATTAGTGGAGTCATTGCTCGTGGCGTCTTCGGGCGAGACCACCAACGACTCGAAGGTTTGCGGGTTGGCTCCGGGGAACAGCGTTTGCAAAGCCTCGCGAAGCGTGGGCTTCATGACGACCTGTCCGCCAAACACGGCAATGACCTGCTTGAGTTCAGGGATCGCCGTGTTGTTGTCTGAGGACACATACAGCGGACGGATATAGATAATTGAGTTGTTGACCGGGGTCAGCATCAAAGCGCCGAACTGAGTCCGTGATCCCTGTTGGTTGAGCAATGTCGTGTACTGACTCACCACCGGGTCAGAAAGAATGTTGGCGTTGACGATTGCCGGGCCATCGATATTGAAACCGGAAGGCATTTCGTACACAGTCAACTTGCCGTACTGCGCAGGATCGCTATTTGCGACCATGAACGAGGTGAGCGTCTTTTTGGAGTCATCCTCGGAGAACGGAACGAACGGACGCAGCATCACAAACGATTCAGTTTCCTCACCTGGAAGTCGAATCAGCGAATACACGGGGCTGATGCGCGCTTCTCTTGTGCGCACGACGGTGGCACCATTGACTGTTTGAGTAGAGGCAACTACTGGCGACGAACCGTTCACCGTGGAACCTGGATCCTGAGCAACGGACCAGCTCGATGACTTTTCGTAGAACGACTTCGCATCGCTGATGTGATAGCGACCAAACATATTGGTCTGCACCCGAAAGAGATCTTCGGGATAGCGCCAATGTGCTTTCAGTTCGGCAGGCATCTCGTCGACACCTGCGAACAAGGCCGGGAAGGCCTTCTGGTAGGCATTGACGATCGGGTCAGAGGGATCGACGATGTAGAGCTTCACTGTGCCGTCGTAGGTATCGACCACGCCCTTGACCGAGTTGCGGACGTAGTTGAATCGTTTGCCGCCAAGGTCGCTGCCAGCAGGAAGTCCGCTCGAATCAGCACGCTGCGCGTTCGGGTAACGATCAGTTGTTGTGTAGCCGTCGAAGATGTAAACGACTCGTCCGTCCTGAATGACTGGATATGGATCGTTGTCGAACTGCATGAACGGAGCGACGGCTTCAACACGCTGGCGGATATCGCGCTGATACACAATGCGTGAATCAGACGTAAGGAAGTTTGAGACCACAAGGTTCCAGTCCGAGAACCTCAGTCCGTACGCGGCCTTCTTGGGGAAGGAATCAAGTTTCACGCCGCCAGAGCCGGAGTACTCAGTGAACTTGGTTTGGCCATCGGCCTCGATGAAATCGATTTCCTCGCGGGTTGCATTTGTAATTGCGTAGCCCGTCACGTTCTCGCCGTAATACAACTGCGGAGTTGAGACTTCAGTCGTCATTCGCGATGTATCGGTGATCTGAGGAACATTCCTGATCAAGAAATCGGGACGACCTTGCGTGGTCGTTGCATTCGCCGGCGCAAGGGCCACGCCGTAACCGTGGGTATAGGCCAAGTGCTGGCCTTCCCATGAGCTCTGCGGAATCTGCCCAACATTCAGATCACGGGCACCAATGATCACCTGCGTGTTAGCAATTTCACCCGATGGGGTCTTAATCGGATAGCGATCAACATCGAGCTCGTTGAATCGAAGTTGTGAGTACTGGCTTTGCAGACGCTGGTAGGTCGGTTCAACGATC
>JBIIVE010000129.1:0-3919 GCA_044339605.1 Acidimicrobiales bacterium
TCGTACTTGTTCTCGACAAGTCCGGTTCGATGAACGGCGCTCCTATTGAGGCGGTCAAGGCTGCGGTCGCACATTTCCTCCGACTGGTTGGTGCGAACGACCGTGTCGGTGTCGTCGCTTTCGACGATGCCGTCGAACTTGTTCTTCCTCTCGATAGCCACGTCGCCGATGAAGCGATCGCTCGAGTGAACACCATTCATGGTGGCGGCATGACCAACCTCAGTGGCGGCTGGCTCAAAGGTCTCGAGATGCTCGAAGCTTCGAGCCGTGCCGACGCACTTCGCCGCATCATCCTGCTCACCGATGGTCATGCCAATGTGGGCGAACGCAACCACGACAAACTCATCGGTGTCGCCAGTGCCGCCCGCAGTCGCAACATCACGACCACCACAATCGGTTTCGGTGACGGGTACGACGAACAGCTTCTTTCACTTATCGCCGACAACGGTTCGGGCAATGACTACTGGTGTGCAGGTCCCGACCAGGCTCCCCAAATCTTCAACGACGAGTTCGAAGGTTTGGCATCGGTTGTTGCACAGAACGTGTCGGTGGAAATCCAACCGACCGACGGTGTCATCGACATCGGCATCCTCAACGAATTTCCAATGACACCCGTTGGTCGTGGCGTGCAGATCGCACTCGGCGATGCCTACGGCGATGAAAAGCGTCGTGTGATCGCGAAACTGCTCCTGCCCACGGTGCGCGAAGCAGGGCCCTACCCCCTGGGCGAGATCGTCATCCGATGGGCGACCGCTGGCGATGATGTGGAATTGCACACCGTCACCGTTCCCATTGGCATTGGCGTATCGAGCGATCCCGATGCACCTGATCTCGATGCCGACCCGGCCGTAACCGAACACGTGAACATCCTGCGTGCTGCGGAAGAACGTCGCACTGCACTCGATGCCATCAACCGTGGCGACTACGACACCGCCAGCAGCTCATTCAACATCGCTGCTGATCTCCTCGAGTGCTCCGGAGGAGACGCAATGCTCATTCGGGAACTTCGCCACGATTCCAGTCGCGCCTCGAGCGGGGACTGGGACGAAATGTCGACCAAGAAGCAGTGGGCCAATCGCCGCACCGAGACAAAGGGCCGCAAGACCCGCTACGACGACTGAGGCCACCACATCAACTCCTACGAAGGGACACCCCTATTGAACGAACGCTTTGACTCCTCATCCCTCATCAATCCCCATCTGTATTTCGCCTATGGATCGAATCTTGATCCCGAGCAAATGGACTGGCGCTGCCCCGACGCCATCGCACTCGGCGCCGCCCGCCTCAACGACTGGGCCTGGCGAATTGGCGGCCGCGGCTATGCCACCGTTTCCCCCTCACCGGGCCACCACGTGTGGGGCGCCATCTGGAATGTTTCCGATTCCGACCTCGCCAGCCTCGACCGCTACGAAGGCGTGGCCGGCGGGCTGTATCGCCGGGAATTCGTCACCGTCATGGCCGAAAACCAGCCGATCGACGTACACCTATATATAGAGAACTACGACGACCATGGAATGCCTCGTCCCGACTACCTCGAGCGCATCATCGCTGGGGCCCGGTGGTTCGACCTTCCCCAGGCCTGGATTGACGATCTCACGGCCCGCGAAGCGGCCTAAACCACACCGGTTGGTGTAGCGCATTGCCTTCTTGGGTAGGTTGGGACCTCGGCGAGAGAAATTTGAGAATCCTGTGACCTCAAGACGCATTGTCCTTCCGATCCTTGTGGCCGCGCTCGTCGCCACTGCGTTCGTGATTCCGTTTGGGTCGCCGTCGAGCTCCAACGCCAATGCTGTCGTCGCCAGCGCCGCACCGACCCTCGGTTACACGATCGTCGGTGATGGCGCAGGGCTGTGCGATCTCAACACCATCGACCTGGCCACCGGCGCACTCACTGATCTGACCGCCCCTTCATCAGAAGCCGCATGCGCCAATGATCTTGCTGTCGCACCTAACGGCACCGTGTACGGCATCACCGGATACCAGTTCTTGCGTGTCGGTTCAGTTAGCCCCGCAGCTGATGAACTTGGCGATCCTCAGCTCATCACGTTCTCGGCCAACGGAACGCCAAGTGGTCAAACACTTACCGTCAATGGAGCTCCCATCAGCGGAATCTACGGAGGAAGCATCGCCGTCGATGCGGCCGGGACGATGTACGTCATCGCCGTCAACGAAACAACCTGCGACTCGGGCCTCGTCGAGCCTAGAAGTATCGATACGTCGGACTCTCTCGCCTACAACTGCTTGTTCACCGTGAACATCGCCACCGGTGTACTCACTCACGTCGGCGATGGTTTCTCTCCGAACCACGTCATCTTCGGACTCGCGTCATGTGCATCAAAGCTGTGGGCACAAGTTCCCGGCTTTATTGCTCCCGCCAACGGCAACCAGCCCGCGTCACTCGGTATGCCGTGGGCCTCGATTAACCCCGCCACAGGCGTTCCCACCGAAGCGGGCATCAGCACCCAAATCTTCGGACTCGATTGCCTCGCTGCTGGCGACACGATTTATGCAATGTCGACCGACTTTCTCCCTTTCGGTCCAACCAGCATCGAACCACAAGGGGCGGCGCCGGGCAGTTTCTCTCTCGGAACTGTCGACCCTGCAACCGGCGTCTTCACCGAAACGGTGACACTCAGCACCATCCCGGCGTTCATTCCCTGGCCCGCATTCGCAGTGGCACCTCTGCCGGTTGTGCCCGTCGTGCCCGATCCGGTTGCGCCGATCTTCACTCGCTGAGGTTCCGCACCGCGAGAGCGGTGAGTGCTAGTTGAGCTTCGGATGGTGGATTCCCCTATCGCCTACGCTGACGGAGTTGTCGGCAAGCGATTGCCATCTGGACACCAAGGAGTCCCGCATGTCCCTCCGCACTCGTGTTGGCGCGCTCGCAACAGCCCTGGCGTTGTTGGCCGGATCAGCCGCTGTCATGACCGTCGCCCCGGCCGGCGCAACAACGGTCTCCGTCACCGTCACCTCTTCCGCCGACTCCTCAGGCACCTGCCCCTCGACCACCGACTGCACACTTCGCCAGGCCATTACTGATGCGAGATCTGGTGGAATCAATGCAACGAGTGACGCCGTCATCACAATTGCAGAAGGTTTGGGCACGATTGCTCTTGGCAGCACCCTCACCTACGACGGTGGAAGCACGACGTCACTGAACCTCACCCTCAATGGCAACGGCGTCGCCATCACGGGCAACGACACGTTTCGATTGCTCACAAGTAACACAACTGGTTCTGTCGTCATCGACCAGGTTGCGTTCTCGCGTGGCCGCGATGTGCTCGGCGGCGCGATTAACTCACGTTCTGACCTAACACTCACGAACTCCTCCTTCACTGCGAATAATGCCGATGGTGGCGCAGGAGCAGTATTCGCGTCCGGCTCTCTGGAAATTGATCAGGTTGCATTCGAGGACAACAACGCTCCGAGTGGCGGGGCCATCTTCGGCGCAGGCGCCTTGTTCGTTCAGAACAGCTTGTTCGCCGACAATTCGGCCACGGATTACGGCGGTGCCATCAATTCGGGTAGCCCTGCCAGTGCAGAGATCACCACTACGAGATTCATTGGAAACACTTCCGGTAATGCCGGTGGCGCGGTCTATCAAGTCGGCCCGCTGGTACTTGGTGACGTTGTCTTTGAAGACAACTCAGCTACCAATTTCGGCGGGGCATTTTGGGGAATGACGGATGTCGATGTCAGTAACGCGGTGTTTCTCAACAACAGTTCGGGTGTTTCGGGTGGGGCAGCGTTCATTAACGGCAACTCAACCATCGACAACGCAATGTTCATCTCTAATGAATCAGTGCCTGGGGGCTACGGCGGCGCCATCAAGATCAACGGAACCCTCGACCTCTCCGACTCAACCTTCGAGGCAAATTCAGCTGCCAATGGTGGCGCTATTTCCGCCACAGGGAATGTC
>JBIIVE010000054.1:0-14453 GCA_044339605.1 Acidimicrobiales bacterium
TCACCAATGCGATGGTCGGTGAGGTCGCAGTGTGGGATGCCTCGTTGGGTTGTCCGCTCGTCTCCACAGACAAACGCTATCGCTCTAACGGAACGAGAGTTCCGGCCAGAGTTAGTTGCAGGTTGACGTCGATCCATCCTCAAGAACGAGGGGGAGGGCCGAACTACGCGAGGA
Source organism: Acidimicrobiales bacterium (assembly GCA_044339605.1). Taxonomy (GTDB): domain Bacteria; phylum Actinomycetota; class Acidimicrobiia; order Acidimicrobiales; family Acidimicrobilacustridaceae; genus Acidimicrobilacustris. The sequence continues at coordinate 175 of JBIIVE010000054.1, forward strand.
CTTCTTGCCGTCGCTTCCGGCAGCAAAAACCGTGATCCGATCTTCGTAGCCAGCACCGGTGGGGATCGTTCCCGACCATGAGCCGTCGGAATTCATGGTCATTGGTGAACGCTGCTGCACATCGGCTGCGTCATAGCGAGTCACTTCGGCACTCTTGAGCGATGGATTGTCCGTGGCGATTGTGAGCGTCGACCCTGTGCACGCGGTGTAGGTGATGTTGATCGTCAAGATTGGCGAAGCTCCGGAAGCCGCCATCGTCGTTTCGGTGGTCTCGCCTCTACTCACTGCCATCGTCGTTTCGGAGCTCGATGACTTGGAGCCGGAGCCGCCGCATGCGGCCAATGCGCTTGTGGCAGCAAGCGACAAAAGTGCAATCGATGTGATCTTTCGAATCGAGGTCATGGGTACCTTTCAGAAGTTGCGGCAGCGTGGAGAAGCAATGAGTGGGAGACGTCAGGAGCGTCGTGTGCAGCGTATTCGCCCTCTCAGCAACGAAGGGACTATCAGCGCGGTCGTTCATGTTCATGATGTAGATCAGCATTCCCGTGCCAATGCGGTGGCGCCCGGACGCCTCTGGGTTGTGTCTTAATAGGGAGGTATGAATCACGTGGAATCCATTAGCGCCATCACTTTGGTAACGGCCGATATGGCCGCGTCGGTCGCGTTCTATGGGGTGCTGGGTTCTGAGGTGGTGTTCGGTGGCGTGGACGCCTCGTTCACCACGTTGAAGTTGAACGATGGGCAGTTTCTGAATCTGCAGCTCGATCCGACGTGGGTGCGGCCCGAACGCATCTGGGGTCGCTTCATCCTTTGGGTCGATAACGTCGATTCGGTCTACGACGCGTTCGTTGCGTCCGGCTTCGCGCCGTTGATGGCACCGTCAGATGCGGTCTGGGGAGAGCGGTACTTCCACATCCTCGACCCCGCCGGTCACGAGGTCAGCATCGCTCGTCAGCTCGCTCATTGATTGTCTCGTTGTTGGGCGCACAAGTAACGCAATCACTGCAATCGTCCCGAGCAATGCCGCGATTCCGGAATTGATGATGACGGGGACTTCTCCTGCACCGATCCCGTAGGTGAACCACAGATAGGAACTCGTAGCGAGAAATGCCCATGCGGCAACCGAAATGCCCGGACCTCGCCCGTGTTGAATGGTGTAGCGAATCTGCGGAAGGTTCACGAGAATCGAAGCCGGCATTCCTATATATGCGGGAATGTTCTCGTTGATAACGCCGAGGCCAAGAAGGAAAAGAAGTGAAAGTGCGATGAGAAATTGCGCGCCGAGACGCGTGCGCAGTGGCTTCTCAATGAGCATGAACCAAGAGAGCGGAACGACAAGGATGACCCATGTGCCGTTGGCAATGATCTGCTGCGGTGAGCGCACCGAAACGCCATAGGCGAACCACGCCAACGAAGATGTGGCGAGCAGGAGCCACGTAGACGGCGCGATACCCGCAGCGGTTCGAACCCTCAAGAGGCGAGTGGTCTGGGTGGATGAACTGACGATCGATGCAACGGCGGCGGCGCCACCAGCAATCTGGGCCCAGAGCGGAATCACCGAGATTTTCTAGACGATGCGTCGCGCTTTTTGCGACATCTGCGCAGGAGGATTTGGCATGGCAGCATGAGACCATGACGACGCCTCAGGTCTCCATCCAACTTCGCACGTTCCGCCAGGACGATCCCGGTTCTTTCCAGTACGTGCTCGACCAAGCCCGTGCCGCCGATCTTGCGGGTATCGACCGCATTGCCGTCAGCGATCACGTTGCCTATGGGGAAAATCTTGAGGCCTACGGGGACCCGAAGAAGGGTGGTTCAGTGGGTGGCAAGCAGCCAACTGATTCCGACGGGAACTGGCTTGAACCCCTCACCGTGCTCACCGCAATTGGTGCACTCACCGAACGCGTGCGTCTGAACACTGCAATTCTCATCGCCGCGTTGCGCACTCCGACCGTGCTCGCGAAGCAGGCCGCAACTATTGATGTCCTTTCAGGCGGACGTCTCGAACTTGGTGTTGGTGTCGGTTGGCAGAAAGAGGAGTACGACGCGTGCGGTCTTGATTTCGAAAACCGCGGTCGCTTGCTCGATCACACGCTTGAGGTTTGCCAGTTGCTTTGGCGCGAACAGGTTGCGACCTACTCCTCACCCGAGCTTTCGTTCGAAAAGATTCACCAGATGCCGAAGCCTCGTCAGGCGGGCGGTGTGCCGATCTGGATCAGCGGAACAATCAACGCCCGTGTGATTCGTCGTATTGCTGCGTTCGGTTCCGGCTGGATTCCGTGGGGTGCCGACGGCGGAGATCTCGTCAACGCCATTCCGAAACTGCGCTCTGCAGTCGAGAAGGCCGGCGGCGATCCGTCGTTCCAAGTGCAGGGTCACGCCGCTGCGGTGCGCGACGGCGACGGAAACCTCGACCTCGTTGCAACGATGGCAGCATCACGGCCGATGATTGAAGCTGGCGTGACTGACTTGCGCGTCACGATCAATCATCCCGAGCAGTACGAAGAAGCGCTCGAGGCGTACTCCGACGTCGTGCGCGCCTTCCGCCACGAATTCGGCTGAACTTATTGAGCAGGGCGTAGTTCGGAGTAATCGAAGAATGCTCGAAGGCTCGCAAACTTCGTACCTTCATCGTTGAGCAGGATGTGATCAACGATGCGCGGAAGCTCCATCTTCTGATCACCCATCATGATGTCGACGCGCAGAAAAGCGATGACTTCATTTCCGATAACGATTGGGGGAGCGGTAACGGAGAGGGTCAGGTCAGTGACGTTCTCATCGAAGAACTTGCCAATGGCCTCGCGTCCAATGTTCACGGGAGCGCCAACTGGGTCTTCTTGTCGAGCATCGTCGGTGAAACAGTCGAGCCAAGTTTCGCGGTCTTGGCTGGTCATTGCGGCGCAGTAGCGCTCGAGGAGCGGAAGAACGTCGGCACTGGTTGGCATGGAGACTCCTTGAATTGGGCATCGTGAAGAGTGGTGACCGAAGGTTGAACAAGTACAGGTAACTGGCTCCTGAAGGTACTCATCTGGGCGGCCGCGTGCCGCCTCATTCAGCGATGCCGACTACTTGATCTCACGAAGCAAGGGTAAGTGGCTGCTCGCGGCCGCCATCCCGGCGCTTTTTTCCCCAGCCTGGATGAGCGAAGACATAACCGAGGCGCTCTTTCCAACTTGACGCTTTGGCGACATCACGAATGATGTCCGCGTACTCGTGGGTGGCGATGCGAACTGGGTTGAACGTGTCGATGTTCTTGGTGAGGCCATAACGAACTCGTTCGCCTTCGCGTTGGAAGGTGCCAAAGAGACGATCCCAGGTAATGAGGATGCCGCCATAGTTCTTATCGAGATACTCCGACTGTGCGCCGTGGTGCACGCGATGGTGCGATGGCGTGTTGAGAACCTCCTCGGCCTTACCGAGACGATCAATTGCTTCGGTATGGATCCAGAATTGGTAGATCAGGTTGATGGCTCGAGCGTTTTCGATCACGCGGGGTCGGAACCCGAGCCAGGCCATGAGTCCGTAGGGCACGAACATTCCAAAGACATCAGCAACTGGTTGACGGAGCGCAGTGGTGAGGTTGTAGTGCTCGCTGGAATGGTGAACCACATGAATGGCCCATAACCAGCGGCTCTCGTTCTGAATCCGGTGGTTCCAGTAGTAGATGAAATCCCACGCGACGAGTGCGCCAGCAGTTACAGCGATTCCCGTGCCGAGATCGCGCTTTGAACCGCCCGCGTTCCACATGCGCTTTGCCGATGTGCGCGCGGCCCAAGTTGTCGACCCAGTAACAACGCCAGCAGCAACGGCAGCGACTCCACTCGAAGGCCGGATGCGCTTTGCGAAGCGTGTGAGTTTTGAATCGTCATCACGCTTGGCCAGTGCGTCGGCAACGGTGGTGAGTGCAGCGGCACCGACGGCTGTTCCCACAAGAACTTTTCGATACTTGCCTTTTCCAGGCCCAACGGGAGTGAGGAGTGCATTCAGCGCAATTGGCACATAGAGACTTGCTGTTCCCATCACGAGGCTGGCGATGGAATCACGTTTCTCAAAGCCAATAGCCGTGTCGTTTCCCGCAGCTGCCTGCCGGTCGAGTGCGACCTTTTCAAGACCCATCGCCGCGAAGAATCCGGGAGTGGCGATTTGGATGAGATCAATCTCACTCATAGTGACTCCTGGATCGTCACGGAACGGATGCTGTGGTCAGCCTCCCACTCAATCACCGCGTGAGCCAACGGTCGGGTCGGCTCAATGTGTTCGAGAAGATTTGGCAGGTTCACGAGTTCCCACGCACCGTTCACCATTTCGAGGAAGAGATCTTCAGGAACGTCAGTCCACGGGTCGAAGAACGGCGAGTAGTCGGTGCGAGCGGCATCTCGGAGGGTGCTGGTTCGTTGAATGAACCACTCGCGCATGACGGGCTCATCGGCGTGGAGAAAGAGGCTGACATCGAAGCGATCGTGGAACTGAAGCGCATTGACGCCCTCGAAGATCAAGACGTCGAGCACAGGAACTTCGACCACTTCGTCGATGATGTCGTAGGTGTGATGGTCGTAGACCGGAACCGAAACTGTTTTGGAAGCATGGACGTCGTCGAGGAATGCCGTGATTGCGGCGGTGTCGTAGCTCTCGGGGAATCCCTTGCGGTCAGTGAGTCCCTTTTCGGCAAGGGCGGCATTGGAATGAAGAAAGCCGTCACTCGCAATGACGGCAACGTCTAGGCCCGTATCTTCGGAGAGCAGTGTGGCGATGGCGGAGCTGAATGTGGTCTTCCCGACAGCGACGCCGCCGGTCACGCCGATGACAACGGTCGAACCCTTTATCGCGTGGGCTTCGATGATGAGCGACACGATTGTGTCGAGGTTGGGCGCCGCCATGGGGCAACGCTAGGGGGAGGCGGCCGTGTTCGTGAAGCCGAACTGTCAGGAGTCCTACACTCATCCGACTGCCTGATTATCGGATCAGCGCAACGCAGCAGGGGGACAAATCATGGCTATGCCGACAGATATCGGCATCGTGGATCTCGGTATGGGATTCCCGTTCACGAGCATCGAAGAGAAGAAGTCCGCATACGACTTCTTCAAGGCCAATCTCAAGGACAACGAATCGCTGAAGGAAATGGAATTCCCAGCGCAGTACATGTTCAAAGACGTCCCCGATGTTGTGTCACCCGATACCGACGTTGTGGCCTGGATCGTCGAAAAGATGGACGCGTTCAACATCGAACAGTGCATGACTGGCGTGAACGAGCACTCGATTCGCGCCAAGGCCGAACACCCTGGCCGCTTTCATCTGTGTGCACAGGCTGATCCCAACAAGGGAATGGAAGCGGTTCGCAATCTGAAGCGCCTCAAGGCTGAAAACAACATCGTTGCTGCCATGACATTCCCCAGTGGCATGGTTCCGCAGGTCGGCATTGGCGACAAGAAGATGTATCCGATCTACGCCACGTGTTGTGAACTCGATATTCCGATCTGCATTAACGGCGGAATCGTTGGACCTCGTATGCCAAGTTGGCCACAACACGTTGAACAGTTCGACGAAGTTCTGTATGACTTCCCCGACCTGACCATGGTGATGATGCATGGTGGCGAACCGTGGACGGAACTTGCGGTGAAGCTCATGCTCAAGTGGCCCGGTCTTCACTACATGACAAGTGCGTTCGCTCCGAAGCATTATCCGAAGGACATCATCAAGTACGCGAACACTCGCGGTAGCGACAAGATCATGTACTGCGGTTATTTCCCCGCTGGTCTTTCGCTCGAGCGTCAGTTCTCTGACATGCCCAACGTTCCGTTCAACGACAACGTCTGGCCGAAGTTCCTGCGCGAAAATGCATTGCGCGTTTTCAAACTCGATCAAGACAAGTAGGAACTCATGAAAATCGAAGCCGGACAGGTTGCAGTCATTACCGGCGCGGGCAGTGGCATCGGTCGCGCCTTGGCCGAGAAGGCCGCCCAGTTGGGAATGCGAGTCGTTGCTGCCGATATCGAACAACCGCGTCTGGATGACACCGTCGCCGCGCTTGGACAGATCGGCGCACAAGCGATTGGCGTGCTCACCGATGTCTCGGTTGAAGAAGATGTTCAGCGTCTGGCCGATACCGCTTTCGCTGAGTTCGGACACGTCAACCTTCTTTGCAACAACGCAGGTGTGTTCAGCGGCGGCCTGATGTGGGAACGCACCATGGCGGACTGGAAGTGGGTCATGGGGGTCAATGTCGACGGACTGATCCATGCAGTCCGAGCATTCGTGCCGCGCATGCTTGAAGACGATGCCCCAGGCCACATCGTCAATACCGCCTCAATGGGCGGCCTTGTCACCGGCGCCTACTCAGGTCCGTACTTCACTTCGAAGTTTGCCGCGGTCGGTCTCACCGATTGTTTGGCGCAGGATCTTCGAACAACAGGAAAGAACGTTGCAGCTTCCGTTCTCGTTCCAAGTTTGATCAACACCGACATCGGTACGTCGGGCCGCAATCGACAAGAACGCTGGATCGATCGCGGTCGCGAAGCAACCCCCGATGCGGAATTTGTTGAAGCGATGCTCGTCGATTCAACTGCCGGTGGAATGTCACCAACTGAAGTTGCTGATCTTGTGTTTGACGCGGTTGAAGCCGGCGATTTCTGGATTCCGACCCAACCGAGTTTTCACGATCAGATCCGCGCTCGCCACGAGGACATGCAGGCGCTGCGCCTAGCTGTTCCGCCAACGCTCGACTGATCTGTTTCGGAATAGAGCGTCTGGTCAACAGCGTTCGAAAGATCTCGCGGACTACGGTCGGGCTATCGACTTCCAAACCAGTCTTGATTGAGGTTGCGCAATGTCAGTCTCTGAACACACTGCGGCACATCAGCACGCAGTCACTATGGATCTTCCATTCGACAATCAGCAGGACTTTGTTGATGCGCAGCGTGGCTTTCTTGCCGCGCTCGACGACACGCTGATCGAAGCGACCGACGGCCGTGTTGTCTGGGACCTCGGCCCCTACGGCGACACGTCTGGTGACGCCCCGGCAACAGTGAACCCAAGTTTGTGGCGACAGGCCCAACTCAATCTCATCCATGGGTTGTTCGAAGTCGTGCCCGGCATCTATCAAGTTCGCGGCCTTGATCTTTCCAGCATGACCATGGTGGAAGGTGAGCAGGGCGTGATCGTGATCGATCCGCTCGTTTCATGCGAAACGGCGGCGACGGCTCTCGCGCTGTATCGCTCAGTGCGTGGCGATCGCCCCGTAACGGCACTCATCTATACCCATAGCCACATCGATCATTTCGGTGGAGCCGGAGGCGTTGTTCCCAACGGCGACCCAGGCGACATTCCGATTGTTGCGCCGGAACATTTCCTCGAACACGCAGTGAGCGAAAACCTTCAGGCCGGAACGGCCATGAGTCGTCGCGCTACCTATATGTACGGAACGCTGCTGCCACGCGGCCCAGAGGGGCAGATGACCTGCGGTCTTGGTCCGTCTCCGTCGAATGGCACGTTGTCGTTGCTGCCACCAACGATCGATATCACGCACACTGGTCAGGAACTTGTGCTCGATGGTGTTCGCATTGTGTTTCAGATGACACCAGGTACCGAGGCTCCGGCGGAGATGAACTTTTACTTCCCCGATTTTCGCGCCCTCTGTATGGCCGAGAATGCAACACACAACTTGCACAATGTCGTGACCTTGCGTGGTGCACTCGTGCGCGACTCACACGCGTGGGCCGGATTCCTCGATGAAAGCATCGCGATGTTCGCTGCCGACAGTGATGTTTCGTTTGCTTCGCATCATTGGCCAACATGGGGAACGGAAAACATTGTCGACTACCTCTCCAAGCAGCGTGATCTCTACGCGTACTTGAATGATCAGACGCTTCGCTATCTGAATCGTGGGTTCACCGGCGCCGAGATCGCCGAAATGATTGAACTTCCGCCAACGCTTGCTTCGTCGTGGCATTGCCGTGGCTATTACGGATCAGTGAGCCACAACGTGAAAGCCGTGTACCAGCGCTATATGGGTTGGTTCGACGGAAACCCTGCACACCTTTGGCCGCATCCGCCTGAGCAAGCCGCGGTTCGCTATGTCGAGTTCATGGGCGGAGCCGATGTCGTTTTGGAAAAAGCACAGCAGAGCTTCGATGACGGCGACTATCGCTGGGTTGCCGAAGTCGTGAACCACGTCGTGTTCGCTGATCCATCCAACATGGCTGCGCGCGAACTACTCGCTCGCACCTACACGCAGATGGGCTATTCGCAAGAGAACGCAACCTGGAGAAATTTCTTCCTCACCGGTGCGCAGGAACTGCGAGGCATTGAGGTCGCAGGACCTGCGGGGCAGAACGCGCTTGCTCTCATGGCCCATATCTCTGTCACCCAGGTGTTTGATGCGATTGCAATTCGAATCGACGGCATGAAGGCTGCGGGCCAGCATTTCGCCATCAACTGGACAATTGGCGAGACAGGCGAACGCCATTTGCTTCGCCTCGAAAATGCGGTGCTGTCGAATGCTGTGAATCGACACGCTGATGATGCGGTGTTGTCGGTGACTGTTCCGCGTTCACAACTGCTTCTGCTTATCGTCGGAGTAGTGACACTCGAGGCATTGGTTGAACAGGGCATCGCAACAGCTGAAGGAGATCTCGGCGCACTTGATTCGATTCGCGTGCTTCTTGATCCGCCCGACCCGAAGTTCTCGATCGTGCTGCCCTGATCGCTGGGCGTTCGTGCGCAGCAATCCCAAAAAGAGTTAGTGAGTCGCGTCGATCATTACCGTTGCCATTGCAAATTGTTCATCGCCGATTGCGGTCCAGCGATGATTCGTTCCTCGTTGAATGACAATGTCGCCGGGGCCAAGTTCGGTCTGGACCCCATCGGGAAGTTCGAGCAACACGCGTCCGCGTAACACGACATCAACATCGACCGTCGGTGTGGCATGCCAACCTTCCTCGGAGGCCGGCGCGGGAGTGAGTTCAACGAGGCGGAACCACAAGCCACCCGCAGGAGGGACAAGCGACCACGGTCCGTCAGGGTCGCCACCTTGTTCAACCGATTGCAGTGGGCCACCGGTATGCCACAGGTCGGTGATTGTTGTCGTCGGCGAGGACATTGCGTCGGCAGCGCCACCGTCGACAACAGAGGGACCGGTAACAACGCGACGATCGGCGGAACCGCCGTCAACCACTGGCGAACCTGTCACAACGCGCCGAATTGGTTTGTCGCCTGCTCTCGCTGGCTTCACGTTGACAGGCTCTGCGCTCATTTCAACATCGGGTCGAAGCATCGCAACGAAATACGTCCAACCGTGTTCATCGGCCGGTCGCCACCGGTGCAGTGTTCCGCGCTGAATCACGAACTCGCCGGGGCCGATGACGCGCTCGCCATCCTCAAGCCCCATAACGACGGAGCCTTCGAGCACAACCATGAGATCAAGCGTGTCGGTGGCGTGCATGCCGGGAGTGTCGGCGTCATCACCAGCAACGCGCAGCCATGTCGTGTCGGGATCGGCTCCAGCAGGAATCCCAGGCATCCGGATAATGCGTGCGCTGGCGCCCCCTGCCGGCGGCTCAAGTGCGAATCCAGAATTGGCCTTGTCGGGATCATCGGCAATTGAAGGTTGCGGCCCGTCGAGCCACAGCACTTCGCTCACCGCAACGGTGTCGGTCACGATTGTGTTGGGTGCAGCGCCGTCGCTCGTAATGACGTGACGACCGGTGGCATCGATGCCAGTGACCACCCGTCGCACAAACGTTTGACCCATCTCATAATCGTAGGGCCGAGCCGACACTGGGTGAGGAGAGTGTGGAATGATGTGCTTGTTGAACAAAAACGGTCCGGGGGGAACAATGCGTAGTAGGTCTTCTTTGCGTTTGTTGGCTGCGATGGTTGCGGTGGTTGTCTTTGGAGCGACAGCAGCAGCGTGTTCGTCGTCGAACGATTCATCCTCGACAACAACGACCGTGTTTTCGAGTCCAGTTGCTGAAGCAACAATCAAGGGACCTGTGACGGGCGGCAAAGGGTTCGTTGTGCTCGCCCCAAATCCTCCCCAGGATGGTCAACAGCCAACTGTTTTTGACCTCGAAACCGTTGGCTATCAAGAAGACGAATACTTCTTCTCTGGCAATGCGACTGCGTACACAAGCGATGCGCCATTAACGGCAGACGGAATGTGGACGACTCGTGCCGCAGGAACAGCACCATATGCGTCCCGAATGGTGGTTCGTCGTCCGAGCGATCCGAAGAAGTTCAACGGCACCGTCATCGTTGAATGGCTCAATGTCACCGCTGGTCTCGATACCGCTCCGGACTGGACTTACTTGGCGCCAGAAATCATTCGATCGGGATTCGCATGGGTTGGAGTCTCAGCCCAGAGGGTTGGAATCGAAGGTGGCGGCATGTCGTTGGGTATCGATCGCGTTCTGAAGTCATTCGATCCGGCGCGCTATTCCTCACTCTCACATCCTGGCGATAACTACTCCTATGACATCTTCAGCCAAGCCGGCGCCGCGGTGCGTCGAAACAGTTCAACGGTGCTCGGAGATCTAAAACTTAAAAACGTCATCGGAATGGGTGAGTCACAGTCGGCAAGCCGCCTCACCACCTATGTGAATGCAGTTGCGCCGACTGCGAACGTGTTCGACGGTTACTTCGTGCACAGTCGCAGCGGGAACGCTGCTCCGCTCTCTGTCGATCCGTTGCCGGCGGTGACACCAGTTCTAGGAACGATGATTCGGACCGATTTCGGTAAACCCGTGTTGACCTTCAGCGCCGAAACCGACGTTGCTGGTGCGAGGGGTTATGTCAAAGCCCGTCAGCCCGATACCGATATGTTCCGCGGTTGGGAAGCCACCGGAACCGCGCACGCCGACTACTACAACCTCGGCGGCGGTGGTTTTGATACCGGCGACGGCAAGAACGACATCACCTATTTCAACTCGATGATGGCGCCACCGAAGAGTGTGTACGACAACCTCATTACGTGTGCTGATGGAATCAACACTGGGCCACACACATACATCCTTCGGGCCGCACTGCGCGACCTCAATCTCTGGATCACCAAGAATCAGATCCCTGCGTCGCAGCCGCGTCTTGAAGTCGATGCTGCCGGCACCGGATACAACGTCGATGAACTTGGAATTGCGAAGGGCGGAATTCGAACCCCGCATGTCGATGTACCCATTGCTGTGTTGACAGGCCTGGGACAGAAAGGCAACGCCTTTTGTTCATTGTTTGGCGGCACGGTTCCGTTGACCTCGACAGCTCTCACCGCGAAGTACGGAACCCACGATGCATTCGTTGCCAAGTTCACCGAAGCAACGAAGAACGCCGCGAAAGCTGGGGCAATTCTTAACGACGATGTCGATCATTTGATTGCCGCGGCGAAAGCGTCAAAGGTTCTGCAGTAATCAGCTTTTCCGTCGACCCCATTGAAAGTGACTCGAATGAATACTCGGCGACGCTTGTGTGCCCTTTTCGCCGTCTCTTTCTTGGGGGTTGGGCTCTTGGCCTGTTCATCGGATAGTTCGTCGTCGAAAGGCCCCAAAGTGGTTGCACCCTCGCCACCATCACGCGATTCGGTCACGGTGCCAACCGTTGTTCCAGCCACGGGTGGTCGAGGCCAAGCGTTTATTGCCGCCGCCAGCGGCGACCTCGCCGCGGCCGGTTACGAACAGTCGGAGTTCTACATAAGTGGAACCGCGACGGCCTATCAGTCAGGGCAACCGCTGACCGCTGACGGCAACTGGTCAGTCGACCCAGCGACAACTGCCGCGTACAAGACCCGCGCCATCGTTCGTCGTCCAACCGATCCGGCCAATTTCAATGGCAACGTCATCATTGAGTGGTTGAACGTGTCCGGTGGTCTCGACGCTGCACCGGACTGGACCTACACGCATGTTGAACTCATTCGTGAGGGTTACGCGTGGGTTGGCCTGTCGGCACAGGTCGTTGGTATTGATGGCGGACCATCAATGGGTCTCGTTGCTGGGTACACACTGAAAGCTGCTGATCCAGGCCGTTACGGATCGCTTGTGCATCCTGGAGATCAGTACTCCTACGACATGTACACACAAACCGGTGCGGCTGCGTGGTTTGAGAACGATCTGATGTTGGGTGGACTGCAGCCCGAACGCGTCATCGCCATTGGTGAATCGCAATCAGCGTTCCGACTCACGACCTATGTCAATGCAATCGGACCAAAGACAGACGTTTGGGATGGGTATCTCATTCACAGTCGCGGCAATGCAGGCGCTGCGCTCAATGTCGATGTGAAGATGCCGGCCGATCAACGCATCCGAACCGATCTCAATGTTCCCGTCCTGCAGTTCCAGGCCGAGACCGACATGTTGGGCAGAGGGCTTAATTCAATTGGCGCTCGTCAACCCGACACCGACCTGATTCGCACCTGGGAAGTCGCGGGCACCGCACACGCCGATGCGTACAACTTGGGTATTGGCGATACCGACAACGGCGATGGTGTGGGCGATGCCGCCATGTTCCAAGCAATGCTCACCCCGCCGGCATCGGTTTACGGCGGATTGTTGGCGTGCACGACGCCAATCAACACTGGCCCTCATACCTATGTCTTGCGATCGGCGTTGAACTCGCTCGACAACTGGATTCGCACTGGTGACGCTCCCGAGTCGCGTCCGACGCTCGACATCACCAACGGTGCCTTTGTACTCGACGCAAAGGGGAACGTGACCGGCGGTATTCGCACACCGCATGTTGATGTTCCCGTTGCGATCTTGTCGGGACTTGGCCAAACCGGTTCGGCATTCTGCGGATTGTTTGGCACAACGGTGACACCACCTCCGGCAGCGTTTGCGTCGTGGGCACTTCCGAATGGTCGTGCGGCATTCGACGCAGCATGGATTGCATCGCTTGATGACGCGGTAGCCAAGGGCAACATCCTCGAAGCCGATGCCGTCAACCTCCGCACTGTCGTGAAGAACGCCCAACTTCCGTCGTGAGCACCACCATCCTTCGGGACGACCTGTTCTTTGGTGAAGGCCCACGCTGGCACGAAGGTCGACTTTGGTATTCCGACTTCTATGACCACGCAGTGCACGCCATTGACCTTGATGGCAACGACGAACGCATTGTTGAAGTGGAATCCCAGCCATCCGGTCTCGGCTGGCTGCCCAACGGCGATCTTCTCGTCACGTCGATGCTCGATCGCAAACTCATGCGATGGAATGGCAGCGAACTCACGACGCATGCCGACCTCGGCGATCACTTCACCTGGCACGCCAACGATCTGCTCGTTGATCAGCAAGGTCGCGCGTACATCGGGAACTTTGGTTTCGATTTCGAGGTGTTTCTTGATGAGCAGGGGATCGAAGGTTTGTTCGCTGATCCCGACTCACTCACAACCGTGATGTGCCGCGTTGATCCCGATGGAACGATCAACGTCGCGTCCGACGGTTTGATTTTCCCGAATGGCATGGTTATCACCCCTGATGGAAAGACGATGATCGTCGCCGAAACGCTTGCGCTTCGACTCACTGCGTTCGACATTGCGCCCGATGGTTCACTTTCGAACCGACGTGTATGGGCCGACCTCTCAGCACACATGGCCGCGCCCGACGGCATTTGTCTCGATGCCGAAGGCGCAGTGTGGATCGCGAACGCGCTCGCGCCGCGTCTTATGCGCATCGGTGAAGGCGGTGTTGTGCTCGACGAAGTTGAAACAACAATGAACACCTACGCGTGCATGCTTGGCGGGCCGGAAGGCAAACACCTCTTTGCCATGACCGCGCCCACTTCCGACTCGCGCCACGCGCCGCTTGAACGCAACGGCGCTATTGAGGTCGTCGGAGTTGCTGCACCGCATGCAGGTTTGCCTTAGAGGAATTGGCTACCGGAACCGCAGTCTTACGCCGCGTATGAGCTTTTCGCTAGGGCGATAATCGGTGGCGGACCATCCCTGGATGGGAAGGCACGAATGCATTTAATGGTATAGATTTTTATTTAGATGTATAAAAAATGCATCTTCCAGAAAAGAGCAAATCAATGCGGGGTCTGAGTGCGGGGCGCAGTGGTACTGGTCGTAGTGCCGTCAGGTTGATTGGGTTTTTGGCGGTATCGGCAGTGATGGTGGGGTTGACATTTGTTCCCATTGCGCCGGTGCAGGCGAACGACGAGTTGGTTCCTGCGAACGGGACTCCTGCGGTGGCTCTCAGCATTGACCTCGATGACGTGACTTGTGTTCCCAATGGGGTGGCAATCAACGGTCAACCGAACGCGGATCTGACGGGATTTTCGTCATTCATGAGTCTTACCGATGTGCCTGA
>JBIIVE010000056.1:0-14188 GCA_044339605.1 Acidimicrobiales bacterium
TTCAGATTCCTTTCTCAGTCTCAGAGCCCGAACCGGCAACTGAGATACTCAACGTGAAACGAAGTGAAACAGAGCCAACCAACAACCAAGTGAAGAGAAAGTAAACAAACCCGATCAACCGGAACTGTTCACTTTTTCTCAACCAAAACGACCATTTACATAGTCAGCAGTCCGCTGATCCTGGGGGTTTTCGAAGATCGCATTAGTCGGTCCGTGCTCAACGATCACGCCAGGAGTTCCCTGCTCCGCAAGAAAGAATGCGCACTGATCGGAAACGCGTGCAGCCTGTTGCATGTTGTGAGTAACGATCACGATCGTCACATCTTTCCGAAGATCAACAATCGTCTCTTCAATACGACGAGTCGAAGTTGGATCCAGGGCGGAGCATGGCTCATCCATCAGCAGTACTCGAGGGCGAAGTGCCAAGGCACGCGCAATGCACAAACGTTGTTGTTGCCCACCGGAGAGTCCTCCACCCGGCTGACGAAGTCGGTCACGAACTTCCTTCCAGAGCCCAGCTCTCTGAAGGCTTGACTCCACGATTTCGTCCCGTTGTGTGGCTGTGATCTTTGTGCCGGTGACTCGGAATCCGGCGACAACGTTGTCGTAGATGGACATGGCGGGAAAGGGATTTGGTTTCTGAAAAACCATTCCCACCTGCCGGCGAGCATCGATGACTTTTTTCTGGAGGTCGTAGATATCTTCGCCGTCAAGCAGAACCTCACCCGACAGAGATGCACTCGGTACGAGTTCATGCATCCGATTCAGGATCCGCAAAAACGTCGACTTACCGCAACCTGAGGGCCCAATGAGGGCGGTGACTTGGCCCGCCGACATCGTGAGCGAAATTCTGTCGAGGACGTGATGATTTGCGAACCAAGCAGAAATGTTCTCGGCGCTCAGTTCAGCAAGCGGCAAATCCTCGAATTCGAATTCCTTCCGCATCGAAAACATGCGTTGCCTCTTTTTGTCTGAACCGACACCCGTCGTCGACGCCGGAAGTTCTCCCATTGCCTCCGCATGCCGGCTCTTCACCAGTCCAAGAAATTCCTCTTTATCTTCGGCCTTGAAGCTGATTCCGAAATTGTGTAGTTCCGTTGTCTGCAACAACACCGAATTTTCCAATTCGTGATCAATTTGAGTGATCTCGGAAAAGAGCCAATTCCATTCGCGCATCTCTTTGTGGGCGACAACGCCGCTATCGCTGACCGTGACGGTCGCGTTCGATTCAACGACGACAACTTCATTTGATCTCGTCAGTTGGATCACTGATATGTCCCGGAACTCGACGGGGTGAGTGCCGGATTCGACGTGATTGCTGTTGTTCGTGACGTCTTGCTCTACCTGATTCATCATTTTCCTCACAACATGTTGGGAAGCAAGCGAGCAAATTGATCGCTCACTGCGAGTCCGACCAGCACCAATGGTGGTGAAACAACTATCCAAGTTTTCATACGACTCCAGCGATTCCATCCCCAGATAAAGAGCGCCATCACAAGCGCAAGGGCCTCGAGCCAAAGGACCAGTTGCCAAACCGTTGACGAATCCACTCCCATGAATTTCTCTGAAGCTGGGAGAGTCTTTGAGCTAAAGGCTGAACCTGATGACGGGACTGGAGTCCCCTCCAGCTCCGCATCAACTCGAACGATTCCATCAGGCATGAAAGGGCGGCCCTCAACTGTCACCAGCTGGATCCGTGATTTTCCCTTCTCGATTTTCGCTGGCACCGGCTCGCCTTCTGAACGCACCGCAATGACCGAATACTCAAACTCTCCCTGGCCTGTCGTGACACGAATCGGGTCGCCCACCTTGAGTTTGCTCAGGCCACCAAATGGAGCACCGAACGAGGCTCGTCTACCCATGATGATGCTGGTTCCGACTTGACCGGGAAAGACGGTGTCCATGCGATAACCGGGACCATCCATGGTGACTTTCGATGACGTCCCAGCAAACACAACCTGGCGAGTTCCAATCGACGCGATTTCCAAATACGCCATAGGTGTACCTGGTCGGATCAATTGACTATCGACATTGACCGGTCCCGTCGGTGCTGTCCCCTCCGCCAATTCAACGCGAAACGAATTGAATGCTTTCTGTTGGGCAGAGCGTTGCTGCATGCCTCCCAGGACAGAGATTGAGGCCAAAAACGAGACCAGAAGCACCACTAAAACCACTAGGGAAATTCGGAGGATTTGGGCCCGACCCCCAAGCGGCGGGACCTCGCCTACGGGCTCCCTAGTGAAGAACGATTTCAGCCAGGGCTGCGAACCGCTCTTGCTCTCACTTCCAGGCTCTTCGGCCGGCGAGGCTTCTTCGACAACTGCTCCAGTTGGGTTCATTCAACTTCTTCAGTCGGACTCGGAGACCTGCTTACGAGGTACGTCATTCGTCCAGCGACCAGAAGAACTACCGCCCAGAAAAGTATCGACCACACACCACTGCCCGTCATCGGCAGTCCGCCACCCGAGCTCGAAGTCAGAGTGTCTGTCGGTTCGCCTGTGTCCGTGGTCGATCCGTCACCTGCAAGTGGATCGGTAGTTGTGGTCGACGTTGACTGTCCGACCGTTGTCGTACTTGTCGTTGTTGTCGGATCGGCCGTGGTCGTTGTGGTCGGAGCAGCTGTCGTGGTTGTCGTCTGAGGCGGAGTCGAAGTGGCCCAATCAACCTGCGCATTGTCCGTGTTGGTCGGGTCGTTTGTGATCGTGATCTGCTGACTCCAGTACGACTTCAATTGGGTCGAACCGGCCGCACCAAGTGTGCACGCCACCCCAATCTTGTAGTCCCCATTCGGGATGTTGGTGGGTGAAAACACCTGGAAGTTGAAATTGGGGATACCCGAGATGCCACCAGTGGTCGCGGGGGCCACGGCGATATCCGGCAGTTTGGCAACAACTGGGGAACCAGAAATGTCAAACAATGGCTGTCGGAACTCAGCACCGACTGCGGTCGGGCCACTGCTGCCGAACGTCAACGTTGCGTCGATGTCAGCCGCTGCAGGAATCATGAATGTCTGCCACCGATATCCGGCATTTCCATCACCCGGGCATGTTGCACTTCCACCCAGGTTGATCGTGAAGTTCGTCGCACCTGTACCCGAGGACTGCGTCAACGTTGCTGTGCCGTTGTTCGTCGCACCTGAAGCAGGCAGTGCATTGACAATTCCAAGAATCGCCAACAGAACTACTGCTGCCAGGAGCAGACCTGAAGCACGAAGGCTCGTGAAAGAAGATCTACTTGTTGATTCCACTTTTTGCTCTTTTCTTTTCGAGAAATTTGTAGGAAATGAGTCCTGCAAGCGCGACAGCGACCACACCCAGCGCCACCAACGCAGCAGGGTTTGAATCGTCTTCTGAGGTCACGCCGCCAGTAACCGTCCAGCCGATGTTGGCTGGGCTGTCATTCGCATCCTCGCTGATTTCAATTGTTGTTTCCCAGATCCGCGTCGGCTCGTTCATGAGCGAGCAGGCAATCCCCATCTTGTAAACACCAGGCGCAAGTGTTCCCGGGGGGAAGACGGCAAACGAGAGTTGAGGAATTGAATCGATTCGCCCGGGTTTGCCCGGGGCATCAGCAACCGACGTGAGATCCTGAACATACGGACGGGTGTTGACGTCGTAGAGAGCCCAGTTGCCCTCGCCAGCAGGCTTTGTCGATTCAAACGTCAGAGTCTTGGGGTCAACCGTTTCAGGAACGATGAAACTTTGGATTCGGTAGTTCCCGTCAGCACTGTCGCCCTGACATTCAGATTTTCCCTGCAGTAAAAATGAAAACGAGGTCGAACCTTTACCGTCGGCGATTTGCTTTCCAGCATTCGGGCCGTCGCCTGCAACAACAACGACGGAATTCGAGTTCGCATCTGTTTCCGATGCACTCGCAAGACTGATGTCGGCTACCGGCAACTGAATGACCATGAAACCTAGGACCGCAAGGACGATTTTCGACAGGAATCCTCGCCTCATGATCGTCTCCGTCTGGGGCGCTTCGTGATCTCGAGCACCGACAGGCCCGCGAACACTCCGAGCGCTACTAGCGCTGGAACCACGAACCTGATCGGCGACATTCCAAAAATCGGAGTCGTCGCTATGACTGAATCTCCGGTTGGTGACGGCTCGGTCTCGGAAGGAGCAGGTTCGCCTGAGGCACCGACCTGAACCGGTAGTGCAGCCACATTCGAGTACGAACCCTGCCCGTTGGCATTCTCGTCACCAGATCCAGAATTCTCACCAACTGCAGAAGCCGTCGGCTGCAGTTCGCGGATCGTCTTGGCTGCTTGCGCTGATTGCTGTCGCAATGTCTGCGGCATTGACGCATATCCGATCGGCAATTCTCCGATGTCATAGCCCGGCGATTGACCAGCACCGCTTGCGTATTCAATAAACGACGCGTAGTCGTTACGATCCGCCTGCGGAAGTCCGAGTGGTCGAATTACTCCGTAATTTATGGCTGCCAGTGGGTAGGAACCTGCCGACATCTTTGTTTGGTCAGGTTCACGAACAGCCGGATTTGTCGGAGTAGTCATCGACGCCACCGCCTTGACGAGGGCCTCGCTCGTCGGAGAAGTGAACTGACGTGACGCCGAGTTGTCTCCCGCTCGACTCAATCGCGCGATCTGCAATCCATAAATCAAAGCTGAGGATGTGTCTGTAACCCCGATCATGGCTCGACGGCCTAAGTACTGAGGTTGTGAACGTTTCCAAACCTGGTCGACCGTTAACGCAAAGACATCTTTCACGATGCGGGCACCATCGTCAGCAATGCGCAAGACGCGGGCGACATCGGTAAGGCTTTGGGAGTACGGCATCCAGTCGGGGCCACAAAGTGTGCTGGGGATGACACCCGTATCAATCGCTGGTGACTGGTAGCAGAACGGATCAGCTTTGGGCAACGATTCCGGGGCTGAATCAGCAAACGGTAAGCCCGAAGAATTCGCAGCTCCCGTCGTCGCATAGACGGGATTGACTTTCATCCCCCACTCGTCGGGCTGGCCATCTAGCCATCGCTTCGCCTCCGGGTCGGCCAAAATCCATTCCCAAATTTGACGGGCGGCATCTGAATTCCGAGACGGGAGTTGCAGGCCACTAAAGGTCCGCTGGTCACCCACTTGCAGCAACGCAAATTCCGGATTGAAACTGAGAAAGTCAGGATCAGTTGCAAGATTGTTTGGGTTACCTGCCAGCCAGGGATAACCGGGGTTCTGGAATATCTGAACCTGCGAGACATAGGACTGGGTTAAAAGTTTTGCCACTATTCGCGGCGTGAGATTGAGATTCGCAACTCTCAATCCTGCAAGAAGTTGCTCATCACCAGGCGCGTCCAGCTTGGGAATTCGCTCGAAGTTAAAGGCAATGGCAAGTCCGGATATTGAAAGCGGGGCGTAGACCGTCGGCTTAAGGGGGTCCTCGTCACTTGATTCGAGAGGCCTCTGCACAACCGAAAGCCCTGCAGACCCTTCCACGGGATCCACAATTTGTTGTCTTGCGCTTGCGTCCGGGACTGTCGCATACACAAACGGAGGAAGTGACCCGGTGCCACACAACTTGGGCTGCCATTTTGTCATGGCTGCAACGATCAACTCATTTCCGACAATTCGACGCTCATTCTGCGAAATTTCACATTGCGAATCGACCGCTACAAACTCGATTGGGATTGCAATTCGATTACTCCACGCCTCAGGAGCGAGCGGAGAGGTGAACACTCCGAACGAACGGGCATCCTGCTCATAAGGCGTACCGACATTTTCAATTTCTGCGGTCGAGCGCGGAACGACCACGATCCAACATTTTGGAACCTTCAAGGAGCCGCCCTGCTGCGGCTCGACTCGCTGCCCACACCCCAAGCCAGAATTTTCAAGACCCGTAACGGTCTGGAAAATCTCCGAGCCGGTGCCGTCCGAAAGAGTTTGGCCAGCAGCAATTTCGTTCGTTGTGCTGGCGCTGAAATACGGGTTCAACCAAAAATTTCCGCCAACGATTGAGGGATTGAAGTTTGGATCTACGTGGCGACCAATTTCGGTTCCGTCGACGGCCTTAAACGGCATCCAAACATTCGACGTTTGAGCGTCGAGATAGCCAGCTTGAGGATCGAAATTGGGCCAAGTGGAGCGACTGATCAATCGACTTGCCGAAAATCCTCCGGGCAATACGCCAGAGGGCAGACCGCCGTAGACACCAGAGGCTGCACCAGTCGCACACTGACTAGGTGGCGGTCCAGGGTTTGCTTGGTTTGATCCGTCATCCTCGCCCCAGCACTGAAATATCTGAAGAAAATTGCCGCCAAACCTTCCGGGGCCCTGCAATGTCGGTGTCGCACCAGTCCAAGAAATCGAGACGGCCTGATTGACCAGTTGGCGCGTTTGATTGACTTTCACTCGCAACGAAGCGAACGATCCACTTCCCGGAACCGTCACGGCTGAATCAGTATCCGCAATTCTTGTATCCGTTCCAGCGCTACCAATCACCGAATTTGCCGAGGACTGTTGCGGCAAAAAAACTACGAGCAACAGTGCAACTCCAACGGAGACAAGAACGTTCTTCGCGTGAGATCGAATTCTCATTTTTGATTTCGTTTCGAGAAGTACTGAATGCCGATAGCTGGGCCGACAATGATCATTCCCAGAAGGAGCACAACAAGAAGCGTCAACGTTTGAGAACTCGACCAACCTCCCGGCGCAGCCAATGACACCGGAATTGCACTCGCCAATGAATTGCCGGATCCGGCGGAACTCACTACCGAACAATCTTCAGTAGCCGGATCGCAATCGGTTCCCGATGTCGCGGTTGCCGATGCTGCGGTCTCAGCACCTGGCGTACCAGCTCCGGAACCATTCGCAGACCCACCACCGGAACTTGTTGCGGTGGTTTGGTTTGCTGCCCCACCCGTTCCGACCGCACATTGCGTCACGTTGATCTTGTCGCATTCAGAGGGAAACGGCGCATTCTTCGCTAGCAGATTTGTTCCATCCGGCGAAAAAGTCGGGTTGTTGCAGTTTTTGACATCGACTGATTGAACCTCGACCCCAGGTATTTTCCGGATTTGCTCAAGGCTTGATGACACCAAATTGATTGGAAGTGGCGAGTATCCGAGTGATGCAGACTGCTGTTGCGCCTGACACATCGCGTAGTAGGTGAACGCTCCAAGCGTCCTACCCTTCGCCGCATTGAATTGGCCTCGAATTGTTGTCGGCAAAATGAAATATGAGTACGACGACAGTTGGTAATTGCGCGGATCAGTGTCGTTGTAGACATCATCGAGAATTTGAGTCAGATAATTGGGCGAAGCAGCGTCTGTATTGATTCGAGCCTTGAGCAGTGAGACCGACACGTTCGACGGGCTGGGCTCTGTGTAGAAGCCGGCTTTATTCAGAACCTTTGCGACGGGGAACCTTGAGCCAATCGCATAGGAGTAGTTCACGTAACCAATGGATCCTTCAGCAAAACCCTGCGTCACATAACCCGTGACGCCAAGATCGCCTGCCTGTGCCTTCATCCCAGCAATCGTGGGATAGGTGGAGGTTGCGCCACACGCAGGCGCCCTTCCCGAGCGTCTGCAGTAGTCGGTCCAAAGCGGCCCATGTTGACTGATCATCCATCGCGTGAACTGCGCTGTTGAACCGGAACCATCCGAACGTACGACGGGAACCACTGGGCGATCAGGCATCGTCAGCCCGGGATTATCCGCTGCAATGGCGGGATCGTTCCATCTCGTGATCGCGCCGGTGAACAGTTTGGTTACGTTCTCACCCGAAAGTCGGAGATTAGTGACGCGCTGGCCGTTGATCTTCAAGTTGTAGATAAACGAAGTGCCGCCGGCCGTTACCGGAATGTATGCATAACTTCCCGGCGCGGGATTTTCAGGCGCCGAACCATCTTCAGGTTGAAACTGAAACGGAATATCAGAAGCCGCGTAGTCAACGGTTCCATTCAGGAAATTTTTGCGACCTGCGCTGGATCCACTCGGGTTGTAGTCAACGGTGATTCCAAATTGCTTGACATTGACGCGCATTGCATCGATGGCACCCGCAGACCAGGAGGAGCCTTCGCCAGAAATTCGCTGATAGCTCGCCTGTGCCTCAGCACTCGGGCCTGAAGCACCAAAGACGGATACCACTAGTGCAAACAGAACGAACGCCCATACCTTTTTCATGACTGCTCCGTTTCGATATCAGGCTCGATGCGTTTCAGATCCCGCAACGAACGGCTTGCTGCTCGTTTTTGCTGGCGAGAGGACAGCTGTCCGGCCGGCCGGCCGCCGATCAGTCGAGCCACTGCGAACAACACCAAGACCAGGACCATCAGAACCGCTGCGGTAGCAAACCCACGGGCGATAAGGGCCGGTTGGGGTGACTGGACGAATTCGAACACCGACAGCGGTAGCGAAACCATGGGATCGCGCAGCGGATTGACATTCAGAGTCGACGCAAACCCGGAGGTGAGCAGCACCGGCGCGGTCTCGCCGATACCACGAGCAACACCGAGAATGACTGCAGTACCGAGTCCGGGGCGTGCCGTTGGCAGAACCACATGCCAGACAGTCCGGCGTTCCGGTGCCCCAAGTGAAGCAGAAGCCTCTCGGAGGTTTCCTGGAACCAGTCGAATGACGACGTCTGCTGAACGGATGATGATCGGCAACATCATGATGCTCACCGCAAAGGCGGCAGCAAGTCCCGATCGCGGCAGTCCGAGAATCAGGATGAACGTTGCGAAAATGAAGAGTCCAGCGAGGATCGATGGGAGAGCCGACATTGCGTCGACCACTGTTCGCACCAACCGATTGAACCGACCGCGTGTTTCGTTAAGGAAGACTGCGCAAGCGATTCCCAGAGGGACAGTCAATACGATCGCGATGGCGATGATGATGAGAGTTCCGACAATCGAATGCTTGATTCCGCCGACAGACAGCGGATCAGCGGGACCCGCCTGGCTCATGTCCTCGGTATACAAATTCCACGTGACAAGCGCATCTCGTCCACGCCACAAAGTGAACGCCACTACTGATGCAAGAGCCGCCAGAGCGAGGGCCGCCGATGCAGCCAAAATCGCTGTCATTACTTTGTCGATGACAATGGGACTTGGATTCGTGAGAGAGACCAGTAGCGCGTAGAGGCCGAGGAAGACCAGGAACGCAACCACGACAAATCCGACCGAACCCTGCAGCGGGGCAAGGAGTCCGAACAACAAATAGGTCGCGGCGATGGAGCTCGCGCCGGCGCCCAAAATGTTGCCCAGGTCCTCCCGGGAGATGCCAGCGATCCTTCGCGTGCCTGACGGGGGAAGAGCGATTGGAGTTATCTCTGGAAGGGTCGTTTTCGGACGCTGAGACTCCACGTCACCCACCTGGTCTTCCACCGAGTCGGACTTATCCAAAATGGTCATGCTTCGCTACTCGCACCGGATCGCGATCGAGCGACAAACGTCGACGCTATGAAGTTGACGACAAGCGTCATGGCAAAGAGTGCCAACCCGGCTGCCATGAGCGCCGAAAGGCCAAATGACGAAGCTTCCTTGTATCCCAACGCAATCAGGCTCGACACCGAATTTCCCCCGGATTCGAATATTCGGAAATTGATCTCGAAACTGGGCGAAATAATCAGCAGTACGGCGATCGTCTCTCCGAGTGCTCGTCCGAGGCCGAGCATCGTTCCGCCGATGATTCCCCCGCGGGCAAACGGCAGCGAAACAACTCGAATTGCGCCCCAGCGTGTCGCACCCAGGGCGAAAGCACCCTCTCGTTCGCCCAGAGGAACTTGTGAGAAGACCTCGCGCATGACCGAACTTTGAATCGGCATCACCATGAGTGCCACGACGACACCGGCGATGAAAGCAGAAGCCGTAAATGCTGACGCGTTGGGTAACGCACTATTCGACTCGGCTCCTTCCACACGGAATATGGGGATCCAGCCAAACCATGTTGAGATCCAACGAGAAAGGCCAATTACTCCTGATTGAAAGAAGAACAGCCCCCAGAGTCCATAGACCACGCTGGGAACAGCAGCCATCAGATCAACGAGTGAAACCAAAATTCCGCGGAAACGTGCTGGAGCGATATTCGTAATGAAGAGGGCGGTGCCAAGCGATATGGGGATAGCGATTGCAATTGCCACTAACGCGATCAAAACCGTGCCCAAAAGAACCGACCCAATGCCGAATCGACCTCGATCCGGTTCCCATTCGGTGGTGGTGAGGAACGAAACTCCAGTTTCGCTAAGTGCATCAAAGGCCTGAACGCCGAGAAAGACGCCTACGGCAACCATGATGGCCAGCACTGCGATGCCCGTTGAGGACAAACCAAATCTGAAAATTCGATCGTTTCGATCTCGAACGGTATTGATGCTCCGCGGATCTGGTTTGCGACTCTCTGGCTCAGCTTGGGAAACGACTGTCTCGGTTTGGGTCAGCATCGCTCCGCCAAATTGGAGTGCATTTCATGCTTGGTCCACAGACCGCGTCGAATGGCGTCGAGTCCTTTTTCACCCAGTTCGGTAGACCCCAGGGGTCGCTCAATGATTTTGTCGTCGGTGGGGGAACCAACGACACGCTCATTGATCAGAATCTCTCTAGCCACAGCGTCGAACCTAGAGAGAGCGAACGACATGCTTCCGAACTGCTGGTTACCCAAAGAAGAAGGCAAGGTGAACAATTCCGACCTAGACCTTGTCGTCAAGGATGAAACCAAACCCTCTCACCGCCCGTATTCGACGAATACCTTCCAAATTTTCGAGTTTCGTTCGAACCCGACGCACCACCGAGTCGAGCGAGTCCGGTCCTTCGCAGCCGCTCTTCTCGCTCAGAACACGCTTTGACACCACCGAGCCGGATCGGTCGAAAAGAACCGCGAGGACCGCAAATTCGCTGGACGAGAGCTTGATGGCCTGTTCTCCCAACGACACCGACAAGTTGCCTTGATTGAGAACGATTCCGTTTTCCGCTCTTACTCTCGTGGGTCTCCTTCGAGCCACTGAACGAATACGCGCCAGCAGGAGGCGATCGGAGATCGAACTGTCAACGAATTGATCGAACCCGACTTCCAACGCTCCAACTACGACGTCGCTGTCCGCATTGTTACCGACGGCTATTGCCCGTAATCCGCCAGACCCGAGGAGTTTCGCCCACAACTCGACATCGGTCGAGGGTCCAAAGAATACGATTGGGATGCTCATCGGAGGAATTTCCGAAGTACCGGAGACGACTTCCCATCCCTCGTCACCAAGGAATCGTGCTATCCGATTAGCTCCCGGAAGATCTGCATCGACATAAACAGTGGGTGCGCTATGCGAACCACTCACTGACTGCGAATTCTCAAGCCGCATCACTTGGAATGAGTCCGGTCTTCCACGGCGGGCAACCTAGATGCGCTCGGTTACGTCCTTGCTACGAACGCGCACTCCAAAGGTGAACTTCAACTAAACAATTCCGTCGTTCGGAGAAGTTCGCCCTCAAAACGTAAGGACGGCATCTCGCAGCGCTGCCACCAAGCAACAATTTAGCCAGACTCGTCTGCAGACATTCGATATAAGGCTGTGTCGAAAATCTAGCGACCGACGAGACCCGCATCGATCTTCATCTGCATGCCAGTCACGTAACGAGCTTCGTCGCTGGCGAGATAGACGACTGCGTTCGACACATCGACCGAATCAATCATCTCAACCGGCATGGTGTTCATAAACACCGGACCAACGGTGAACGCGCGCTCTTCGATAAGTGCGCCAAGACCGGGAACATCACCCATCGGCGTAGTGACACCGGCCTGGTGAATGGAGTTGGCACGAATGTTGTACTCGCCATATTCGATGGCAAGCGCATTCACCATGCCAACAAGGCCGTGCTTGGCTGCTGTGTAGGAAAGCGTGAAGGGCTGTCCCTTGAGGCCAGCGGCCGAACTGATCACGATGAAGCAACCGCCTTCGCCGCGCTCAAGAAAATGTGGAAGCACTGCTTGCACTGTGTTGAACGCGCCAGTGAGATTGACGTCAATGACGTCCTGCCACTGATCCTGTGTGAGTTCGTGAGTCCGGGCCCAGTTGAGAATGCCTGCGTTGGCAACAACGGTGGTGATGTGACCAAGTTCGTCGATGCCTCGCTGTGCAAGTGCCTTCAGCTGCGCAGGCTCGCGCACATCAACGTGGTCCCAGATGACGCGTTGGCCGGTGGCCTCAACAAGACGAACCGTTTCCGCAAGATCTTCAGGAGTGGCGGGGACAACGCCGCTGGTACCGACGGGACCGCAGATATCGCTGATGATGACATCGGCGCCCTCTTCGGCCATACACACTGCGTGCGAACGACCCTGCCCGCGAGCGGCTCCGGTGATGAATGCGACCTTGCCAGCGAGACGACCCACAACATTCCCCTTACACAATGAGCGATTCGGTCGGACGACCGATCAGGTGACAAAGAGTAGCCACTGTCGAAGGGAACCATCTCTAGACTCAATGAATGATCTCCCGTCGCCGCAACGTCCCTCGAAACATACTGATCGCCCTCACCATCACCGTGGGTGTCTTGGCGGCGGGGTGCTCAAGCGACAGTTCGACCTCTGGTTCAAGCACCACCACCGTCGCGGCAACCACAGGTAAGCCCGAGTCTTCGGTTGTACTCAACAAACAAGCACAAACTGTGCTCGATCAGTTACTGCAATACCCAAGTGGGTCCCAAGCACAGGTGTCGTCAGCAATCCTCACCATTGCGCCTGGAGTTTCGACTGGCCTGCACAAGCACGATGCGCCCATGTACGCCTACATCCTCGAAGGCACCCTCACCGTGACCTACGAGGGGGGCATCGTGAAAGAGTTCTCCGCCGGTTCCGCGATTCTTGAAGCTGTCGGCACACCACATAACGGTGAAAACAAAACCGATAAGCCGGTGAAGATTTTGGTCGTGAATATGGGCGCCGAAGGCGTGGCGAACTCCGTCACGCTGTAACGCACTGAGCCCTTACGAGCCCGGTTCGCTCCAACGCGCGAGTTCGGTACGAAGCCAACCGTTTTCCCAGAAGCTCACGTCGCCACCATTGTCGAGCAGGTGCTGATGTGCATTCGCCATCAGCGATCGAAGGCGCGGATTCTCTGATTCAGTCTGCGCGATCGCTTCGCCAAGCGTGAGTGCAAGTGGTGCGTTGCCTCTTGCGAGTGCTGCCTCCGCTCGATCAAGCGCTGCGTCAGTTCCTGTGAGCACAAGAAGTTCGGCAAGTGCGGCAGGAGAGCTATCGGGATAGAACTCCGTTGTTGATTCAAGCTTGAACCAACCGACATATTCCTCCCAGAAAGTGCGAACCGCCCACGAGACCTTGCCGTAGCCCTGACCAACACGCAGTTCGGGTGGGAGTTGAATCTTGTCCATGAGTGTCCACATATCGACACCAGCGTTGAAACCCTTGAGCGCTTCTTCGTGCACGTAGACAACAGCATTGTGAAGTCGCTCGAGTGAGGCTTCAATCAGTTCTGCGCCAACGATCGCTTCGTAGCGGCCGGTGATGAGAATCTCTGGTCGAAGTTCACGAACAAAACGATTCGTTGCGAGCTGAGGTTCTACGAATCGGTACTTATCGCCGCGGATCGTGTTGACGTTCGGGAAGTGTGGGAAAAGCGGACCAAACAGATTGCTGACGAGAGCAATCTTGTGATCCGGGAGCCAGACGATCAAACAATCAGTCGTTTCACCAACCGCTGCAAAGAGATCAACACGCAGTCCATCAATCGTGAGGGAAAGTCGATCTTCAAAGAGGATGTCGGGCATTGGCTCTGACTGAGCCATCGAAACGCCCGGGTTTTCTTTGTAGATGCGCTGCGCGTCGGTGCCGAGCATGTCGAACCAGATGCCTGCTGTGCGCATTCGCAAACCTTGGATGCGCTTGTCGTCACGCTGGTGCGCCGGGTTGTTGGCCTGAGCGACGTACTTCGTGTTCGTTTCCTTGAAGAGGTCAACACCGCCCACATGATCAACGTGTCCCTGGGTGGTGAAGATGTAATGCGTTGGTCCGGGGCAGATTGCATCAAACACTCGCTTGTGATGCGGGGCCTCGTACCCCATGCCGGTGTTAACGATGATGCGACCGTTATCGGTGAGGATCATGTAGGTGGCAGTGGTTCCACCAGATCGATAGATGAGTCCGTCGACAACCGGATACGCCGGATCGTCATACACCGGGATGAGCAACTCTTTGCCCGGGCGCGTGTCAATGAGTTGGTCGACTT
>JBIIVE010000057.1:0-14130 GCA_044339605.1 Acidimicrobiales bacterium
GTCAGCGTTGCCGCGGCCCCGTAGCCTTGGGATGTGTCTCAACCCTTCTACGTCACCACTCCTATTTATTACGTGAACGATGTGCCCCATATTGGGCACGCCTATACGACGGTGACGGCAGATGCGTTGGCCCGTTGGCATCGACTGGCCGGAGACCCCACCTTCTTCCTCACAGGTACCGACGAACACGGTCTCAAGATTCAACGTTCGGCCGAGGCCAATGGCATTACCCCGCTTGAACAAGCCGACCGCACGAGCGCCCGCTTTCGTGAAGTGTGGGAATTGCTCAACATCAGCAACGACGATTTCATTCGCACCACCGAGCCACGACACATCACTTCGGTGCAGACATTCATGCAGGCCATCTTTGACAATGGATGGATTCGCAAGGGTTCGTACTCAGGTCATTACTGCGTTCCGTGTGAGGCCTATTTCAACGAGGCCGATCTTGTCGACGGTAACTGTCCGATCCACGGACGACCAGTGGAGTGGCTTGAAGAAGACAATTGGTTCTTCGAACTGTCGAAGTTCGAACAGCCGTTGCTCGATTGGTATGCCGCGAATCCCGGATGTTTGCAACCTGAAGGTAAGCGCAATGAAGCGCTGGGAATCATCAAGCAAGGTCTCGAAGACGTCTCGGTGTCGCGCACCTCGATCTCGTGGGGCGTTCCGGTTCCTTGGGACGAAGGTCATGTCTTCTATGTCTGGTACGACGCGCTCATTAACTACGCAACGGCGGTCGGATACGGCGCCGATCCCGATCAGTTCGCTGAGTGGTGGCCCCAGGTGCACCATCTTCTGGGCAAGGACATCCTTCGCTTTCATTGCGTGTATTGGCCGGCAATGTGTCTTGCGGCCGGCATCGAACCGCCAAAGAAGCTCGCGGTGCATGGCTTCTTGTTGGTCGGTGGCGAGAAGATGTCAAAGACTCGCCTCAATCAGATTTTTCCTGCCGACCTTGTCGCCGATTTCGGTGTCGACGGATTCCGCTATCACTTCCTGCGTGACAACCCGTTTGGTCCCGATGGTGATTTCTCGTACGAGTCGATGGTCACGCGATACAACGCCGACCTCGCAAACAATCTCGGAAACCTTTTGTCTCGCGTCGCAACAGTCGTCGGAAAAAAGTGTGACGGCATTGGGCCCGCGCCTGCAGGTGATTCGCCTCTTGCCGATATCGCTGCACAATCGCTGGCCGACACGATCAATGGGTGGAACAACATCACGCCAAGCATTGCCCTTGAAGCGACGTGGCGCCTTGTCGGTGCGGCCAACGCTCACCTCGAAGCGAATGAACCGTGGAAGATGGAACCAAGTCCTGCTCTTGATGCGGTGATGGGTGACGCGCTTGAAGTGCTGCGCATCGTTGCAATTCTCGCAACTCCCGCTATGCCGGAAACCTGCGCGCAGATCTGGCAGCGCATTGGTCTTGCCGGTTCGCCAACCGATGCTGGTGTCGCTGGCGCGACCTGGGGTGGGTATCCCGGTGGGTTGCCGGTCGTGAAGGGCGATGGCCTCTTCCCTCGTATCGCTAAACCCACCGCTGACTAACGGAGCCGAAATGCGTTGGATCGATGATCACTGCCACTTAGGCGACGGCTCCGACCGTTGGCCCGAGGCCGAAGCCACCATCGCCGAGGCCCACGAGGCCGGCGTGATGCGAATGATTACCGTCGGATGCGATCTGGCGTCGTCGAAGCTTGCGATTGAGGTGGCGAGCGCGTTCGACGAGGTGTGGGCAACCGCTGGTGTCCACCCGCACGACGCAAGTGGGGGCATCGAGGGCATCGCTGAACTCCTTGGCAACCCCAAGGTGGTAGCCGTGGGGGAATGCGGGCTCGATTATCACTACGACCACTCGCCTCGTGAGGTGCAACGAGAGGTTTTCGTCGAACAGATCGCATTGGCTCATGAACATGACCTTGCATTGGTGGTGCACACCCGAGAGGCGTGGGAAGACACCTTTGCGATCCTCGGTAGTGAAGGCGTGCCATCTCGCACGGTGATTCACTGCTTCACCGGTGGCCCTGAAGAAGCGCAGAAATGTCTCGACCTCGGCGCTTGGCTTTCGTTCAGTGGCATCGTCACATTCCCGGGGGCGCCCGAAGTGCTCTCCGCCGCCACCCTTTGTCCCCTCGATCGGCTGCTCGTCGAGACCGATTCGCCGTTTTTGGCACCGGTACCTCATCGTGGGAAACCAAACCGGCCGGCCCTGGTTCCCGTTGTGGGGGCGGCAATTGCCGCGGCCAAAGGAATCGATGTCGGTGATGTGGCAGATGTCACATGGAAAAATGCTGCGACGGTGTACCGGCTCCCGTAGCAGGGGATTCGCGACTTTTTCTTCATCGCACAAAGCTGTGGATAAGTCTCCGCGACCGCCTGAACAGGGGTTACGCGCAGTTGAACAGTGAGTGTCTCAGGGGCCGGAGATAGTTGCGGGTCCCGGGTGACCCTCCTAGGTTCATCTGACGGCTCCGGGCGGAGTTTGCACTGCGCGATCGCGCAGGGCGTCCTTCCGCCGTCGCCAGGATCTATTGCTCGACGAAGGACGCAGTTCTGAACACCACCGTGCACCCGACGCAACGCCGACTGATGATCGCACTCGTGGTCACGCTCGCGTGTTTGCCGTTGCTGGTGATCGACATGTTCCAGCGCTCGCCGAGCAGCGGTGCAACCCAAGCAGCAAGCTCTACCGATCCGAGCCTCGTTGTTGCCTCTGTCACGCCTGAAGACTCGACCACGACAACCGTGGCCGTTACGGTTCCGGTCACCGTCCCGGCTCCGGTCACAACGGTGGCCCCTCCGACAACAATCGCTCCGCGTCGGGCACCGTCCACCACCACCACGACAGCCCCGCGACGCGCCACTACACCGCCGGTACCGACCGGCAACGCCACAACCTCGCCGAATCAGTGGGACCGCCTCGCCGCCTGCGAAACCGGCGGAAACTGGGCAGCGAATTCCGGCAACGGATACGGCGGCGGACTTCAGTTCGCCCACAGTTCCAGATGGTCAACATGGCGCGCCTTCGGCGGCGAGGAATTCACCGCTCACCCATGGGAAGCGACACGAGAGCAGCAGATCGTCATCGGCGAGCGAGTTCTCGCTAGTTCCGGTCTGAGCGCGTGGCCCGGGTGCTCGCGCGCTTTTGGGTGAGTCGAATCGTTCTTGGTGCGTTTCCGATAGCGCGAATCTTGTCGTAACCGCGCAGTATCTGCGACTGAAAGCACCTGCGTAAGATTCGCAGTGATCTCATGACACTCACACCACGCGACATTACGGAGTTGCTCGCGCGTCACGGCCTCGAGCCAAGTCGCGCACTTGGCCAGAATTTTCTTGCTGATCCCAACACTGTCCGTCGTATTGTGCGGTTGGCGTGCATCGATGCAAGTTCGAATGTTGTCGAGATCGGTCCTGGCGTCGGTTCGTTAACAACCGAACTTGCAGCGACCGGAGCAAACGTTGTTGCTCTCGAACTCGATCGACATCTACTTCCGGTGTTGGCCGAAACAGTTGAACCTCTCGGTGTGCGTGTTGTCCACGGTGATGCGCTTGCAATTGATTGGGGACAGGTTCTGCCCGCTGACAAGCAGTGGCACCTTGTTGCGAATCTTCCCTACAACGTTGCGACGACCATCGTTCTTGATCTTCTTGATGATGTCCCACAAATCCAAACCATGCTCGTCATGGTGCAGCGCGAAGTTGGCGAGCGCCTTGCGGCATCGGCCGGTGATGGCGCTTATGGCATTCCATCGGTGAAGTTGTCGCTCTGGGCCACCGCTTCAATCGCAGCGCGGATCCCGGCAACGGTCTTCATTCCGCAACCTCGAGTGGAATCGGTGATGGTTCGTATTGAGCGCCGATCGGCTCCAGTCGTCGACGTCGATCACGATTCCTTAATGGATCTCGTTCGCACGGCGTTTGGCCAACGGCGCAAGATGCTTCGCCGGTCGTTGTCCTCAAAGGTCACGACCGAGCAGTTCGAAGCCGCTGGCATCGACCCATCCGAGCGGCCCGAGCGTCTCGACGTTGTTCAATGGGGAGCACTCACTGCAGCGGTACTGGCTGGGGCGTGATTCGATGGGGGACGTGCCTGCCGAATCGGTCCGCCTCTTTGCTCCCGCCAAACTCACGACGTCGCTTCGCGTGGTCGGTGTGCGCGATGACGGCTACCACCTCATCGATGCCGAAATGGTGTCGCTCGATTTCGGCGATTCACTCTTCGTCGATTGTGAAAGCGCCGGGCCATCCTCGGTGGCCTTCGCCGATGTCGCTGGGAAAACTATTGATCTCGGTGAGGACAACCTCGTCACTCGCGCGTTGGCGATGGTTGGTCGCGACGCACTGGTGCGAGTGGAAAAGGCAATCGCTGCGGGCGCGGGGCTTGGCGGGGGATCAGCCGATGCCGCCGCCATCCTCCATTGGGCAGGTATGACTGATCTCACTCAGGCGGTAACGCTTGGTGCCGATGTGGCCTTCTGTCTCTCCGGCGGCAGAGCGCGGGTGCAGGGGATCGGCGAGCAGATCGAACCGTTGCCTTTTGAAGAGCGGACCTTCACATTGCTCACGCCCCCGGTGATGTGTTCGACCCCCGCGGTCTACAAAGCATGGGACGATCTTGGTGGTCCCGCCGGAGCGAACGGCAACGATCTGGAACCAGCGGCGCTGCTGGTCGCGCCCGAGCTTGTTCGCTGGCGTGACGAACTCGCTGAGGCCAGTGGCCGTCAGCCTCGTCTCGCTGGTTCAGGATCAACCTGGTTTGTCGAGGGTGCGTTCCCTGGCCCAGGGCGAGTCGTTACACACACCAGCCCTGCTCGGTAGCGCCTGCAGGTGCGCGGCTCGTTACGCCGCCATATGGGCCCGTACGCGAACCCACCCGGCTCTCGGGCCGAGTGGAGTCAACAAGAATGGTTCTGGCACAGCGGGCGTCAGAGACGCCTGAGCTCACTTACCGGCAGCTCGACGCTGGAAGCGAGTTCGCTTCAGCATCTTCTTGTGCTTCTTCTTACGCATGCGCTTGCGGCGCTTTTTAATGAGAGATCCCATGGCGCAGCGACTGTAGCGGTAAGGCGTGCTCCGGTGCGAAACGACACAACCCAACGCCACCGTGCAACGCCGCAGTGCCCGATGGGTCTGTCCAAGGAGGGCTCGGAATTCCGATCAGATGATGATCGGGATTCCGGCAGGAAAGAAAAGCTCGGGGGCAGGGACTCGAACCCCGAATGACTGGACCAAAACCAGCCGTGTTGCCAATTACACCACCCCCGAAAGGTGAGGCCCCGAAAGATGAGGCCCCGGAAGGCGAGGCAGACCGTACTAGAAACTATGTATGTCTCCGAGGTCGCTCTCTGCAATCGTGCTTGCCGCCGGAGAAGGTACACGTATGCGCTCGGCTCGCCCGAAGCCGCTCCATCTGTTGTGCGGACGCGCAATGGTGCTCTACGTCTTGGATTCGCTGGCTGGGGCTCAGGTCCGCCGTGCGGTGGTTGTCGTCGGTCACGGTGCCGAACGGGTGACCAAAAAACTTCTTGATGCTGCCCCCGATGTCCCGCTCGAATTCGTGGAGCAGGAGGTGCAGCGAGGTACCGGCGATGCGGTGGGCGTTGCTCTGACCGCATTTAGTCCCGAGGAACTCGATGCCCTCGACGCCGACATCATCGTGCTGCCCGGCGATACGCCCTTGCTTCGCACCGAAACAATCACCTCGCTTCTTGACATGCATCAGCAAACTGATGCGGCATGCACACTCCTCACTGCCCGGGTCGCCGATCCGACGGGCTATGGCCGAGTCGTGCGCGGTCGTGACGATCGCGTCGAACGAGTCGTCGAACAGTCCGATGCTTCCGAGGCCGAACTGGCTATCACCGAGGTCAATACGTCGATCTACTGCTTCCGGGCCAGCGTGCTTGGCCCAGCGCTTCGACGCATTACACCTGAAAATGCGCAGGGCGAGTACTACCTCACCGACGTCGTCGAGGTGCTTGCCGGCGCGGGCTACAGGGTCTCAGCGGTGGTTGCGGCCGATCCGGCAGATACCAATGGCGTCAATGATCGCCTCCAGTTAGCTGCGGCAGAAGCGGAATTACGCCGGCGGACCAATGAAGCCTGGATGCGCAAAGGCGTCACGATGGTCGATCCTGGCCGTACCTACGTGGACACAACGGTCGAACTCGCCGCCGATGTCACTCTTTTTCCCGACACGATCCTTCAAGGTTCCTGCGTGATCGGCGCCGGAACCGAGATCGGACCAAACACTCGTCTTGTCGATTGTCGGGTTGGAGCTCG
The DNA here is from genome assembly GCA_044339605.1 of Acidimicrobiales bacterium. GTDB lineage: Bacteria > Actinomycetota > Acidimicrobiia > Acidimicrobiales > Acidimicrobilacustridaceae > Acidimicrobilacustris. The sequence goes on from JBIIVE010000057.1 coordinate 6,286, forward strand.
ATCAGTTGTCGAGAACTCCGTCGGACGTGGTGCGGAGATTGGAAACGACGTTCGCCTCGGACCATTTGCGGTCATCGAGGAAGGCGCCATCATTTCTGACGGGGCCCGTCCCGGACCGTTCTACACTTCGTCATCAGAATGACCAATCAAAAAGCCGGCGAAAGAAACCGAATGGAACTCGTCACCAAGAAGCGGCTGCATATCGTCTCCGGTCGGGCCAACCTTCCGCTCGCAGAAGAGATTGCCGAACGCCTCGGTGTCGAGCTCGGCGATGCGAATCTTGCCGAATTCGCGAACGGCGAACTTCATACTCGATTCGGAGAATCAGTTCGCGGTACCGACGTGTTCATCATCCAATCGCATGTCAGTTCTGGGCGAATGAGCGTGAACGACGCGATCATGGAACAACTGATCATGGTCGATGCTGCAAAACGCGCGTCAGCCAAACGCATTACTGCAGTTGCCCCCTTTTATGGCTACGCCCGTCAGGACCGAAAGTCCGAAGGTCGCGAACCCATCACGGCGAAGTTGATCGCCAACATGTTCAAGGTTGCCGGCGCAAAGCGGCTGATTTCTGTCGATCTGCACTCAGGCCAGATCCAAGGATTCTTCGATGGTCCGGTCGACCATCTCACGGCAATGCCTGTACTTGTCGATTACATGGCGGGTCTTGGCGACGATCTCGTCATTGTTTCGCCCGATGCTGGTCGCGTGAAGGTCGCTGAGCGTTACGCCAACCAATTGCACGCCGATCTCGCCATCGTTCATAAGCGGCGCGTGAAGGGACTCAAGAACACCGTCGAAGCTCGTGACGTAGTTGGTGAGGTCGATGGTCGTATTTGTGTACTCATCGACGACATGATCGATACCGGCGGAACAATCGTTGCCGCAGCCGAACAACTCAAGGCCCGCGGTGCGACCGAAATCTATGCGGCCTGTACCCATGGTGTCTTTAGCGGTCCGGCAATTCAGCGTCTGAACGATTCGTGTATTTCAAAGGTCGTCATGACCAACACGTTGCCGCTGCCGTCCGAGAAGCAGTCAGACAAGATCGAAGTGCTTTCCGTTGCCGGAATCATCGCCGATGCGATCGATGCGGTTTTTGAAGACACCTCGGTCAGCGAAATCTTCGACGGGCACAACCAAAGCTGAGCGTCAAGAAACGGCGGACGATCAGTTCTCTCAGGGCAGGATGCGGGGCGATCGCCGCAGCCACTGGGGGCGCAGGGGGACCGACGGAGCCCTCACCCGAAGCGAGTTCGCCTTCTCGGGGGTGGATCGGTAGGATTGCCACCCGTTTCACGAACGTCAGCCGACGGCGCGCTACAGCGCTGCCTCCAGGAGCACCGAATCATGGCCATCACCCTCACCGCCTCAACCGGACGTATCGCCGGTTCCCGTTCTTCGACCCGCATGCGGACCGACGGTCTCGTGCCTGCGGTCGTCTACGGCCTGGGCCGCGATTCTGTTGCTGTTTCGGTTCCGTGGCCCGACCTTCGTCGTGCGCTCATGACCGAAGCTGGTCTCAACGCCCTCATCACTCTCGACGTCGATGGCCAGAAGGACCTTGCCATCATCAAGGACCTCCAGCGTCACCCGATCCGTCGCAATGTGCTGCACGTCGATTTCCTTCGTGTTGATCCCGATGCAGGCGTTGCCGTTGAAGTTCCGCTTGTCCTCGTTGGCGAAGCCAAGAAGGTCGAAAATCGTCGCGGCATTGTTGATCAGCCGCTCAAGTCGCTCACCGTCACTGCAAAGCCGGCCGACATTCCGAGCCAGATCGAAATCGACATCACCGACCTCGACGTCGGTGAATCAATCACCGTTGCGACGCTCACTCTTCCTGCCGGTGTGACCACCGACATCGAAGACACCATCCAGCTGGTTCTTGGTCTTGCCACTCGCTTCTCAATGGAAGACGGCGCAACCGAGGGTGAAGCTGGCGAAGGCGCACCGGCCGAGGCTGCCGCCGAGGGTGCCGCCGAGGGCGACGCCGAGTAAGTGGCATTTGGCGGCAGGGGCGGCGATCGTCCCCGACGCGGCACGCCGGCCGACGTTCTCGTCGTCGGTCTCGGCAATCCAGGAAGTGAATACGACGGAACGCGCCACAACGTGGGCTTTGCCGTTATCGACCTTCTTGAACGTCGTCATAACGGCCGCTTGAAGTCGGGCAAGGAACGCGCCCTTGTTGATGAGGTGCGTATCAGTCAGAAGCGAGTCGCTCTGGCCAAGCCGACAACGTTTATGAATCTCTCAGGCGAGTCGGTCTCGCCGTTAGTGCGTCGTTTCGGAATTGACGAAGCGTCGAGACTGGTAATCGTTCACGACGAACTCGATCTGCCGACAGGAATTGTTCGCGTGAAGATCGGCGGCGGGCTGGCGGGCCATAACGGGCTTCGATCGATCAAAGCCCATCTTCATGACGACGCATTTGTGCGCGTCCGGATCGGCGTGGGGAAACCGCCGAGCAAAGAAGATGGCGCCGATCACGTCTTGAAACGTGTCGGTAAGGCTGATCGTGAACTGCTTGACATTGCCATCGAAATTGCGGCCGATGCAGTGGAACTCATCGTGAGTGATGGTCCCGATGCGGCGATGAACCGCGTGAATGCACGCACTGCTTAAAAGCCGTCAGTAGGGAAGTGCAACCTGACGCGGCAGGAGTTGATAAGCGGGGTTGAGAATAGTGAGCAGTCGATGGTGCTCGCTTGTCATGCCTTCGACGATGAGATGAGTGCCGAGGTGGACGCCACCCAAGGTGCGACGGCCGAAAAACACCACGGTGATGCCGCCAGTTTCGTCGGCAAGCGTGAGCTCAAGGCTCGCGACCTGATCGGCCCACGGTTGCACCCGGAGCGCTTTGACTCGACCTGCAACCTTGACCTTTTCGCGCCACTTCACACCGGCAATCGGTACAACGCCAGTAAGGGAACGAGTCCCAAGGTCAGCGAACTGCCTTCCGGTTTGATCAATGCGCTCTTTTTCGAGACGCTTTGCACTACTTGAGAAAAGCCCCATCTCAGTGGCGAATCCCTGTTGTGCCCGACATCGATCCGGTCTCGACCTTGTGGATGCGTTGGCCCTTTGACGTTCTCGTCAAGTGGTACGGAACAAAGGTCACGTTTGCATGCGGAACGTCGGCAAGCGCTTTGGCGATGCCGTCGGCGGAGTGATCGTGAAGGAGTCGATGCCATGCCGAGCGGTACTCGCGACGGGGGATGAGAACCGTCACCTCGGTTTGGCCATCGGCCGCGAGTTCGGTAACAACCTCAAGAACGGTTCGGTTAATCCTTCGATCGGGACATTCGCGCACATCGAGAGAAATTTGTTTGAGTGGCAAATTGCTCCACTCCCTTGAAAGTTCTTGTGCGTGTTGTTCGTCGACGGCGATATGGACTGCATCAAGTCGATCGGGATGCAGTGTGCGGGCGTACTGAATGGCACGGGCAGAGGTGCGATCGATTTTGTCGATGAGTACAACGACGGCATGACGCTTGAGGACGGGGGCGGTGGCAGCAAGGGTCGCATCTTCTGCGAGTTCGGCTTTTTCTGCTTCGTATTGGTGATTGAGACGGACGACGACCCATACGAAGATCGGGATCATCAAAAGAATGACCCACGCGCCGTCGACGAATTTTGTCGCACTAATGACCACTGTCACGACAGCAGTTACAACCGCTCCGATGCCATTAATCAAGAGCCCGGTCTTCCACCCCTGTTCCTTCAAGCGGATGTGGTGACGGGCCATGCCGGCCTGGGACAAGGTGAAACTGAGGAACACACCAATTGCATAAAGCGGAATGAGTCGGCTCACGTCTGCGCCAAGAATGACGACGAGTACCGCAGCCATAATGGCAAGCGCCAAGATGCCGTTGCTGTACACCAGTCGATGACCGCGTTTGGTGAGCTGTCGCGGCAAGAAGGAGTCTTCCGCCTGAAAGCTGGCGAGACGCGGGAAGTCGGCAAACCCGGTATTGGCCGCCATGATCAAGATGAACATCGTCGCGAACTGCGTAAAGACGAACATCAGTCGGCCAAGTCCAGAACTGCCGTAAACGCCCTCGGCGATCTGGGCAATGACGGTCTTGCCTGCCACAGGAATGGTGTGGAGTTCAGAAGCGAGCCATGAGATGCCGACGAACATGAGTCCGAGCATCGTTCCCATAATGACAAGTGTCTGTGCCGCGTTTTTCCACGACGGCTCGCGAAAGGCGGGAACGCCATTGGAAATCGCCTCAACGCCTGTAACCGCAGCGCCACCCGATGCGAATGCGTGCAAGACGAGGAACCATCCAACCGCACTGACGCCGACGGCTTCGTGGGCTTGTTCTGGGTTCATCTCGTCGATGGAGATTTGATCGAGGCCCCCGCCAAACCCAGCCTTGTACAGCCCGTACCCGATCATGAGGGCCATGGCGACGACGAACGCGTACGTCGGGACAGCAAAAATACGTCCTGATTCCTTTACGCCTCGAAGGTTGCCGAGCGCAACAATTGCGATGAAGAAAAGAGCGATGAAGATTCGGTAGGGGTAGAGCTCAGAGAAAACGGAGTAGAGGGCAGCGGTTCCGGCCGACGCTGAAACGGCAACAACCAAGATGTAATCGGTAAGTAGAGAAACGCCGGCGACCTGGGCGGGAAGCACGCCAAGATTGTCCTTCGTCACGATGTAGGCGCCGCCCGCGGACGGATAGGCCTTGATCGTTTGCCGATAGCTCAGAACCAAGATGATCAACACGCCGATCATCGCGAAAGTGATTGGCATTACGAATTGGAACGCAACAAGGCCAATACCTGCGATCAGCAAGGTATGGAGGATCTCTTCGGTTGCGTAGGCAGCTGATGAAAGGTTGTCTGAGGCAAAGACTGCGAGCGCTGTCGGTTTGCCGAGTCGTTCATGTTCGAGTTGGTCGGTGTTCAGCGGACGACCAAGCATTCGATTTTTGAATCGAAAGATCCGACCTTCAGGGATTGGTGTTCGAGAAGAGGGCGGTAGTGGTGCCGGGCCGCCGGAGAAGGGACTCGCAGTGGGAGTTGTCATGACCTACGTAGTTGACACCCGCAGGGCCACTGAGCGCAATCACCGTTAACCCGAAACGCAATTGCCGAAACCTGAACAGGTCCGACGGATGGTTTGGCCAAATCAGAGTAGGGGAGGTGTCGGCTGGGCGGGTGGCTAACCTTCAGCCCTCACCCCCGGCACGCTCTGTGCCGGGCATACGCGCGTGTCCCGAGGTCCCATGGCTCTGTCCGATCTGATTCCGATGATGACCGATGAGCCTGCGCTTGTCTCGATCCTGGGACGTCGTGAAGGTTCCATCGTCATCCCGGAACCAGCCCGAGCCATCACGATTTCCTCACTGGTTGAACGGGCTGAGCGTCGACCAGTCGTCGTTGGCGTACCTACGACCGCAGAAGCCGAGCGGCTTGTGCATGACCTCGCTGCGTTTCTTGGCCCTGCAGAGGTCGAGCTGTTTCCCGCATGGGAGACACTTCCGTTCGAACGAGTGAGTCCCGCGATTGACACAATGGGCCGGCGCTCACGAGTGCTGTGGCGACTTCACGAACCGGAACGGGCCCCGGCAGTAATCGTGGCGCCGGTTCGGGCGCTGGTTCAGCGGCTTGGGCCTCATGTTGGTGAAATCGAACCGATCACGATCGGTGTTGGCGATGTCGCTGATCCGGTCGAACTGATCGAACGACTCGTCCGATTCGGATATCGCCGAGAGGTGCAGGTTGAGCACCGCGGTGAAGTCGCGGTCCGCGGTTCGATTGTCGATATCTATCCGAGTACCGCCGATGTTCCAGTGCGAATCGATCTTTGGGGAGACGAAGTCGATCGGCTTACTGAATTTTCTATCGCCGACCAGCGCGCAACCGTTTCTGTTGCCGAAGTCACAGTTTTTCCTTGTCGCGAACTCCTTCCCACCGAGGAAGTGCGTGAGCGTGCTGCAGTCCTTGTCGGAACCCAGCCTTGGGGGCGGGAGCAGTGGGAGCGACTTTCTGAGGGCCAGATGTTCGATGGCATGGAGAGTTGGTTGCCATGGTTGGTCGATGACGACGCGGATGATCCAGATGTTCTTTTCGATCTGCTCCGAGACGACGCACAAATTCTGCTGATCGAACCGCGACGCATGCGCGATCGTGCTGGAGACATCCTCGCTGAGGAACAAGACCTCGAGCAGTCGCTCTCACGAACGTGGGGGGCCGAAGGTTCCTTCCCCCAACTTCATGTTCCGTTCGAACGACTTCTTGGCCGCACAAGAGCACCGATGTGGACAGTGCTCGATGTTCCCGATGCTCCCAGTACTCCAGTTGTCGGAGCATCGGGTTGGGATCCCGTTGTCGGCGATGGCAACCTGCTGGTCGATCAATTGCGTTCGATGCTTGCTGATGGTGCAACGGTTGTTGTGGCTGCTGATGGAACCGGTTCAGCCGATCGGTTAGTGGCATTGCTCGGAGATCAAGGCATTCACCTTTCATTCGATGAACGCGGACGCGAAGACCTCTCGACGCCGGGCGGACACGTCGTCGTTGCGCCACTCGAGCGCGGGGTTCGGTTGCCGCAGATCGGTCTGGCACTTCTCGCTGAATCCGATGTCACCGGCCGTCGTCGCGCCCATCGTCGTGCCCGGCCGCGCAAGGCAGTGGCTCAAGGGCATTTCGACGACCTCGCGCCCGGAGATTTTGTCGTGCATTATCAGCACGGGGTGGGTCGGTACGGCGGAATGGTGAAGCGCGCAATCGGTGGCGTCGAACGCGACTACTTACTTCTTGAATATCGCGGTGACGACCGTCTTTATGTGCCAAGCGATCAAGTCGATGCGGTGCGGCCCTTCACTGGCAGCGATTCACCCAGCCTGAGTCGTCTTGGCGGCGGCGAATGGCAAAAGAACAAAGCCCGAGTTCGTGAAGCGGTCACGGAGATCGCGCAGGAACTCGTAGTGCTGTACCAAAAGCGCATTCACGCTCCCGGTCACGCGTTCGCTCCAGATACTCCATGGCAGCACGAACTGGAAGAGTCCTTTCCCTACGAACCGACTCCCGATCAGAAGACTGCGATCGCTGACGTGAAGGCGGACATGGAAGCCGAGTCTCCGATGGATCGCCTCGTTTGCGGCGATGTTGGTTTCGGAAAGACTGAAATCGCAGTGCGAGCAGTCTTTAAGGCAGTGCAAGATGGCAAGCAAGCAGCAGTGCTGGTGCCAACAACACTCCTTGCGCAACAGCATTTACAGACGTTTAGTGAACGGTTCGCTGGTTATCCCGTTCGAGTCGAGATGCTCAGTCGGTTCTTAACGAATGCGCAGGCAAAGAAAGTGATTGCCGATCTCGAAACCGGCGATGTTGATGTTGTGATTGGAACGCACCGGCTCTTGGCCGATGGGTTGGCCTTCAAAGATCTGGGTCTATTGGTCGTCGACGAAGAACAGCGATTCGGCGTTTCGCACAAAGAGGCCATCAAGGGACTCAAAGTTGGCGTCGATGTGCTGACGCTTACGGCCACACCAATTCCGAGAACACTTGAGATGAGTCTCACAGGTATTCGTGATCTCACCTTATTGAATACGCCGCCGAGCGAACGTCAACCGATTCTCACCTACGTCGGCGAGTACGACGAGCGTGCAGTGGCCGAATCAATTCGGCGTGAGTTGCTCCGTGAAGGGCAAGTCTTCTTTGTGCACAATCGCGTGCAGGACATCGAGCGCGTTGCAGCGCACCTTGGTGAACTGGTACCTGAAGCGCGGATTGCTGTTGCGCATGGACAGATGGACGAAGGAACGCTCGAGAAAGTTGTTATCGATTTCTGGGAAGGCGAATTCGACGTACTCGTCTGCACCACCA
>JBIIVE010000130.1:0-3794 GCA_044339605.1 Acidimicrobiales bacterium
TTCCTAAACTGGCCGTAATTTCTCCTATGCGGGTAGGATTATTTCCGTGTCTTCCCCCCAGTGGCTAGTTGATCGACGTTCCGCGGCCGTCCATACGGACCAGTTCGCCATGCCTTCTTCCGAAGAAGAGGTCTGGCGCTACAGCCGTGTTGCTGATGTCGACCTGAGCCAATGGGCCATTGTCAGCGATCGATCCGAGGGCGTTCCCGCTGAAGCCGCTGCGCTTCTCGGCTCCCTAGGTCATCTCGCCGGCACTGTTGTGGTTCGCAACGGCGCTGTTGTTGCTTCTCGGCTCGACGAAGCCCTGAGCGCGAAGGGTGTGTACGTCGGCTCGCTCGTCGACGGCCCCGATGCGCAGAATTCGCTCGGCGTAGTCGCCGATGGCGGGCCCGATGTGTTCGGCCGCCTCAACGATGCCAACTTCCTCGATGGCGTGCTCGTGCATGTGCCCGCCGGGGTGACAGTCGACGCACCGATTGCCATTATCGATTGGATCGATATCGACGGTTCCGCTGTGTACCCCCGTCTTGTTGTGCGGGTTGGTGCCGATGCCGATGTGCGCATTCTCGACTGGCATGGTTCCGCCGATATTGCTGCACTGGTTTCTCCGCTGGTTGAACTCGATGTCGATCGCGCCGGACGCTTGTCCTACGGAAACGTGCAAATGCGTGGGCCGCGTGTGTGGCAGATCGCTTCACAGGTCAGTCGCGTTCTCAACGACGGAACGTTGACTTCATCGCATGCCGGCCTTGGTTGCGACTATGGCCGCATGCGCACCGATTGCGAGCTCATTGGCCGAGGTGCAACGGGCAACCTCAGCGCCGTGTACTTCGGTACTGGTTCGCAAACACTTGATTTCCGTACCTTTCAGCATCACGCCGCACCCGATACGAACTCGAACCTTTTGTTCAAGGGTGCCGTTGGTGGGCAGTCCCGCTCGATCTATACCGGCCTCATTCGTGTTGAAAAAGAGGCTCGTGGAACGAATGCCTTCCAGACCAATCGCAATCTGAAACTTTCTGACACTGCTTGGGCCGAGTCGGTACCGAATCTGGAAATTGAAACCAACGATGTGAAGTGCAGCCACGCATCCACGGTTGGTCCGGTTGATGAAGAACAGGTCTTCTATCTGGAAAGTCGTGGCGTGCCGACCGAAATCGCCGAGCGACTGATTGTGGCCGGATTCTTCGACGAAGTTCTTGAAGAGTTCCCGGTAGCTGCTGCAGTGCCGTTGATTGCTGCCGCAATCGATGAACGACTTGATGCAGGAGTGAACTCATGACGCTCGAACGTGTTTGTTCCATCCAAGATGTTCCCGACGGCGAGGTTCGACGTTTCGATTTTGGGTCTGTTCGTATCGCTCTCGCCCATATCGGTGGCACGTTCTACGCAATTGGCGATCGTTGCACCCATCTCGATGTCTCACTCTCCGAGGGTGAAGTACACGCCAAGACGTGCGAGCTTGAATGCCCCAAACACGGCAGTTGCTTCTCGCTCGAAACTGGCATCCCCAATTCGCTTCCCGCGACCAAAGCTGTCCCGACCTATGTCGTGCGCATCGACGATGCCGACGTCTACGTGGAGATCGACTGACATGGGTGAACTTCGAATTCAAGGACTTACGGCCGAGGTTGCTGGCCGACAAATTCTCAATGGCGTTGATCTTGTCGTGAAGTCCGGCGAGGTCCATGCAGTGATGGGACCCAACGGCGCAGGCAAGTCAACGTTGTCTCATGTGCTTATGGGCAAGCCCGGCTACACCGTCACCGGTGGCTCGGTCACGATCGACGGTGTTGATCTGCTTTCGCTCCCCACCTACGAACGAGCCAAGGCCGGTCTGTTCTTGGCCATGCAGTACCCGGTCGAGGTTCCTGGCGTCAGCCTCGAAGAACTCCTCACCGAAGCGCTTTCGGCGCAGGGTCGTGATGCCTCGGTTGTTCACACCACCGTTGCCGCAGAAGCCGAACGCATCGGTTTGGCCACACGACTTCTCGATCGTCCCGTCAATGTTGATCTCTCCGGTGGCGAGAAGAAGCGCAACGAAACGATGCAGCTCGCAGTACTACGACCCAAGTTCGCCATTCTCGATGAACTCGACTCCGGTCTCGACGTCGATGCCCTTCGCGCATGTTCGCGTCGGATTGAAGCGGCAACAACCGAGTTCAATCTCGGCGTTCTTGCCATCACGCATTACTCACGCCTTCTCGAAGAGTTGAAGCCCGATGTTGTGCATGTGCTGGCCCAAGGTCGCATTGTTGCCGCTGGTGGCCCCGAACTTGCCGATGAACTCGAACGCACTGGTTATGCCGAGTGGGTTGAAGATGAACCACCGGCGGCGGCTGATCCCTTCGCCGATCCATTCGCATGAGCCCTCGGGATCGCGTCCTCTCTGCTGAAGAAGTCGCCGATCGATTAGCGAGCATTCCCGATTGGGAAATGGTCGATGGGCATTTGCACCGCGAATTCACCTACGCCAACTTCGCTGACGCCTGGGCGTTCATGAATCGAGTCGCTCCAATCGCTGAAGAACTCGATCATCACCCGAACTGGTCCAATGTTTGGAACAGTGTCGTGATCGATATCACCAGTCACGACAGCGGTGGCCCAACCGAACGATGCTTCGCTTTGGCAAAGGGCATCGACGGAGTCGTCAGTATCTGACAGGATCGTCGCCATGGCGTCCAACCTTCCCGTCGTTCCGCTCGATGAGGATGCCTATTGGGCTGATCCGTACCCGGTTCTTGCTGAGCTGCGGGAGAACCATCGCACGGCAGTTACGCCAGAGGGCATCAAAGCGATCCTGCGTTGGGATGATGCCGAGGAGATCAAGAAGCGACCCGAGTTCATCAACGAGGGACTTGAGTACATCGAGGCTCGTGGATTCAAGCCGGGTGATCCGCTTTATGAGTGGCGGCGGTATTCGATTGGTGCGCTGAACGGCGAGGACCATCGCCGTTTGCGCGGTTTGGTGAATCGAGCCCTCACCCCAAAGTCGGCCGACAAAGTTCGTCCGGTTGTGCGCCAGCATGTGCGGGACCTCCTTGAACGCCATGCCGATGCTGGTGAATTCGATGTGCGCGAACACATTCGTAGTGTTCCGTTCCTTTCAATCGCATCGTTCCTCGAGATCTCTCCGGCGGAAGCGGCAGAAGTTGGTCAGAAGATGCAAGGCGGTGGTGGCGATGCGTTTGGCCCAAACGTCACTCAGGAGATTCGCGATCGCGCCAATGCCACATTTGCCGCAGCGATGGAGTTCGTAGGCCAACTCGTTGAAAGTCGTAGAGCAGAACCTCGAGACGATCTTCTCACTCGTCTGATCGAAGCGGAAGAGAACGGCGACCGACTTAGCAATGAAGAACTCATAGTCCTGTTCACGAACATCTTCGCTGGAGCGATCGAAACGACGTCGAGCGTGATGACTTCGATGTTTCTCGAGTTCGCTCGACACCCTGAACAGCTCGAACTTCTCCGAGCGAATCCCGACGGACTAGTTCGTGGCGCGGTGGAAGAGGTTCTGCGCTATCGGCCCGGCTTCTACGCGTCGGGAAATAAGACGACGAAGGCCACAGAACTCGCTGGGCTGCAGTTTGAAGCAGGCGAAGCGGTCACCACGATTATCGGTGGCCCAAACCGAGACCCGCTTCGCTACGCGGATCCCAACCGTTTCGACATCACTCGTGACCCAACCATGTGGTCGTTCACGTTCAGCATGGGCCCACACTTCTGCCTTGGGCAGGCCTTGGCCCGAGCCGAGCTGCAGGAAACGGCCCTCGCGATTGCAGCGCATACACGGA
>JBIIVE010000131.1:0-3768 GCA_044339605.1 Acidimicrobiales bacterium
ACTTTTTAAATTCGGAAACGAGTTCCTCGGGGAACAGTCCTTCGCCCGAAGAAATGATCTGAGCGAGTTTGATGTAGGTGGGGCCGAGGCGTTCGATGGAGAGTCGAAGACGACGGGAGAGGTCGACACGGCTCGCAGCGTGATCACCCGCTTTGCCTTTGCGCCGTCCCGTTACCCACCACAGGCCGATTGCTGTGCCGAAATCGGCAACAACCGTGACGGCCCGTTTCACATCGGGTAACCGTCGTGCTGAGGTGAGTTCGGGAAGATCGTGCTTGGTGAGCCAACGAATGGAATCAACCACTTCGCGCCACGGCATAGATGCGGGTTCAACAATCCACGGCGGCTCGTTTGAGAACGAGCCAATTGCGAGATCGGGCGGGTCACTCGCAGTGCCGGAATGAATGGAATCGGGGGCGACGGGGGGAGTCGACATCGCCAGTGAGTGTACGGGCGAGTTGGGGCGATTCCCCGGTCGCGGACTACATCAGGTCGGTGATGATTCCAAGGGTCTGGTCTGCGAATTCCTTGCGGCAGATCAGGAGATCAGGGAAATACGGATCGGGATTGTTGTAACGCATGGGGGAGCCGTCGATGCGTGACGCATGGAGGCCCGCAGCGAGCGCAACTGCTGCAGGTGCGCAGTTATCCCATTCGTATTGACCGCCAGCGTGGACATAGATGTCGGCGATGCCAAGAACAACGGCCATGGCCTTCGCCCCGGCCGAACCCATTTGTATGAACTCTGCGTTCAGTTCATCGGCCACTGCGTGGGCGACAAACGGTGCGCGAGATCGACTCACGACAAGCCGAGGCGCCTGGCCTTCAGGACGTTCTGGAACAACCGGAGGATTCGCTGTTGAGAGCACGAGGTCGAGTGACGGGAGCGACACGGCTCCGATTGTTGGTTCGCCATCGATCGCGAGCGCAACGTGTACCGCCCAGTCTTCGCGTCCTTCGCCGTATTCGCGAGTGCCATCGAGTGGATCGATGATCCAGGCTCGAGATGAGGAAAGGCGATGACTGTTATCACGGCCTTCTTCAGAGAGGACAGGGTCCTCGGGACGGAGTTGCGCGAGTTGCTCCATGAGCCAAACGTGTGACTCGCGATCTCCTGCGTTCTTGATCGATCGCTGGTCGAAACCTTTGGCGTTGAGGTCGTTGCGAAGTGAGACCAACAACTTGCCGGCGTCTACGGCGAGTTGTTCGGCGACCGCGTGGTCATCAACTGCGGTCATCGGTGCTCTCCGGCTCAAGGTGGATGGCGAAACTGCCTAGGGGATTATTGCTGGCGGCCGAGTTCGATGGCGCGACCGACGAGTTTTCGCACGTCAGTCTCATTGGCGCCTTCGGCCACGAGTGTTTGGATGCGAGATTCGAGGTCGGCTGCGAGGCGTTCGTCGACGACGGGCGCAGCCGGTTTGCCAGGTTTGGCTAGCGAACCCGACGGGGAGACCTGGGTGACGAGAACCAGCGCAAGCGCAGCAATCGCGGTGATGAGGCCAAACGTCATGGCGAAACCGTTGTTGTCCAGAATCGAGCCGGCGATCATTCCGCCGATCCCGAGCACGAACACAACGATGACGATCCGACGAATTGCTCGGGGACCAATCGGTGAGCCGGACTGGGGATCGTCTGCCGGAACCAAATCAACGCTCATCGGACGAGCGGCTTGTACTTGATGCGGTGTGGCTGATCGGCGTCGGCCCCGAGTTCCTTCTTGCGGAAGGCTTCGTATTCGGTGAAGTTGCCTTCGAACCAACGCACTTGTGAATCACCTTCGAACGCGAGCACGTGTGTAGCCACGCGGTCGAGGAACCAGCGATCATGGCTGATCACGACGGCACAACCGGCAAAGGCTTCGAGGCCGTCTTCGAGTGCCCGCAACGTGTCGACATCGAGGTCGTTGGTGGGTTCGTCGAGAAGAAGGACGTTGCCGCCGCGAGCGAGCACTTTGGCGAGATGCACGCGGTTGCGCTCACCGCCAGAAAGGATGCCGACCTTCTTCTGCTGATCGGAGCCTTTGAAGTTGAACGAAGCGACGTAGGCGCGACCATTCATTTCCCGATTCCCGAGCTTCACAATTTCATTGCCGTCAGTGATTTCTTCGTACACCGTCTTTTCGGAGTCAAGAACGTCGCGGCTTTGATCGACGTAGGCGAGGTTGACGGTGGGGCCGACTTTCAGAGAACCGCCATCGGGTTCTTCGCCCCCGGTGAACATGCGAAACAGCGTGGTCTTACCCGCACCGTTCGGGCCGATAACGCCGACGATGCCAGCACGAGGCAACGAGAAGGAAAGGTCCTCGATGAGAAGTCGGTCGCCGAATCCCTTGGTGACTCCTTCGGCCTCGATGACGACATCGCCGAGGCGTTCGCCAGAGGGGATGAAGATTTCGAGCCCGTCGCCTCGACCCTGAGCTTCTTGAGATTCAGCGAGCAACTGTTCGTAGGCGGAAAGTCGGGCTTTGCCCTTGGCCTGGCGCGCCTTGGGTGCCATGCGCACCCATTCAAGTTCTCGGGCAAGGGTGCGAGCACGCGATGACTCTTGCTTCTCTTCTTGTTTGAGCCGGTCTTGTTTCTGATCGAGCCAACTTGAGTAGTTGCCTTCGAACGGAATGCCGCGGCCGTGATCAAGTTCAAGAATCCAACGAGCAACGTTGTCGAGGAAGTAACGATCGTGAGTGATGGCGACGACGGTTCCCGGGTAATCACGAAGGAAGCGTTCGAGCCATGCCACTGATTCGGCGTCGAGATGGTTGGTGGGTTCGTCGAGCAGCAGGAGATCGGGCTTGCTCAGGAGCAAGCGGCAGAGTGCGACGCGTCGACGTTCACCGCCGGAAAGGGTAGAGACATCGCCATCGGATGGAGGCAGGCGGAGTGCGTCCATCGCTATTTCGATCGTGCGTTTGAGGTCCCACGCACCTGAGGCTTCGATCTTGGCTTCGAGTTCCGCCTGCTCTTCGCCGACCTTCTCGAAGTCGGCATCGGGGTCACCCCACTTGGCCAACACGGCGTCGTAGCGCTCAAGCAACGTGGCGGTTTCGCCCAGACCGTCCATGACGTTGCCCATGACGTCTTTGGTCTCGTCGAGGTGTGGCTCTTGTTCAAGCAAGCCGACAGAGAATCCGGGGGAGAGGCGAGCTTCGCCCGTGAACCCGTCGTCGAGGCCGGCCATTACCTTCAGGAGCGAGGACTTGCCAGAGCCATTCGAACCGATGACGCCGATCTTGGCCCCTGGGTAGAACGAGAGGCTGATGTCTTTCAGAACCTCTCGGTCAGGCGGATAGAACCGGCTCACCTTGTGCATGGTGAAAATGAACTGTGCACTCATGGCGGGCAAGGGTAGTGATCACACCGCCTCAAGTGTGAACTGGACGCGACAGTGCCCCGCCGAAGCGGGGCACTGGGGCACTACGTATGCGGCTGAAACTCAGCGGCGGGTTGCACGACGCTTGGTCGCACGACGCTTGGCCGGAGCCTTCTTCGCTACGCGCTTCTTGGTTGCGCGCTTCTTGGCCGGAGCCTTCTTCGCTACGCGCTTCTTGGTTGCACGCTTCTTAGCTGGTGCCTTTTTGGCAACGCGCTTCTTGGTTGCGCGCTTCTTGGCCGGAGCCTTCTTCGCTACGCGCTTCTTGGTTGCACGCTTCTTAGCTGGTGCCTTTTTGGCAACGCGCTTCTTGGTTGCGCGCTTCTTGGCCGGAGCCTTCTTCGCTACGCGCTTCTTGGTTGCACGCTTCTTAGCTGGTGCCTTTTTGGCAACGCGCTT
>JBIIVE010000058.1:0-13937 GCA_044339605.1 Acidimicrobiales bacterium
GATGTCATTCGGGTTTGCACCGAAGTTGTCGTTCCACGTTCCCGCAGCAGCCCACACCTCGTCGTACTGCAACAAGTCCGGATCTACGAACACGCGCAGTTGAGTGCTGTGACCAAAGGGAGGCACCAAAGCGATGGCACACTGAGCCGGTGATCGATCCCACAATCAAACGATGTCTCGGACAGATGATCAAAGGCGTGCAAGTTGTCGCCGCGTCACATGACGGCGTCACTCGGGCCTACACCTCGCACTGGGTCACTCAGGTTTCATTTGAAGAACCGGTAGTGATGGCGTCTCTTTCAAAAAAACATGACACGTGGCCGGTTCTTCAAGAAAGCGGCGCATTCACTGTTTCGCTTCTTGCCGCAGACCAAATCGCCGAGGGTCAGTACTTCAGTTATCCGGGACACAAGATGCGCTACTCCGCACCCGAGTTCCTTGAGAAGATTGATGGTCACCCCGTCGTCCCCAACTGCATCGCTTGGTTCACATGCGAAGTCTTTGATCACATCAGCTTGATTGATCATGAGCTCGTGTTCGGTCGAATCACCGCTTCTGGTGAAGGTCGCCTCAAAGCTCCTCCGCTTCTCTATTCAAGTCGCCATGGCTGGCGAGTCACCGGCGAAAAGGCGCGTGAGCCTGGCGTCTCGATACGAGATCAACTTCTTGCACGAATCGTTGATGACACAACTCCGGAATCATCGACATGACTATGCCCGCAGAAGATCGACCACTCATCGATCACATGGTGCACACCCACGAACTCCCACCGCTCCCGCAACGCGAATCGCGAATCATCGCGTCACAGTGGATTGAAGCGCCCAGCGAGATCATGACGCTGGGCGATGATCTCCAAGCCGACCCTGGATACCTGCGAAGTATCGGTCGGTACTTGCTTTGGCGTGCAGGCCCAGCCGTGCGGGCGCGTGCGCGCTACGGAGCCGTTGACAGCACCGACCTCGAACGCATCTGGACCTTTGAGTTAGATGTCGAGGGGAACGGCGAAGGTCTCGGACCCGACGGAATCATTCACAGTCGATTCCGCACGTGGAAGGAATCGTTGCGTGATGATCCGGAACTCAGGTCCGAGTCCGACGGGGTGAGTTAGCCCTTCGTTACCAATGCGCCCGGGAAGTCGCCCGCGGCGCGGAACTCATCGAGATGAGCGTGGTAGTCGAGAAGACTGCCGGCGAAGACAAGGCCCTTGGCGGCCTTTTCGTCCGGCTCCGACATTTCGTTGTTGTAGTAACCCGGCGTACACGTCGCGACATATTCGGCACCATTACCGATGACGCTGTAGAGCACCATGAGCCAGCCCTCTTCCGCTTCAGGCGTGGCTTCAATCGCGGCGATGCCTTGGTCGTTACACGCCTTGATGAGTTCGGCAACGTGACGAGCCGAACGACCAAGGAAGTGAACGAAGTTGGTGCCAAAACCAGCCTGCACGAGGCTGATCACCATCATGTTCGGGAAGCCACCCGACAGCACACCGTGAAGAGTGTGAGCACCGGTTGACCACGACTGATTGAGCGACACGCCGCCACGACCAATGGGGTCGAAGCCAACGCGTGCGTCGAGATCGGTATTGACCTCGAAACCTGAAGCAAACACAAGACAGTCGACTGGGTATTCAACGCCACCGACAACCACACCGGTTTCGGTCACGCGTTCGATGCCTTTGCCGTCGGTATCGACAAGATTCACGTTGGGCTTATTGAACGACGGGAGATAGTCATCGTGGAAGCACACGCGCTTGCAGTTCTTGCCGTAGTACGCCTTGAGCTTGGCGGCGGTTTCAGGATCTTCAACAATGGTGTCGACGCGACGACGGAGCTTTTCCATCGTCTTGAAATCGCTTAGTTCCATCTCAGCGAGATGTTCTGGTGATTCCACCGTGGCCTGCGTATTGCGCCACATCACGTCGGTCCAGCCGTCGTTCACGAGGTCCTTCTCGGGCATCTCGCCCGTGACTGCTTTGGTGAAGTTGATGATGCGTTCCTGCTGCCAACCTGGCTGCAAGCTCTTGAACCAAGCTTCATCGGTCTTGCCGTTGTTGCGAACTCCAACGGCACTCGGTGTGCGCTGGAACACGAACAACTCTCCGGCAGCTTCAGCCAACTTCGGAACGGCCTGAATTGCGGTCGCGCCAGTGCCGATGATGCCAACGCGCTTGTCGCCAAGCTTGTCCATGAATTCGCGCGGGCCACCGCCGGTGTAGTCGTAATCCCAGCGGCTGGTGTGGAACATGCGTCCCTTGAAGTTCTCAATACCAGGGATGCCAGGAACCTTTGGCTTATGCAGAATGCCACCAGCGATGACGATGTACTTCGACGAGATCTTGTCGCCGCGCGATGTGGTGATGTTCCAGCGGTTCGCGCTGTCATCCCACACCGCTCCGTTGATGATCGTTTGAAAGAGCGCGTGGTCGTAGAGGTTGAAGGTGCGACCAAGCAGTTGGCAGTACTCGAAAATTTCCGGCGCACTCGCGTAACGCTCGGTGGGCATGTAGCCGGTCTCTTCGAGAAGGGGAAGGTAGGTGTAGGACTCGACATCGCACATGCAGCCGGGGTAGCGGTTCCAGTACCAGGTGCCGCCGAAGTCGCCGCCCTTTTCCACGATGCGGAAATTGGTGATTCCTTGGTTCTGCAAGTCGACGCCAGTGAGCATGCCGGCGAAACCGCCACCAACAATGACAACTTCAGTTTCTTCAACGATCGCATCGCGCGTGAAGTTGGGATCGGCGTAGGGATCTTGGTCGAGTTCTTCGAACTGTTCCTTCAGGCCGGAAAACTGCTTCAGACCATCGGTGCGGAGACGCTTGAGTTGTTCTTCCGCGTACTTGGCGCGAAGTTCTTCAACAGAAACCTCGATGCCTTCGTTCTGCTCTGCCATTTCCTATTCCCCCTAGAGAACTGATTTACAACGCCTACGACGTGAGCGGCCATTGTGTCAGATCTTCAGGATCTGTTCCTGTTTGGATGAGTGGGCGGATTTACGGCTTTGTCACCAGCCGGAAAGTCAGATTGATTCGCTCTCCCACCGGTTTCTTCGTCTTCGGAACTCGATGGCGCCAAAGCTCTTGCGTTGTTCCACTCATGATGACGAGATCGCCGTGATGAAGCTCAAGTTCCACCTTGATCGAATGATCGTCAACCCGCCGTAGATCGAAACGGCGAGTGGCACCAAGACTCCAGGAAGCAATGACCGGCATCGGCCCGAACTCTGGCTCATCATCGGCATGCCAGTCCACGCCATCACTTCCGCCTCGATACAGGTTGCACAACACCGAATTAAACCTCGTCCCGGTGTGGCTACTTGAGAGGTCACGCAATTCGACGAGTTCATCAATCCACGGATCGGGTTCGTGATGAATCCCCGAATAGGTGTAATCGAGGCCCTCGTCGGCAACCCACGATTCAAGGCGAGGAACAGGAATGAGATTGCCGAACATTTTGAGGTGATCTTGACGCCACGCAACTTTGGTTCGCAGCGCGCTAAAGACTGCATCAGCAGCAGCGACATCCACCGCACTGCGAATGATGGTCAACCCAAGGCCAGGGCCAGTCGGCTGCTCTTCAAACAACGCATGCTGCCCGGACATCTCTCCTCAACCCTCTCGCGTTTCGAGCACACGCAGAACGGCCTCGCGAACTTTGTCTTTCTGAATCTTCCCCATTGGGTTTCGCTCAATCGCCTCGATGACCACGACTTGCTCTGGGCATTTGTACTTCGCCAAGCCCAATTGAATGCAGTGGGCCGCCAACGTTGGAACATCGATTGTTGAACCTGGAGTCAGAACGATTGCGGCACACACTCGTTCGCCGGTACGTGGATCCGGAAGACCGATGACGGCTACATCTGCGACCGAACCATGGAACAGCACTGCTTCTTCAACCTCTGTGGCAGAAATGTTCTCAGCGTTTCGAATGACCACGTCCTTGAGTCGGCCGACGATTCGAATTCGATCGTCAGGACCAATTTCAGCAAGATCGCCGGTACGAAACCATCCATCTTCGGTAAATGCTGCAGCATTCAATGATTCATCGACATAACCCAGGAAGCACTGTGTGCCCCGCAACTGGAGTTCGCCATCAATGACTCGGGCTTCGACACCGGGACCAGCAGGACCAACGTCGCGACCCACGTCAGGACCGTCGAACCATTCACAGGTGCAATTTGGGAACTCCGTGAGTCCGTAGGCGCCAACGACGCCTGTGACTCCGAACGTGTCGATGAGTTCTTGGTTCACTTCGCCCGGAATAGGCGCACCGCCGCCAACACAACCTCGCACGTTCGGAAGCAATGAACCTTCGGCTCGATGTTCTGCGTTGAGAAACGCTCGAAAGAAAGGAACTGCAGAGCCCAACATTGTTGGCCCATGTGTCGCCATGCGGTCGGCCGTTGTTGCGGGATCGAAGACGTCGAACAACACAAGACGAACCCCAGTAGCGAGTGATGTCACCAACATCGCGATTCCGCCGATATGAGTAAACGGCCATGCGATCGGATAGACGTCCTCGGGACCAAACCCGAGACGTTCGGAAAGCGATGCCCCCGAAGCGATCGCCCCAATGTCGTTATGGCGAACCCCCTTGGGCGCAGCCGTCGTTCCCGAGGAGAAATAAATCCAGCGACAGTCGTCATTCGTTACTGGTGGCGCAGGAAGACTCGACGCGTCTCCCAATGGCAATCGCAGTGGAGTTGAAGGGGTAACCGGCGCTTCATAATCGGCCGACCACGACCGGATTCCCAGATCTTCGGCCATTGCGAGATGGTCGAAACCACGCCACTGCTTCGGAACGATGAGCAGATCAGTTCCTATCTGTCCTGCGATATGGCCCACTTCGGCATGGCGAAGCATCGGGATGATCGGATTCTGAACAGCGCCAAGTCGAGCGCAAGCGGCCAGCATCACGACCGATTCCAGCGTGGTGGGCAGTTGCCACGACACGATCGAACCTGGACCGATGCCGAGTTCAAACAGACCGGCTGCTACTGACTCGGCCTCAACTCGCAGTTGCGATGAGGTCAGGGAACGGCCGTAATCGTCTACAGCGACAACACGATTCGGATGCTCATCCGCTACCGATGTCACTAGCCCCCAAAACGTCTGTTGCATTCGTTCAGATTGCCATGCCCAGTCACCCGACTCACAAGATTCGGGTAAATGGCACTTTGAAGAAACTTTCACCTTTAGTACCAAGCCTCTGCCGGGATAAGTTCCCCACACCCCTTTCCGGAGATTCCCATGCGCCTCGACCACCCGATCGTCCGATTGCCGATAAGCGTTGACATCGAGGCCCTTGTCGCTGAAGTCAGCGCAATTCCCGAAGATGTTTGGCGCCCGCACCCAGAAGGCATGCCCGGAAACAGCGCTCTTTCATTGGTGTCGGTTATGGGAGATCCCAACAACGATTCCGTTGTGGGCCCAATGCGACCCACACCTCACCTCGAGGCATTGCCATCGATCGTGAACGTCATGGCTGGGCTCACCGGACTTGGTTGCCCGATCGGTCGCGCCCGCTTGATGCGTATCGACATCGAGTCCGAAGTGAAGTCCCATGTGGATACCAACCGGTATTGGTGGGATCACCTTCGCGTTCACGTTCCCATCATCACCAACCCTGCAGTGCTTTTTCATGTCGACGATGAAACGATTCACATGGAACCAGGCTCGTGCTGGGTGTTCGATACATGGGAACCGCACCGAGTTGAAAACCCCGTCAGTGCTCCGCGCATTCATCTCGTCATCGACACCGTCGGTGGTGCAGGGTTCTGGTCGCTAATCGATCGGCAAACGGGTGCGGCTGATCCCAACTCGCCGCTGCCCCAGGTGCAGCGAGTCACGTCCATCGCGTTCGAAACTATGAATCAACCGTTGGTTATGCCGTCGGCAGAAATCGACCAAACGCTTGCGAACATCCTTCATCAGTTCGCAGAGGTCGATCTTGATCGCGCCGTTGAACTCGACCGTGCGCTCATTGCATTCCGACGTTCATGGAAAGCGTGCTGGGCCCATTTCGGCGAGCACCCGCAGGGATTCGACTCGTACGCGAAACTTCGCGACGAAGCCGACGCCATCGTTGATTCCTATCCCGAAGCACTTCCCAACAGCGTTCAGGTGAACGAAGCAATCCGCCAACTCGTGCTGCGTCCGTCATTGTCGAACGCTGAGGCCATCTCTGCACCAAGCGGAACCTCTACTGCATCTGCTGCAGCACCGGGACAAGCTGCTGCTCCCGCAGCCGCTCCGACAGTTCCCGCCATGCCTGCGCCGAAGCAAATTGGTGAACCAATCACTCTCGACCGACCGGTGTTCATCATTTCGTCGCCCCGCTCAGGTAGCACGATGTTGTTCGAAGCAATGATGCGTGCGAAAGAGTCGTACACAATCGGTGGCGAAAGTCATCAACTCATCGAGGCATTCCCCGCACTCGCACCTGCCTCTCACGGCTGGGATTCCAATCGCCTCACTGAAGATGACGTCACTCCCGAGGTCGTTGAGAAGCTCAGTGGTTCATTTGTTCGACGACTGAAGAACCGAGATGGCGAGCCAGTGCAGCCCGGTTCAGTTGTGCGCATGATCGAGAAGACGCCAAAGAACTCCCTGCGCATTCCTTTTCTTGCGGCCGCGTACCCCGATGCAAAGTTCGTCTATTTGTGGCGGGACCCTCGCGAGACCATCAGCAGCATGCTCGATGCATGGCGTTCTGGTCGGTTCGTGACCTACCCAGAACTTCCGGAGTGGACCGGAGACCGTTGGTCGCTTCTTCTAACGCCAGGGTGGCGTGACCTCATTGGCAAGTCACTACCTGAAGTTGTTGCGAATCAGTGGGTAACCGCTACGACAACGTTGCTTGACGATCTCGAAGCGCTCGATCCTGATCGCTGGTGTGTTACGAGTTACTCCGCACTGCTGGCTGATCCCGATGCAGAACTCGCACGTCTCTGCGCCAATCTTGATCTCACCTGGGACACCGAAACAGGTGGCGAACTTCCACTTTCGGCAACAACGCTTGAAGCTCCGCAGGCCTCGAAGTGGGAACGCAATGCTGAAGAGATGAAGAAGGTCTGGGACATCGTTGATCCAGTTGCGGTTCGAGCTCACGATGTTTTCGCTGACCCGCCCCCCATTCAGCCTTCAAAAACTCGCTCTGCAGAAGCGGTCAAGGTCGGACTCACTGAAGAGCCCGATGGCGCCATCCCCACCGATTTCTCAAGTGTGTTCACTGGGTCATTCGCAAGCATTCTCCAGGCAGCGAATTGTTCACTTGCAGTTACGACCTACCAAAGCGGTCGTCTCGTTCTTGTTCGTCGCGACGGCGACAAGGTCAACACTCACCTTCGCTACTTCCAAAGCCCTATGGGCGTCGCCGTACAAGGCGCGAAGTTGGCGCTGGGCACCAAGACCACGGTCTGGGAGTTCTGGAACCAACAAGCCGCTGCTTCCACCATTGATCCTGAAGGCCGTATCGATGCGTGTTACATGCCTCGCCGCGGTCACACCACCGGCGACATTCGTATCCACGATCTTGGCTACGACGCCGACGGCGAACTTTGGGCGGTTGCTACGCGCTTTTCTTGCCTCGTGAAGTTCGACCGCGAAAACTCCTTCGCTCCGCAGTGGCGCCCGCAATTCATTTCCGGCCTCTCAGCCGACGATCGTTGCCACCTCAATGGCTTGGCGATGGTCAACGGCCGGCCGAAATACGTCACCGTGCTTGGAATGACTGACACGCCCAATGGCTGGCGCGACGACAAAGCCTCTGGTGGTGCAATCCTCGACATCGACGGTGGCGCGCCAATCACTGTTGGCCTGTCCATGCCTCACTCACCCCGCTGGCACAACGACAAGTTGTGGGTCCTGGAGTCTGGTCGTGGAGCGCTTTGCACTGTCGACATCGAAACCGGCGAACGCGAAACAATCGCGATTCTCCCCGGCTTCACCCGTGGTCTTTCGTTCGTCGGAAACATCGCGTTCATCGGACTTTCAAAAGTTCGCGAGACGGTGTTCGACGGGCTCCCGATCACTCAGGCAGATACGCCACGCGAGTGCGGCGTATGGGCTGTCGACATCAACACCGGCGAGGTTGTCGGTTTCATGCGCTTCGAAGGATCAGTTACCGAACTCTTCGAAGTTGCAGTCCTGCCCGGCACGCAGTGGCCGGAACTTGTAGAGCCAGGCGCGGAAGCAACGAACGACGCGTTCGTTCTTTCTGATGAAGCTCTGAAAGATGTCATTCAACCCGCCAAGAAAGCGGACTAAGACTCAATCTTCAGCGAGAACGAGATCGACGCGAGCGCCGGCGTCTTCCATCGTGGTGTTCCACGACACTGCAAGTTCCGAAACAAGGATTCGGCGCGCACGGATCTGCATTGCTTTCTCGGCGCTTGAGAGCGATGACTGGCGATCGCGAAGCGCAAGGTTACGAACAACCTCGGCACATTCGTAGATGTCGCCCGACTTCATCTTCTCTTGATGGTTCTTGAATCGACGTGACCAGTTTGTAGGAACGCGAACGTTACGAACCGCGAGCACTGCGAGTACGTCTTCGACTTCTTCTTCAGAAATGGCCTGACGAACACCGAGGTCTTCAGCGCGATCCTCGGGCACCGACACCTTGAGATTCCCGCCGCGCCATGAGTCGTCACCAGCCGCAACCGACAGCTCGAGGTACTTGACCTTCTTGCCATCGACCACTCGGGTCGAGCGACCAGTGACCTCGGCGGTGCCGTGAGCGGGATAGATGACCTTGGAACCGACAGTGAACTTCATGAATGCCTTCCTGAAACCGGTCCACAAGTATGGCCAATGCTGAGGGGGTTCACACCATTACCGCAATGACCTCAAGAAAAGGCGGAGGACGAAGGGGAATCATTCGGCCCTCGACCCTCGGGATCTAGGCCTTCGATGGCACGAAGAATTGCGATTCGCTCGGCCAACGGCGGATGGGTGTCCATAAGTCGACCGAAGGCGCCCTGAATGCCCTCACTCCCGCCGCGCTCAAGGGGTGACTCGATCCACAGGTGAGCACTCGCCGCCGAAGGGCGCGAAATCACCGTTGTATCGGCTTCGAGTTTCTCAAGTGCAGACCGGATTCCGGCCGGCTCTCGAGTGAGTTCGACCGCCGTCGCGTCAGCCATTCCTTCTCGCTTTCGAGAAAGCGCTGCCCGCAGAAGCATTCCGGCAGGAACTGCAATGAGGTAGAGAACGATGCCTACAAGCATCATCGCCCCTGCCGCTTCATTGCGTCGGCCGCCGCTAAAAAAACCGATACGAATTCCGATCTGTGCGATGACCGCAATCGCTCCGACAGCCAGAACAGCCAGCGTTGTGACTGCAATGTCACGGTTCACAATGTGTCCAGTCTCGTGCGCAATGACTCCGCGCAATTCACGAGGGGACATAACCGTTAACAACCCAGTCGTCACAGTGATCGCTGCATGCTTCGGATTACGTCCCGTAGCAAATGCATTCGGAGCAGGATCATCAACAACAAAGACCGAAGGAACAGGAATGCCAGCGGCAATAGCCATTTGTTCAACAATGTTCCGGAGTTCTGAAAACTCTGGCCCATCGGCCGGTCGCGCCTGCGCCATGCTGAGCGCCGCGGACGCCGAGAACAACCACGCAAGAAGTAAATATCCGAGCACAAACAGAACTGTCAGGATCAGAACAGCACCATTGAAATTGAAACTACTCTGACAATCTTGCGAAATACGACCGTAGATATCGCGAGTTGCTACACCACAGTCCTGTTTCGAATAGCCCCCGAATATCCCCACGATGACATTGGCAACGACGAACAGAAGCGCAAAAACGCCGGCGAGGATGACGAAACTCGCACGCTTGTTGTTGCGCTTGTGGTCAATGAAACTTGCGGCGTCAGCCATCGAAACCCACGATCAAGAGAACGACTGAAATGAGTCTCAGAACTCAACCTTCGGAACTGGGCGATCTGCTTCGTCGGCTTCGAACAATTCACGATGAGGGAAAGTCCCAATCTTGGAAACAGCCACGCCCGGAAATGTGTCGATCTTGTTGTGGTACCGGGTGACAGAGTCGTTGTAGAACTGACGCGCGTAGGCGATTCGATCTTCTGTTGCTGTGATTTCAGATTGCAGTTGTCGGAAATTCGCGTCGGCTTTGAGATCCGGATATGCCTCAGCAAGCGCAAAGATCTTGCCAAGGGCCGCAACCATGGGCGCCTCAGCAGCAGCGGCTTCGGAGGGAGAATTTGCCGCAACTGATGCATTACGGGCGGCAACGACGGCTTCAAAAGTTCCCGACTCGTGCGCTGCGTAGCCCTTTACCGTCTCGACAAGATTCGGAATCAGATCTGCGCGACGTTTGATCTGCACATCGATTTGTGACCAGCCGTTATCGACCTGGTTTCGCATTCGAACGATGCCGTTATAGGAGCCGACAAGAACCAGTGCGAGAAGTACGACGACCACGACAATGATGATGACTGCGACCATCTCTGGTCCTTTCTGACCGCTCAGGGCGTCTGAGTAAGTGCTCTGCCTTAAGTGAACCATGCCGGCTACTGAGTTGCACCCTCACCCCAGCGAATGACTCATCTTTCGGTGGGCAAATTGATCGGAATCTCCGAATCAAGGTCCCCCACCAGTATCTCTGCATCAACAATCGCCGAGCGATGAATCGCCTCTTCTTCCTCTTCGGGCAGGGCTTCTTCGGTTGAACGTCGAAGTGACGGCCAAGCGAACGCTGCGGTCAGAAGACAAGCGAGACCACCAGTGATGTACGTGGCTCTCGGATCGATGCGCTGGCCGATCCAGCCGATGATCGGACCGCCAATGGGCGTCGTGCCAATGATTGCGGTGATGTAGAGCGCCATCACACGACCGCGAACCTCAACCGGTGAGGTGAGCTGCAGGGTGGCGGAGTTCATAGTGATGAACGCCACGCTTCCAGCACCGACCAGCAACAAGGCCGCTGACATCGTCCAGAAAGTTGGCATTACCGCAGCAAGAAGCATCGAGCCACCGAGAAACGCTGCTGCAAACCCCAAACGTTTGTGTGTAGCTCTCCCAAAGCGTGCGATCAGCAGTCCGCCTACAACCGAGCCGACCCCCATCACCGAAGAGAGAATTCCGTAACCAGTGGCCTCCCGATCAAAGGTGTACTTCGCAAACAACGGAAGCGAA
Organism: Acidimicrobiales bacterium; assembly: GCA_044339605.1. Classification (GTDB taxonomy): domain Bacteria; phylum Actinomycetota; class Acidimicrobiia; order Acidimicrobiales; family Acidimicrobilacustridaceae; genus Acidimicrobilacustris. The sequence continues at coordinate 11,173 of JBIIVE010000058.1, forward strand.
ATCTGGTTTTCATAAGCGAGCATCCCGATGACAACAGTCATCAGCATTGGTGTTCGAAGTCGCGAATCGGCCCACACAACCTTTATCCCTTCGCGAATCTGACCTTTCTCTCGCTTCACTGGCACCTTCGGCACGAATTCCGATTGATGCATGAGCAACAAAGCAATCGTCATGGCGAGGAAGCTGACGCCATTCACGAGAAAAGGGACAGCAAGCCCAAATGCGGCGATCAGTACTCCGGCGATTCCGGGGCCGACGATTCGAGCGACGTTGTTGGTTGTACTTCCGATTCCCACTGCACTTGTGATGTCGTCTGGTCCAACTAACTCGTACACAAACGATGAACGAATCGGCATATCAAACGCGTTCACCGTTCCGAATGCGGCAGCGAGAACAAACAAACTCCAAACGGAGATGGTGTCGGTCACCACCATCAGGCCAAGTGCAATCGCAATCACTGCGGCCAGTACTTGCGTGATCTGCAACATGTGCCACCGACTGTGACGATCAGCAAGTGTTCCGGCGAACGCACCGAACAAAAGAGTTGGAGCGAATTGTGCAGCGCTCACGAGGCCCAACATCCCACCGCTGCCGGTGACTTTCAGAACTAACCAACCCATCGCAACGGTTTGCATCCACGTACCGGCTTGAGAAAGCCCCTGGCCCATCAAATACAAGCGAAAGTTGCGATGACGAAGCGCCGTGAAACCGCTCCCGTTCTTTTTCACAACGAAGCCGCATCCTTATGCCGGCCATTTCGAATTCGGTTGAATGCGACGGGAGCCTGCGCAACAACTAGGGCAATCGCAGTCGTGTAGGCCAAGTTCGATGTCCAGATGCCCACCGCAGCAGCAGCGATCGCCAATCCAATCTGGATGGGCTCAAGGTCAAGAACAAGCATCGCGTGGCGAATTCCCGCATACGCAAGAAACCCTCCGAGCACCCATACCGGCAGCAGTCCAAACATCTCCAACACTTGGTCAGAAAAGAACACCCCAAGTGTGATGAGCGTGCCGCCCAACATCGCATTCATCTTCCATGTTTGTGCTCCCATGCGGACATGAGCCGACAGCCCACTTGATCCGTGACACATCGGCATTCCACCGAATGACGCGGATGCAACATTCCCCAACCCACAGATCAACGCAACTCTCGCCGGAGATACTCGACTTGCTCGTTCACCAAATTGTTCGCGCGCGAGGTCACTCACACCGACAACAGCATTTCCATACGTCAAAGGAATCTGCGGAATCACCAGCAGAACAAATGCGGTACCGAAAACAGACCACGGAGGAATCGAGAATGTCGGAAGGTCGATCGATGGTCCGCCAAACGTGGGCTGTTCCACGAGCAACGTCACAATCACGCCAGCCACCACAAGTGCGATGCTCAGCAGGTACCAGCGCCTCCATGCTGCGATTACCACGACCACAACCGTCGCCGCGGCAAGCAGCAACCCTGTGCGCGACGACGGCGAATTGACGAAAACTGCAGGGGGGTTCACTACCAACTTCACCGCAGTCACAACCAGCAGCCAACCCACACCAAACTGCAACGCACGAACGACTGGCTTCGTGAACAACTTCGACATCAACGTTGCGAGCCCTGTCAGGGACATGAGCATCAGGACGATGCCGATTTCCAGACCGGCAGCGTGGATCACGTCCGGACCAAGGCGCTGAGCAACGGCAAGCGCCGTGAGCGCCTTCAGGGGTTGGACCGGAAAAGGAATTCGGAAGACCAAACCGGCCGTTACGACCAAGAGCCCCGCCAACAAAAGGACCGAGCCAACATCGAGGCCATTGACGACTACGAGAGCGGCGGTCAGCGGAACCAAAATTCCGAGATCTGCGAGGGCTCCTGAGACGTCTCCGGTAATGGGGCGGGTCACGAAACGAACCTAGACGAGGCCTCGCTTCCGTGGCCGATCTGCAGACACGCAGCACCCAGGGCGGATTTGTCCGCTTCACACCAAGTCCCGATAGGGTGAGCAGACCGATCTGGGTCGCGAAGAAGCGTTCGCAGCCCGACCGGGCGGATGAAGGCACCTAGTGGTCAAGACAGGCCAGCAGAGATCTTCATCGCTCTGGACCTCCCCATTCTGTCCAGAGCCGTACGGCACGCAGCGGCCGATCTCCTCGTGGGTGAGGGGCGGAGCGTTGCGGAGCATGACCGGTGCCAACCGGGGAAACGGCACCACGAGCAGTCGCAACGAACAGTGACTGCACGAAACCACCAAGGACCTTTGTGCCTGAAGAACTTGAGATCGAACCGATCGAAACCTCTGAAGAACTCGATGGGCGCGCCGACGCGCCCACTATCGACGTTCACGGCGCGCGCTTTGAAACGATGGTCGAAGCCGCTGCGTGGGGCGAAGCAGCAGCGGAAGACCTCTCCATCCTCGAAGCGCACAAAGCCGCATGGCAACGCGTTCTCATCGAGCGACTCAACGACACCGACGAAGCACTCGATCGCTTACGCGCTCGCCGTCAACCCGACGACCAACAGGTCATCGCCGACCTTGACAACGAGCAGCGCAAACTTGAACTCGCGCTCGACCGACTCTTGGGAATCGAACCCGAACAAGGCGAACTCGCCGATGGGGTCAATGCACTTCAGCTTTCATGGGCGAACGGTCGACTCGTCGCATGGCTCGGCGGGCCCGAAGCCCCTGCCACCAATGTCGACCAACTACGCACCGTTCTCGCTGCAACCGACGCGCCCGAAATGTGGGGTGGCCGTTCACCAGTCACGCTGCCCAGCGG
>JBIIVE010000060.1:0-13860 GCA_044339605.1 Acidimicrobiales bacterium
ACGGGGACCGGCCCCGAAGCGGAGGGCAAGGTTAGGGGGGTCGGCCCGTTCTGGGCAAACCCCCGAAACCGGGACTACAGAGACTCTTCGGAAGAGCCGCTTTCTTCAGTGTTTTCTGCGGCATCAGCCACGGGAAGCTCGATGACCTGAGCGTCGGGGAGCTCCTCGCCGACTTCGGCAAGATCGCCAGCACCGGCAACCATTTCGGCAGACATCGCCGCTTCGGCTGCTGCGTCGGCCAGTGCGGCCATTTCATCGATATCGACCGGAGCCGGAGTGATGACATCGCCAGCCATGCGGTTGGCGAGAAGGTCGGCGAGATCGCCGGCCTCGTCGTCGTCACCGGATGACCAGAACTCCATCGGCTGATACTCGGGTGCCGCAGTGGAAATGTCGCGGTACTTCGCCATGCCGGTTCCGGCCGGGATGAGCTTGCCGATGATGATGTTCTCCTTGAGGCCAAGCAGCGAATCCGAACGGGACTCGATGGCGGCTTCGGTGAGCACTCGGGTGGTCTCCTGGAAGGAGGCCGCCGACAGCCACGAATCGGTGGCAAGCGAGGCCTTGGTGATACCCATGATTTCGGGACGACCCTCGGCGGGCTTCTTCCCTTCCATCACGAGTGCACGACTGGCATCGCGGTACACCTTGGAGTCGACGCGCTCGCCCGGAAGGAAGTCAGAATCGCCGGCTTCTTGCACGGTGATCTTGCGCGTCATCTGACGAACGATGAGTTCGATGTGCTTGTCGTGAATCGGCACACCCTGATCGCGGTACACCTTTTGTACCTCGGTGACGAGGTACTGCTGGGTTTCCTGCACGCCCTTGATCTCGATGAGTTCCTTGGGATCGCGAGGACCGTCGACGATGGGATCACCGGCAACAATTTCCTGTCCGTCGGTAACTTCAAGACGAGCAAGACCCGAAACGATGTAGGCCTCTTCAGCGCCGTCATCGGCAACAACCGTGATGACACGACCCTTGCCTTCGTCTTCACCGATACGAACAACACCAGTGAGACGTGAGAGCGTCGCCTTGCCCTTCGGGCTACGAGCTTCGAACAACTCAACAACGCGCGGCAGACCGCCGGCGAGGTCGGTACCAGCAACACCACCGGTGTGGAAGGTACGCATGGTGAGCTGAGTGCCAGGCTCGCCAATCGACTGTGCAGCGATAACGCCAACGGCTTCGCCAACTTCGATGAGCTTGCCGGTTGCAAGTGAAAGTCCGTAACACGCAGCCGACACACCGAGATCGGAATCGTCGGTAAGCGGTGAGAGCACACGAACTCGCGTGACCTGCGGATCGTCACGAAGAAGTGCGACTTCGTCGTCACCGAGGACAGTGCTCTTTGCAAGCACCGTGCCGTCGGAGAGCGTGACGTCATCGGCGAGTGTGCGGCTGAAGAGACGAGTCTCGAGCCACGCACGCTTGCCAGGACGATCGGCTTCGATATCTTCGATCCAGATACCACGGACCGGGCCACCAGAAGCAAAGGGGTCTTCATCGTTGATGATGAGTTCCTGGGCAACGTCGACAAGTCGACGGGTGAGGTAGCCAGAGTCGGCGGTACGAAGAGCCGTGTCGACAAGACCCTTTCGGGCACCAGGTGTCGAGATGAAGTACTCGAGCATCGTGAGGCCTTCACGGAAGTTCGACTTGATCGGACGAGGAATCATGTCGCCACGAGGGTTCGCCACAAGACCGCGCATACCGGCGATCTGACGAACCTGCATCATGTTTCCTCGTGCACCCGAACCGACCATCATGTCGATCGGGTTGAACTTGTCTTCCTTGAGGCTGGCTTCCATCGCAACACGAACTTCGTCGGTTGCAGTTGTCCAGATCTCAACTTCCTTCTGACGACGTTCACCATCGGTGATGATGCCGCGACGGAACTGGGTCTCGACCTTCTCTGCTTCCTTCTCGTGACGATCCAGAATTTCCTTCTTGACCGCAGGCGTCTTGACGTCCTCGATCGAGATGGTGAGACCAGACTTCGTCGCGTAGCGGTAGCAAAGGTCCTTGATGCGGTCGAGACTTGCGGCCACATCAGCCTTGTCGTAGTTGTGTGCAAGATCGTCGACGATGCGACTCATTACCTTCTTGTCAATACGCGCGTTCTGGAACTCAAAGCCCTTGGGCAGCGTTGTATTGAAGAAGATTCGACCCGCAGTCGTGGTGCGGTAGGTCTTACGACCAGCCTCTTCACCAACGACGTGATCTGGGTGGCGGTACTGGATCAGCGTATGCAGCGCAATGTCGCCAGCTTCGTAGGCACGCTCGATCTCCTCGAGGTTGCGGAACACGCGACCTTCACCCGCACCACCATCGACCTCTTCGGTCAGGTAGTACGCACCGATGATCAAGTCCTGTGTCGGGGTGACGAGCGGACGACCATCGGCGGGCGAAAGGATGTTGTTCGCCGAAAGCATGAGCACGCGAGCCTCGGCCTGCGCTTCTGCTGACAGCGGAAGGTGGACAGCCATCTGATCGCCGTCGAAGTCAGCATTGAACGCTGCGCAAACGAGTGGGTGAATCTGAATGGCCTTGCCTTCAACCAGAACTGGCTCGAAGGCCTGGATGCCAAGACGATGCAACGTAGGAGCACGGTTCAGCATGACCGGGTGTTCCTTGATGACATCTTCGAGGACGTCCCACACCTGCGGGCGACGACGTTCGACCATGCGCTTTGCTGACTTGATGTTCTGCGCGAGTTCAGCGTCGACAAGCCTCTTCATAACAAACGGCTTGAACAGTTCGAGCGCCATGAGTTTGGGCAGACCGCACTGATGCAGCTTGAGGGTCGGGCCAACCACGATGACCGAACGGCCGGAGTAGTCGACGCGCTTACCGAGAAGGTTCTGACGGAAGCGACCCTGCTTGCCCTTGAGCATGTCAGAGAGCGACTTGAGCGGACGGTTACCAGGACCGGTAACCGGACGACCACGACGACCATTGTCGAACAATGCGTCGACAGCTTCCTGAAGCATGCGCTTTTCGTTGTTCACGATGATCTCGGGAGCACCAAGATCAAGAAGACGCTTCAGACGGTTGTTGCGGTTAATGACGCGACGGTAGAGATCATTGAGATCTGAAGTCGCGAAACGGCCACCATCGAGCTGCACCATCGGACGAAGTTCCGGCGGGATAACCGGGACGACGTCGAGGATCATTGCGCGCGGGTCGTTGATACGACGACCGTTTTCGTCACGACGGTTGAACGCCGTAACGATCTTGAGGCGCTTGATGGCCTTCTGCTTACGCTGCGCGGAAAGTGGCTTCTGACCTTCAGCCGGATCGATCTGCTCACGCAAACGGATCTCGTCACCATCAAGATCAATGCGCTCGATCAGATTGGCGATGGCTTCGGCACCCATGCCGCCCTCGAAGTACTCGCCGTAGCGATCTTCGAGTTCACGCCAGAGCATTTCGTCTTCAATGATTTTGCGAGCAAAAAGGGACTTGAATTCGTCGAACGCACGCTCGACGAGATCGCGCTCCATGTCGTAACGCTCACGGATGGTCTGGAGGTCCTTATCGGCAGCGCGCTGACGAGCCTTGATGTCGGCGTCTTTTGCGCCTTCCTTTTCAAGACCCTTGACCTCGTCTTCGAGATCCTTGTGGCGACGATCGAGTTCGAGACGAAGGTCCTTTTCGATGAGGTCCTTCTCGGCGAGCATGTCTTGCTCAAGTGCTTCGAGGTCGGTATGGCGACGCTCGTCGTCAACCCAAGTAACGAGGTTGGCGGCGAAGTAGATGACCTTCTCGAGTTGCTTTGCCTTGATCTCTTCACGAGCTTCGGTACCCATGAGGAGGTACGCAAGCCATGAACGAGTGCCGCGCAGGTACCAAATGTGAACGACGGGTGCCGCAAGTTCGATGTGACCCATGCGCTCGCGGCGAACCTTCGAGCGGGTGACTTCGACGCCACAACGTTCACAGATGATGCCCTTAAAACGGACACGCTTGTACTTACCGCAGTAGCACTCCCAGTCCTTTTGCGGACCGAAAATCTTCTCGCAGAAGAGGCCGTCCTTTTCAGGCTTAAGTGTGCGGTAGTTGATTGTTTCTGGCTTCTTGACTTCGCCGTTCGACCACGTGCGGATGGAATCCGCGGTGGCAAGTCCGATACGAAGTTGATCAAAAGTGTTGACGTCAAGCATTGCCATGACTTCAGCCCCTCTCTGCCTGGCGGCGGGCATCTTCTTCATCACTGCCACGTTCCGGGCGTGAAAGATCGATGCCAAGTTCTTCGGCGGTACGGAAGATGTCTTCATCGAGCTCACGCATTTCGATCTCGGCGCCTGAGGTGTTGAGTACCTCGACGTTGAGACAGAGTGCCTGCATCTCCTTGATGAGAACCTTGAAGCTCTCGGGAATGCCGGGCTCGGGAATGTTCTCGCCCTTGACGATGGCTTCGTAAACCTTCACGCGGCCGAGAACGTCGTCGGACTTGATGGTGAGGAGTTCCTGCAGGCAATACGCAGCGCCATACGCCTCGAGTGCCCACACCTCCATTTCACCGAATCGCTGGCCACCGAACTGCGCCTTACCGCCCAGCGGCTGCTGGGTGATCATCGAGTACGGGCCGGTCGAACGAGCGTGGATCTTGTCGTCGACCAAATGCGCAAGCTTGAGGATGTACACAACGCCGACGGTGATCGGGTTGTCGTACTTCTCGCCAGTGCGACCATTGAAAAGGGTGATCTTTCCGTCGTCCTGCATCATGCGACCGTTGTCGCCATAGCGAGCATCGGTTGCTTCGGGGTGCAAGTTCTGGAAAATCTTCTTGATGGTTGGGTGCTTACCGGCACCTTCAAGTTCGTCCCAGTGAGCGCCGTCGAAGACGGGCGTTGCGACGAGCGTTGCAGGAGGAGTGACCGGACGGGTCTTCTTCTCGGTGCCACGGATCGGTTCTTGGCCGATGGTTTCGCCGTCGATGGTCCAGCCGTATCGAGCCGCGTAACCAAGATGAGCTTCAAGAACCTGACCGACGTTCATTCGGGAAGGAACACCAAGCGGGTTGAGAATGATGTCGACAGAAGTGCCGTCGGCCATGAAGGGCATGTCTTCGATCGGAAGGATCCGGGAGATAACACCCTTGTTGCCGTGACGACCAGCGAGCTTGTCGCCCACGCTGATCTTTCGCTTCTGTGCGACATACACACGAACAAGTTGATTGACGCCAGGAGGAAGTTCGTGACCGTCGTCGCGGCTGAACACCTTGACGTCGATGACCTTGCCCTTTTCACCGTGCGGAACCTTGAGCGAGGTGTCGCGAACTTCGCGGGCCTTCTCGCCGAAGATTGCACGAAGGAGACGCTCTTCTGGCGTGAGTTCGGTTTCACCCTTCGGGGTGACCTTGCCCACAAGCACATCGCCAGCAGAAACCTCGGCACCAACGCGAATGATGCCGCGCTCGTCGAGGTCGGCGAGGATTTCGTCAGAGAGGTTCGGAATGTCTCGGGTGATTTCTTCCGGACCAAGCTTGGTGTCACGAGCATCGATCTCGTGTTCCTTGATGTGGATCGACGTAAGGACGTCGTCCTTTACAAGACGCTCGGACAAGATGATGGCGTCCTCGAAGTTGTAGCCCTCCCATGGCATGAAGGCCACGACGAGGTTCTTTCCGAGTGCGAGTTCACCGTTATCGGTGGACGGACCGTGAGCGAGGATCTCGCCCTTCTTGATGGTCTGACCCTGCGCAACGATGGGCTTCTGGTTAATGCAGGTGTCCTGGTTCGAGCGTTCGAACTTGAGGAGACGGTAAACAACGCGGCCCATGTTCTTGTACTGAACAGTGATGGCGTTGCCATCGACCTCGGTGATGGTGCCGTCTTCCTCGGCGAGGATCATGTCGGCAGCATCACGCGCAGCGCGTGATTCGATGCCGGTACCGATGTACGGAGCTTCGGCACGCAACAACGGAACGGCCTGACGCTGCATGTTGGCGCCCATGAGTGCGCGGTTTGCATCGTCGTGCTCGAGGAAAGGAATAAGTGCAGTTGCGACCGAAACGATCTGCTTCGGTGAAACGTCCATGAGCTGAACTTCAGCCGGAGCGACGTTTGAAATTTCAGTGGTTGCACCGAAGAAGACATCGCGTTCGAGCATGAGCTTCAGTTCGCCAAGAGTGGCGGCCTGCGGTGAACGACGCACGAGAACTCGGTCGGCCCTAAATGTGCCGTCGGGGTTCAGTGGTGCGTTGGCCTGCGCAACGACGTATTCCTCTTCCTCATCAGCTGCGAGGTAGACGATTTCGTCGGTGACGCGGCCGTCAACAACCTTGCGGTATGGCGACTCGATGAAACCAAATGCGTTGACGCGAGCGAAGGTTGCAAGCGCACCGATAAGACCGATGTTCGGACCTTCGGGAGTTTCAATCGGGCACATACGGCCGTAATGGCTGAAGTGGACGTCGCGGACTTCGAAGCCAGCGCGCTCACGTGACAGACCACCCGGACCGAGCGCTGAAAGACGGCGACGGTGGGTAAGGCCCGAAAGCGGGTTGACCTGATCCATGAACTGCGACAACTGCGAAGTTCCGAAGAACTCCTTGATTGACGCAACGACAGGGCGAATGTTGATGAGGGTCTGCGGCGTGATTGCTTCGACGTCTTGGGTGGTCATGCGTTCACGCACAACACGTTCCATACGTGACAGACCGATGCGGACCTGGTTCTGAATGAGTTCACCAACGGAACGAATACGACGGTTGGCGAAATGGTCCTGATCGTCGAGTCGGTAACCCGGCTCAGCGTTGACGAGGTTCAGGAGGTACGTGGTTGCGGCAAGAACTTCAGACGGCGTAAGCACCGACTGGTCGAGTTCGGGACGCTCAAGCTTGATGTTGAACAGTTTCTCGATCTTGTCGAGTTCTGGTCCGAGCTTGCGGTTGAGCTTGTAACGACCAACGCGTGAGAGGTCGTAACGACGGTTCTCGAAGAACGCGTTGCGGAAGTAGGCCTTTGCCGATTCAACTGACGGCGGTTCGCCCGGACGTGCACGCTTGTAGATCTCGACAAGTGCTTCGTCTTGTGTCGGTGCGAGTTCGCGATCTTTTTCCCACTGACCTTCGAGGAAATCGAAGTGACGAACGAAACGCTCGAGGAAACCTGGGAAGTTTTCTTCGTCGTAACCAAGTGCACGAAGAAGAACGAAAAGGCTGAGACGACGCTTGCGTGCAACACGTGCACCAGCGGTGACGTCCTTGCCCGGCTTTTGTTCAACGTCGAATTCGATCCACTCACCGCGGTAAGGGTGGATGGTGCCGGTAACGAGCTGATGCTTTTGCAAGTTACGAAGACGGAAACGCTCGCCAGGCTGGAAGATGACGCCGGGAGAACGAACGAGCTGCGAAACAACAACGCGCTCAGTGCCGTTAATGACGAAGGTGCCCTTCTCGGTCATCATCGGGAAGTCGCCCATGAAGACGGTTTGTTCTTTGATTTCGCCAGTTGATGCGTTCATGAAACGCGCACGCACGAAGATCGGTGCGGAGAAGGTCATGTCCTTCTCTTTGCACTCCTCCACCGTGAACTTGGGCGGCGGACGAAGATCTTCATCTTCAGGATCGAATTCAAGTTCGAGCTGAAGAGTTTCGGTGAAGTCCTTAATTGGACTGATGTCACGGAATGTTTCCGCGAGACCAGTGTGAAGGAACCACTCGAATGATTCGCGTTGAATCGCGATCAGGTCGGGCAGTTCGAGAACTTCGTCGAGATTCGCGAACGAATAACGGTCACGTACGGTCGGACGAGCAGACAAGGAAAGCTCCTCGGTGAAGGAAGGGCGTGACGCACTTACCGAACTGGAACGGACCGAACCGAAACGAACCGGGCCGAAACAGTGACGTCCGAGGCGCGACGCAACGTCAGAGACGAATCGAAGCGGCCCAAGACGCGGAAGGGCGGATTGAGGATCCTAGGGGCAGGACGCGAGGAAGAGCAACCCTGGAATCCCGGCCATTCGGCGGATTCAGGCGCTCACTCGGGGGATCATCCACTTCTACCCCGTTTGAATTGCGCGGAAACCTAGACCCCCCGCCTCCGGCGGTCAAGCATCACGCGCCTTGAACCCACCCGAGACCCGCCCGAGACCCCCGAAAACGACACTGGCCCGCCCCGAAGGGCGGGCCAGCACACAAGCCAATTGGCGAGTGTTGAACCGAATTACTTCAGTTCGACAGTGGCGCCGGCACCCTCGAGGGCGGCCTTTGCCTTCTCTGCGTCTTCCTTCGAGGCATGCTCGAGGACGGTCTGAGGAGCGCCGTCGACCAGGTCCTTGGCTTCTTTGAGACCAAGGTTGGTAAGGGCACGGACCTCTTTGATGACCTGGATCTTCTTGTCGCCAGCACCGGTGAGAACGACGTCAAATTCGTCCTTCTCGGCAGCAGCTTCGCCGCCACCGCCGCCGCCTGCAGCCGGGGCTGCAGCAACAGCTACTGGAGCAGCTGCGGAAACGCCGAACTTCTCTTCGAAGTCCTTGAGTAGTTCACTGAGTTCGAGGACCGACATACCGGCGATCGCGTCGAGGATTTCTTCTTTGTTTGCCATTTTCAGCTCTCCTGGGTGTCACCCTCGGCCTCAGCCGGGGCAGCGTCATTGGATTCGGCGGCAGCATCGGCCACGGCCTCGGGTGTTTCGGTGGTGTCTTCGGCTGCGGGAGCCTCGACCTCTGCCTCAGCAGCGGCTTCGGGTGCAGCGGCTTCTTCGACGGCAGGTTCTTCGGCCGGGGTCTCGATGACCTCGGGCGCGCCACCCTGCTTCTCGATGAGTGCAGCTAGTCCGTAGGCGAAATCGCGAGGAAGCGCCTGCAGAAGTCCAGCGAACTGCACCATCGGGGCAGCGATGAGGCCAGCCAGCTGAGCCAGCAATTCCTCACGCGGTGCCACGTCGGCGAGTGCCTTGACGTCGGCCTCAGTGAGTAATTTCTCACCGAGGATTCCGCCCTTCACCACCAGGTTGGGGTTGCCCTTTGCGAATTCACGCAGGGCTTTTGCGACAGCAACGGGGTCTCCGGTGCCGCCAGCGGGAACGAAGGCGATGGCCGTCGGTCCAGTCAGGTGTGCATCAAGATCAAGTCCAAGTTCGTTTGTCGCACGACGCACGAGCGTGTTCTTGTAGACCTTGTAGTCACCACCGGCTGCACGAAGTGCCGCACGAAGTTCTGCCAATCCACTGACATCAATTCCGCGATACTCGGTGAGCAGGACGGCTTCTGAATCACTGAAGCGCTCACGCACCTCGGCAACCACAGCCACCTTTTCCGGTCTCGGGTTTTCCATCGCACCTCCTCTCATCTGGTGTGTCTCTTCCGGTTCTCTGGTGCGTTGCACCAAATCACCGCTGGGCTGGTGTCGAACTTTTCCGAAGAACACTTCGACACCGGGTTGCCACGTTGGTGATTACCGGCCAAATGGGCTGGAAAAAACACAACGGGGCGTCCGCCGCGTAGCGCGAGAACGCCCCGAAATTGGGAGGTTCACCTCGTCAGGTGGGTTCCGAGGAACCTGTTACGCCCCTAGGGGCACCGGATGTCTGCGGCGAGCGGGTGTAATTGATTGCGAACTGTAGCGGCGGGCTCAGCCCAAAAGCCAGCCCGACAAAACAGCGAAAAACAGTGAGAACTCAGACCTCTTCGAGGGCGAGCATGCGCTGGGAGTCAAGTTTGACGCCCGGGCCCATGGTTGATGACAGCGAGACCTTCTTGAAATAGCGACCCTTTGCCGAAGCAGGCTTGGCCTTCTCGAGCTCTTCGAGCACGGCACGCAGGTTGGCCACAATGGCGGGAACCTCGAAAGAAACCTTGCCGATCGGGACATGAACGTTGCCCTGGCGATCGGTGCGGTACTCAACCTTGCCGCCCTTGAAGTCAGCAACGGCCTTGCCGACGTCGGGGGTGACGGTGCCGGTCTTGGGGTTCGGCATAAGACCACGCGGGCCGAGCTGACGGCCGAGCTTGCCAACCTGGGGCATGAGATCAGGGGTGGCGATGACGAGATCGAAATCCATCATTCCGCCTTCAACCTGCGCAAGCAGATCGTCGGTGCCAACGAATTCGGCGCCTGCGTCGCGAGCGGCCTGCGCGGCATCGCCGGCGGCAAACACTGCGATGCGAACATCGGTACCGGTGCCGGACGGAAGGGCAACGGTGCCACGAACCATCTGGTCGGCCTTGCGGGGGTCAACGCCCAGACGCACCGACAGTTCGACGGTTTCATCGAACTTCGCCGATGCCAACGTCTTTACCTTGGTGACAGCTTCGGTCAAGCCATGCTGCGTGGCGTTGTCGAAACTGGATGCTGCTGCGTTGTACTTCTTACCGTGCTGTGCCATTTCGGCTCCCTCGGGTCGGGCACCACAGTGGGTGCAATCGATTCACCTGCCGGGCGAGGTTGTCCTCGGCATGGCGGGTTCGCGGGTGCGAACCGGTACTGCGATCAGAGAACTTCGATGCCCATGGAACGGGCAGTACCAGCAACCTGAAGGCGAGCGGCCTCAAGATCGTTGGCGTTGAGATCAGGCATCTTGACCTGTGCGATCTCGGTGACCTGGGCGTCGGTGATGGAACCGGCGACGGCCTTGGATGGAGTCTGCGAACCCTTGGGCAGACCGGCGGCCTGCTTGATGAGCACCGAGGTCGGCGGGGTCTTGAGGATGAACGTAAAGCTGCGATCCTCAAAGATCGTGATCTCGACGGGCACGATGGTGCCCTTCTGCGCCTCGGTCTTGGCGTTGTATTCCTTGCAAAAATCCATGATCGCGACGCCGTGTGGGCCGAGCGCGGTACCAACGGGGGGTGCCGGGTTGGCGCCGCCAGCGGGGATCTGGATTTTCACGACGGCCGAAACCTTCTTCTTGGCCATGATTGCGACTCGCTTCTTTTCTTGTGTTCCTGCGCCCAGCGGGCGGCGGGAGATTCTGACGGCTCAGAGCCGTCTCTGACAATTCCTCCGGCCGAAGCCGGTGATTCCTACAGCTTTGCGACCTGAGAGAACTCGAGTTCGACGGGGGTTTCACGACCGAAGATGTTGACCAACACCTTGACCTTGAGCTGATCCTCGTTGATCTCGACGATCTCGCCGGAGAAGTCGGCAAAGGGGCCTTCCTTGACCCGAACGGTTTCGCCCTGCTCGTACTCGAGGCGGGGCTTGCCGCGCTTTGTTGTGACCTCTTCGGATTCGTCGGGAACGGTGAGGAAGTTCTCGACGTCGCGACGCGGAAGCGGCGACGGCTTTGCTCCCTGACCAACGAAGCCAGTGATACCTGGCGTGTTGCGAATGACGTACCAAGAATCGTCGGTCATGTCGCAACGAACAAGGAGATAACCCGGGAAGACCTTCTTCTGAACGATCTGCTTCTTACCGTTCTTAAATTCGACGACGTCTTCCATGGGAATGACGCATTCGTGAATGCTGTCTTCCATGTTCATCGATTGCGTACGAGCTTCGAGGTTTTGCTTGACCTTCTTCTCGTAACCCGACTGGGTGTGCACGACGTACCAACGACCGGGACGATCGAACGGGCTTTGCGCACGCGGACGTGCTTGCTCAAGCAGTTCGTCGGTGTCGATGACGTCGACCTCGATCTCAGTGTCGATCACTTCGATGTCGCCTGCTTCATCGACGATGACGTCGATTTCCTCAATGATTTCTTCAACAATCACGTCGGAGGCAGACGCATCTACTGCGTCATTTGAAAATTGGGTGTCGTCATTCATGGTCATCAGGCGTTGAACAGTTTCAGTACGGCCTCGGAGAACACCCAATCGATACCGAAGATCAAGAGGGTGAAAAAGATGAGGGTGACGATGGTGATGATGGAGTAATTGATGGTCTCGGAGCGAGTGGGCCACGCGACCTTGCGCAGTTCAGACCGAACCTCGCGAGCGAACTCGACTGGACCGGTACGTTCCTTTGCGCGCTGCTGGGTACCTCGACGGGCGCGAATGGGCTCGCCATCGGGGCCAAGTTCGCCCTGACGCTGCAGCATTCGTTTTTGTTCTCTGTTGAGAGCCATCGAAACACTTCCACTTACGTTTCGCGCCGACGTCGACGCGGACTTTTCGAGCAGGGCAGGAGGGACTTGAACCCCCAACCGTCGGTGTTGGAGACCGGTGCTCTACCAATTGAGCTACTGCCCTAGGGCACTACGCCGGGCCTGTGAGGGTACCAGCCGACGCGTTCGGCCAGACCCCTGCAGGTCCGAATGGGAGAGACTAGGCCCCCTCCCCCATCCGTTGCGAACCGGGATTTTTCTGCCTCGGCGAAACCTCAGGCAGATCGGCGCCGAGTGGCGAGTACCAGCACGCCCCCAACCCCAGCGGCGGTGGCTGCGGCGAGGCCCACGATGGAGGCAGCCCTTCGGCTGGCCAATCGATGGCGTTCCCGGCGTTCGGCGGCTGAATCCAGCCCCTCGAGGAGGTCATCGAGGACTCCAGGGTCGGCCGAAACTGGGCGAAGGCGAAGACTGGCCAATGTCCGGCGAAGTCGTCGGAAACGGGCCATCTCCGCCTGACATCGCAGGCAGTGAGCGACATGATCCATTTCCTCACCCGAGAGAATCTCGGGATCGTCGAGGAGGTCGGGCATGAGCTCGACCAACCGATCACACGGCAGGACGGTCGACATCGTCATGTGTTCTCCCCTCGGCTTCGGAACGCAAGAAGACATCGTCACGCAAGCGGTGACGAGCCCGATGCAATCGAACTTTGGCCGCCGAAACAGAAATTCCGAGTTCAGCAGCGATGACCTCGTGGGAGAGGTCGTAAATGTCGCGCAGTACAACAACCGCCCGCAGCTTCGGTGGAAGCGCCGCTAATGCCTTCTGCACCGCATCACGCAAACTCGCGGATTCCGAACGACCTACCGGATCAATGCTCGGCGAAAGGTCGCTGAGTTCAAGATCTTCATCGAGTTCTTCATGACGATGACGACGTCGACGACCTAACTGGGTCGACGCACAGTTCGCCGTGATTCGATACAGCCAAGTCGTAAACCGCGCATCGCCGCGGAATCGGCGAAGGCCGCGATAGGCACGCAAATACGCTTCCTGACAAACGTCGCGCGCATCTTCTGCGTTGCCCGTTAAGCGAAATGCCAGCGAATAGGTATCGGCCCATGTGCGACGAACAAGCGCATCGAATGCGCTCCGATCACCGTCGCGCGCTTCGGCAACAAGTGTCCCCATTTCGAACTGGCCCAGACGCGCCACGTCGGCGGCAGCCACAGGGGCCACCACCGACGTTGACTCGACATGCACCGACGACGAATCGTCGGTGTGCTTATTCAGCGGGTCTCCTTGTGTGCAGTGTGCACACGATCCCACTTGCAGTACTTCATGAGCTCGATGCGCTCACGATCGTTGATCTTGTTTTTCTTGGTGATGTAGTTGCGACGCTTGCACACCTGGCATTCCAGAGTGACGGCGATTCGCTTGTCGTTGCGGGCCATAACGGCTGCTCCTACTTAAGGATCTTGGTGACGCGGCCGGCGCCGACGGTACGGCCACCTTCACGAATGGCGAAGCGCAAGCCCTCTTCCATCGCGATCGGGTGGATAAGTTCAACAGTCATCTCGGTGTTATCACCAGGGATACACATTTCCGTACCCGCCGGAAGCGAGATCTGACCAGTCACATCGGTCGTACGGAAATAGAACTGCGGACGGTAATTGGTGAAGAACGGCTTATGACGACCGCCTTCTTCCTTGGTCAGAACATAGGTCTGAGCCTCGAAATCGGTATGAGGAGTGATGGAACCCGGCTTCGCGAGAACCTGACCACGCTCAACTTCTTCCTTCTTCGTTCCACGAAGAAGCGCACCAATGTTGTCTCCAGCGCGACCTTCATCAAGAAG
>JBIIVE010000061.1:0-13723 GCA_044339605.1 Acidimicrobiales bacterium
TCGCGATGGGTGTTGATCACCGCACGGAGTGTTTCGTCGGCATCGATTGTGACGGCAATTCGATCAGCGATTTCGAGACCGGCGCTCTTACGGGCATCGTTCAAGGCTCGAACGAGTTCGCGAGCTGTTCCTTCTGCTCGTAGTTCGTCGTTGAGTTCGAGATCGAGCGCCACTGCCCAGCCATCGTCTTCAACGAGTGCGAGATCAGCGTGTTTCTCGGCCCGAACTTCGACCTCTTCGGTGGTGAGTCGTTCGCCAGCAATTTCGATCCAGCCGTTCTCGACAAGTTGCGCTTGGAGCGCAGAACCGTCGGCATCGGCCAATGCCGCTTTGATCTCGTTGACGCGAGGGCCAAGGCGCGGGCCAAGCAGGCGGAAGTTGGGGATCACGGTCCAGCCCATGAGGCCTGACAACGAATCGAGTCGCTCAAGGTTCTTCACATTGAGTTCAGCCTTGATCTCGGCCTCGATGGCCTCATCAAGATTGGTGCCACCGTGGAGAAGGAGCGCTCTGGACAACGGCTGACGGACCTTCATCTTTGCGTCGGTGCGGGCAGAGCGACCCAAACTTACGAGCCGTCGAGCAGCGTCCATCTGTTCGGCCAGCGAAGCATCGTGGCGGCCTTTGGCGACAGGCCAATCAGTGAGGTGAACGGACTGACTAGTGGTGAGGGTTGTGTAGATCTCGTCGGCCAAGAACGGACAGAACGGTGCCAACACCTGCGAAATGGTGGTGAGGCATTCATACAGCGTTGCGTGTGCGGCCGTGTCGCTTGACTTCCAGAATCGAGGGCGACTGCGACGCACGTACCAATTCGACAAATCGTCGACGAACGTTGCGATGCGACCAGAACCACCGAGCGCATCGAAGTTCTCGAGTGCAGCCGTGACCGAAGTGACAGTGTCATCGAGTTCGGAAAGGATCCAACGGTCGAGTACGTGGGTCGGTGCAGGCGCGCTTGGATCGGGCTGCCAGCCATCGAGGTCGGCGTAGGTCGCGAAGAATGAGAACACATTCCAGAGCGTGAGCAACGTTTGCCGTGTGGCCTCGCGAATTCCGTCGTTGAAGACGCGCCGTGGTGTCCAGGGTTGTCCCGAGGAGAAGAAATACCAGCGCAACGCGTCGGCGCCCAACGTGTCGAAAATGTCGGACGGCGCAATGACGTTTCCGCGCGACTTCGACATCTTCTGCCCGTTCTCGTCGACAATAAGTGCGAGGCAGACAACGTTCTTGTATGGCGTGGAATCGAAGACCAGCGAGTTCACGGCAAGAAGCGAATAGAACCAACCGCGGGTTTGGTCAATAGCCTCGCAAATGAAATCTGCGGGGAATGCACCGTTGAATGAGTCGGCATTTTCGAACGGATGGTGCCGCTGCGCTGAGGGCATTGCGCCCGAGTCGAACCACGCATCAAGAACTGGGGCAACGCGACGCATTGTTCCCGTGCAGCCATCGGTGTTGCACGTAAAGGTGATGTTGTCGACGTGAGGCCGATGAAGATCAAGTTCGGTGAGATCACGACTGGTCAGAGCGCTGAGTTCCTCAACAGAACCAATGCAGTGTTCATGGCCATTCGCATCGCATCGCCAGATCGGAAGAGGTGTCCCCCAGTAGCGGTCGCGCGAAAGCGCCCAGTCGATGTTTCCTTCAAGCCACTTGCCGAATCGGCCGTGCTTGATGAATTCGGGATGCCACTCAATGCGCTCGTTTTCTCGCATGAGGAGATCGCGATTTTGTGACGTACGAACGAACCACGAGGTCTTGGCCCAATAAATGAGCGGTGTGCTGCATCGCCAGCAATGGGGGTAGCTGTGTTCGTAGGCCTGCTCGCGAACGAGAAGTCCTCGGGCGCTGAGGTCGGCGATGATGTCGCGGTCGGCGTCCTTTACGAACCTGCCGGTAAATGCAGGAACCGATTCGTCGAAGGCGGCGTCGGCATTTACAGGATTGAGGACGGGCAGGTTCTCGGCTCGACCAACCGCAGCATCGTCTTCACCGAAGGCGGGGGCGAGATGAACGATTCCCGAACCGTCGTCGGTGGTGACGAACTCGGCAGCCACAACGCGCCAGCCATCGGAGCCGGCCAGGGGAGTCAGCGTGTCGAACGGGCGCTCGTAGCGCCAACCAACGAGATCTGAGCCTTTGAATGTCTCAACGACGATGGCATCGTCAGGTGCGAGGGCAGCGGCCATGACGAGATCGCGAGTTCCGTCGGTGGAGGCGACGCGCGCGTAGTCAATGTCGGGTCCGACTGCGGCAGCGACGTTCGAGATGAGAGTCCAAGGCGTGGTGGTCCACACAAGCAGATCAACGTCGCGATCAACGATCGGGAACCGGACGTAGACCGATGGATCAACAACGTCGCGGTAGACGTCGGGCTGTCCGAGTTCGTGACTCGAAAGCGCGGTTCCGCAACGACCGCAGTAGGGCGACACCTTGTGGCCTTCGTAGAGAAGCCCTTTGTCCCACAACTGGCGGATGAGCCACCACACCGATTCCACATAGGAGTTGTCGAGGGTCCAGTAGGCATCGGCGGTGTCAATCCACACGCCGGATCGTTCGGTGAGTGCCGTCCAGTCGGTGACGTAACGCTGAACCGATTCGCGGCAGCGTTGATTGAACTCGGCGATTCCGAATTCTTCGATGTCCTGTTTGGTGGAGAGGCCGAGTTCTTTTTCAACCTCGAGCTCCACGGGGAGACCGTGACAGTCCCACCCGCCTTTCCGGGGAACATCTCGGCCACGCATGGTCTGGAATCGTGGGTAGATGTCTTTAAAGACTCGGGCCCAGACATGGTGGAGACCAGGCCGGCCGTTGGCGGTGGGGGGGCCCTCGTAGAAGATCCAGGGCTCGCCTCCAGCCCGGAGTCGGCGGGTTGCACCGATGGTGTCATCGGCCTTCCAGCGCTCTAGGCGGCGTTGCTCGAGGGTGGGGAGGTCGAGATCTGGGTCGACGGGACCGAATGGCATGGGGGCCAAGCGTACGCTGTCGCCGAACGGCTTCGGTGCGTGCGGGTTGACGTGGGAGGGTGGCGCCCTTACCCTCCGCCGATCCACCGCCACTCAAGGGAGAACATCCGTGGCAGTCAAAAAGGTACCGGCGAAGAAGTCCGCAGCGAAGAAGGCTCCGGCCAAGAAGGCGGCAGTGAAGGCTCCGGCCAAGAAGGTCGTCAAGAAGGCCCCGGCCAAGAAGGCTCCGGCCAAGAAGGTCGTCAAGAAGGCTCCGGCCAAGAAGGTCGTCAAGAAGGCCGCCCCAGCGAAGAAGGTCGTCAAGAAGGCCGCTCCAGCGAAGAAGGCCCCAGCCAAGAAGGTCGTCAAGAAGGCCCCGGCCAAGAAGGCGGCAGTGAAGGCCCCAGCTCCGAAGGCGCCGGCCAAGAAAGCCGCTCCGGTCAAGAAGGCCGAAGTCGCACCGGTTGTCGCCCCGCGCCCCAACCGCCTTCCGGCGATTCCGAAGGAACCCAAGAAGATCAAGTATCCGTTCGACGCCAAGTTCCTCGATGCTCAGCGGTTGCATTTGCTCGAGGAACGCCGTCGTCTCGTTCACGACGCTGAAACGCTTACCGCCGAGGCCAACTCGCTTGCGGAATTACGTGAGCCGGGCGATGTGCAGTTCGATGAAGAATCGGGCGAAGGTGACACGCTGGCAGTTGAGCGTGAACGTGACCTCGCACTTTCGGCACAGTTCCTCGATCAGGTCGACGAAATCGATCGTGCGATGGCCAAAATCGGTCAAGGCACCTACGGCATTTGCGAGATTTCTGGTCTCGCCATTCCGAAAGAACGCCTTCGTGCGATTCCGTGGTGCCGCGAGCGTGTCGAGTACAAGGTTGGCAACTTCCGTCGCTGAACAATCACGATTCGGGCAGAACAGCCCCTAGGTTGGACCCCGTGACATCGTTGACTTCATCTGCCACTTCAGCGCCCACTCATCGGGTGTTGTTTGGCGCGGTTGCGGTCGGGTGGGTTCTCGCTGATCAACTTACAAAGTGGTGGGCAGTGTCCTCGCTCAAGGACAACACCATCGATGTTGTCTGGACACTGCGCTTTCAGCTGCTGACAAATTACGGAGCATCGTTCAGCCTCGGTGCCGGGTATGGCGCCTGGATCGGGATCCTTGCTCTTGTTGTTGTCGGGATCTTGGTGTGGAAAGGCGGATCAGTTCGCACACGATTGGGTGCAGTTGCTCTGGGCATGATCGTTGGCGGCGCATTGGGCAATGTCCTCGATCGCGCATTTCGCAGCGATTCAGGGTTCTTTCAAGGTGGCGTCATCGATTTCATCGACCTCCAGTGGTGGCCGGTCTTCAATATCGCTGATATCGGCGTCGTATGTGGCGCCATCCTCCTCGTGATCTCCACGCTTCTGAATCCTGAACCTGACGCAAGTGACGTTGCCGTCGAAACTTCATCCTCAACGATCGAGAGCAACTGATATGGCCTATATCGAGGTCATTCCCGAATCATTGGCCGGCGAACGCATAGACCGTGTCGTGGCCATGATTACCGGCGCAAGTCGCACGCGTGTCACCGATTGGCTTGAACAGGGCCTCGTTGTTTGTAACGACGTCGTTGTTTCCACTCGTTCTCGTCGAGTGGCCGATGGCGACACCATCACGGTCAATGTCGAGCCCGACCTCGGTCCAGAGCCTCTGATTGCCGAACCCGATATCACTGTGCCAATTGTGTATGTCGATGACGACGTGATCGTGATCGACAAGCCCGCCGGGCTGATTGTGCATCCCGGTGCCGGCAATGCCACCGGAACGCTCGTGCAGGCCATGCTTGCGATCTATCCGGAAATCGCCAACATCGGCGAACCGGAACGCCCGGGTGTTGTGCACCGTCTCGACAAAGACACGTCCGGCCTCATGCTTATGGCGCGCTCACCAGAAGCGCATGTCGAACTCAGCTCGATGTTGGCCGAGCACGAAGTCGAACGCACCTATCTCACTCTCGTTTGGGGTATCCCCGAAGCGGGTAGTGGCCTCATCGACGCGCCGATCGGTCGATCAACTCGCGAACCAACCAAGATGGTTGTGAGCGCGCAAGGCCGAGAAGCGCGCACCCGTTACACCGTTCTTGAGATCTTTGACGAGGTCGTGCAATGCGCGTTGGTTGAGTGTCGTCTCGAAACTGGGCGTACCCATCAGATTCGCGTGCACATGGCGGCAATCGGCCATGCAGTCGTTGGCGACGATCGTTACAAGGGGGTTCGAGCAGCAATCGAAACTCCGCGCATCTTTTTACATTCAGCCGCGCTTGCATTCGATCATCCGGTGCGTGTCGACGAGCGACTCGAGTTCGTCTCGGAACTTCCCGAAGATCTTGCGGCAGTGCTGGAGCGAATCAGGAACCAGAAGCCCACGGCGGAGTCACCGAGGGACTAGCGGCAACTTCGCTGGGCCACTTGCCCTGACCTTTGGCCATTGAAACCAGGTCAGCCAAGGTTGCAGCTTCGAGATAGCGACGCATGTGTTCGCCGACGTCGTCCCATACGGCAAGCACCACACATTGCCCTTCGTGGTCGCAAGCGCCATCGGTGTGTGGCTGTCCGAAATCTCCGGCGACAATCGGGCCATCGACCGCGCTGACGATGTCGGACAAACTGATTTCCTCGGGCGTGCGGGCCAAGACGTAACCGCCGCCAACGCCGCGCTTTGAGCGAACGAGACCAGCACCTTTCAGTGCGAGAAGGATCTGTTCGAGATAGGGCTGGGGGAGACCAGTGCGCTCGGCGATGTCGCGCACCGACGTAGGCCCGCCCTCGTCAGAGTGCAACGCCAGGGACAGCAGTGCCCTGCTTGCGTAGTCGCCTCGGGTCGATACCTTCACGCCCGGCATCGTAGGGGGAAGCGGCCGAGTCGGGGACATAGTGGCCTCGGCACTACCGTGATTGCCGGAGGGCCACCGTGGATTCCCGATCTTCAACAACTTCTGCTTCGTCCGACGGACTTGTGCTCCCCGACTATGACGGGGCCTGCATCTCGAACATCGTTCCGGCCCTTCTCGATCCATCGAACCCATGGCCGACATGGATTCCCGAGGTCGCGGCCGATGCTGATCAGGTTGTGCTGCTGGTGCTTGACGGCATCGGCTGGAACCAGATGCTCGACCGTCGACATCTCACACCCACGCTCTCGGCAATGGCGGGAGGACCCATCACCAGTGTTGCGCCATCGACGACAGCGACTGCCCTCACGTCAATCAGCACCGGGGTTGCGCCGGGGTTGCACGGGATCATGGGTTACCGCGTGGCGATCGGTCGCGACATCCTCAATATCCTGCGCTGGTCCGCGAGCGGACGCGACGCGCGTAAAACCATTGTTCCTGAGTCGGTCCAATCACTCGACGCGTTTGAAGGGCAACGTCCGCCAGTGATTACGCGGTCGGAGTTTCGCGACTCTGGCTTCACTCGCGCTCACCTCGACAAGACGCGCCTTGTGGGTTGGCGCGCTTCATCGACATTGGTGACCGAAATCGCTGCTGCAGTCAATCGCAACGAACCGTTTGTGTATGCCTATTACGACGGCATCGACAAAATTGCGCACGAGTTCGGACTCGGCGCGCATTACGACGCTGAGCTTGCGTTTGTCGATCGTCTTGTTGCCGACGTGCTGAGCGTGTTGCCGTCCGGCGCGGTGCTTGTGGTGACGTCCGATCACGGACAGGTCGATGTCGGTGACGACGTCGTCACTCCTGACGCATCGGTGATGGCACATGTCGACCTGCAGTCGGGTGAAGGCCGCTTCCGCTGGCTTCACGCCCGACCCGGTCACGCACGGGCGCTCTTCGACGATGCAACTGCACAGCATTCGGATCGATCGTGGGTGGTCACTGTCGATCAAGTGATCGACGAGGGCTGGTTTGGCTCCGAGGTCACCGACGCCGCAAGGTCTCGTCTTGGCGACGTTGCGTTGGTGGCCAGAGAGGCCCTGGCCTTCTCTGATCCGGCCGATAGCGGGGCGTTTCCGTTGCGGGCTCGTCACGGCTCACTTACTGCTGACGAGATGTTTGTGCCGCTACTAGTTGGATCGCGTTGAGTCCTCAGCGAGACTGTCGCCATGACTGATTCAATGAACGGCGGAGCTGAACGAGGCGAACTCATCCTTCCGATTGACGAAAGCGCAATCGTGGAAGAGCAGCGCGAGATGGTGTCAGAGCCAGCGAAGGTGATGCGCGTTGGCTCAATGATTAAGCAGTTGCTTGATGAAGTTCGACAGACCGAACTCGACGAGCCATCAAGAGTTCGCCTGCGTGCGATTTACGACACCTCAATCGACGAACTTGGTTCGGCGCTCTCACCCGATCTTCGTGACGAGTTGAAACGTCTTGCGTTTCCCTTCGCAGAAGACGGGACTCCGACCGATATCGAATTGCGTGTGGCCCAAGCGCAGCTCGTTGGCTGGCTCGAAGGCCTCTTCCATGGCATTCAGGCCACGTTGTTTGCCCAGCAGATGGCTGCTCGTCAGCAGCTTGAAAACATGCGAGGAGAACTTCCGCCCGGGGCGGGTCGCCCAGGTCCAGGACTACCTGAACCTGAGGACCGGCCCGGTACGTACCTCTAACGAATCAGCGCCTGCTCAGCGGCCAGAAGTGAGCGTGGCCTTGACCTTGCTCAGCTGGTAGCCGGAGAAGAGGAACAACAGGCCAAGCAGCGTGAGGCCGATGCCGATCACGACGCCGAGCACGTTCTTGGTGGCTTCGGGCCAGGCCATGATGATGACGCCGATGGCGATGGTGATGAGACCCTCGATGAGGAGTGAGCCTCGGCCGCCGTCCTTGCCGATCATGAACGACACAATGATTGCGAGAATGCCGGTAATCACGAAATCGAGGCCAACAAGCCAAATGATTGCGGTGAGGGTTGCGCCCGTCCAGAAGATGAGGGCGAGGCCGATACCGAAGTTGATGAGTCCCCGAATGACCAGCAGACCCCAGTAGGAGCCCTTGCGGTGCGTGGTGACTGCTTCAGCGACCTGACTGAATCCGGAAACCACAAAGAGGAATCCGAGGATGATCGCAATGATCTGGAGTTCGCGGTCGGGGCGGAACAGTAGGACGAGGCCGGCGACAAGGCTGATGAAGCCAATTGAGTAGGCGGTGATTCTGGAGCCTCGTAGGAGGTCCATCGTGGAACGATCTTCGGATGCAGCAGTCATAGTGACCTCCGGGTTGTAAGGATGTTGAAAGGTTCACGAAAGGCTAGGACCGGCCTTCGGCGGGCTCAGGGATCCCCGGAGCAGGATCGGGGGAGTGACGCTACGATCGCCGGGCATCACATCGGTGTAATTCGCCGAGTTGCGGACCTTTACGAACAACAACGCCCCGGAGCCCTGGTGCCCGATTCCTTTACCCACCTCCATCTGCATACCGAGTTCTCAATGCTCGACGGAGCCGCGCGTGTGGGCGAAGTGGTGGCTGCGGCAGCCGCCGACGGTCAGCCGGCGGTCGGCATTACCGATCACGGCAACATGTACGGCGTCCTCGATTTCTACAAGGCGGCCAAAGAAGTCGGCGTGAAGCCGATCATTGGTTCCGAGCTCTATCAGGCCTACGACAGTCGCACCGAGCGCCCCACCCGTCGGGGTCGTATGGACGATTCCGGTGGCGAGGCCGAAGGCGGCCGAAAGGCCTACTACCACCTCACGACGTTGGCCGAGAATGCCACGGGCTACAAGAACCTCATCCAACTCTCGAGCCGAGCGTTTCTCGAGGGGTATTACATGAAGCCCAAGGTCGACTGGGAGCTTCTCGAGGAGCACCACGAAGGCCTGATCATTACCAGCGGTTGCCTCGGCGGACAGGTCCTGCAGGCGCTCATGAATGACGATGAGCGCGGGGCACTTGAAAAGGCGGCGCGTTTTCAAGACATCTTCGGTCGGGACAACTTCTTCATTGAAATTCAAGATCACGGGATCCCGGAGCAGAAGACCACTAATCCAAAGCTGCTTGAAATTGCGCGCGCAATTAAGGCGCCATTGGTCGCAACCAACGACAGCCACTATGTCCACCAGCACGATGCCGTCTCACACGACGCGTTGCTGTGCGTTCAAACAGGTTCGCTAATGAGCGATCCCGATCGCTTCAAGTTTCATGGCGATCAGCATTATCTGAAGACGGCTGCAGAAATGCGCTGGCTCTTCGACGAGGTTCCCGAAGCCTGCGACAATACGCTCTGGATCGCTGAACGGTGCAACGTCGAAATCGAATTTGGCAAACCGCAGCTTCCGAATTTCCCACTCCCTGAAGGCTTCGAAAACGATGCCGAGTATCTGCGTCATCTGGCCTTCGAAGGGGCGAAAGATCGTTGGGGTCAGCAGCTTCCCGATCACATCGTTGAGCGAATGGTCTACGAACTTCAGGTCATCGCCGACATGGGGTTCTCTTCGTACTTCCTGATCGTCTGGGATCTCATCAAGCACGCACGTGACAACAACATTCGTGTCGGCCCGGGTCGAGGTTCGGCTGCTGGTTGCGCAGTGGCGTACACCTTGCGCATCACCGATCTCGATCCCATCGAATACGACTTGCTCTTTGAGCGGTTCCTTAACCCGAGCCGTGTCTCGATGCCCGATATCGACATGGACTTCGACTCTCGCTACCGAGACGAAATGATTCGCTATGCGGCAGAGAAGTACGGCCGCGACCACGTTGCTCAGATCGTGACGTTCTCCACGATCAAAGCCCGTGCTGCTGTGCGCGATGCAGCGCGCGTGCTTGGTTATCCCTATGCGGTTGGTGACAAGGTCGCCAAGCTCATGCCTCCGTTGGTGATGGGTCGCGATACGCCGTTGCACGCGTGCTTTGAAGAGACTCCGAAGTTCGCCGACGGTTTCAAGATGGCGGCCGACCTCCGTGAGGTGTACGCCAACGACGACGACGCTCGTCAGGTCATCGATGTTGCTCGTGGCCTCGAAGGGCTACGTCGACAGGACGGCATCCACGCCGCAGCCGTGGTGATTACCAAAGAGCCGCTTACTGAATACTTGCCCATTCAGCGAAAGCCGGAAGCAGGTTCCGATCCCGAACTCGCGCCGGTCGTAACGCAGTACGAAATGCATGGCGTCGAAGAACTGGGCCTCCTCAAGATGGACTTCCTGGGCCTGCGCAACCTCGATGTCATCACCGACACACTTGCGATGCTCAAGGTCACTCAAGGCATCGATGTTTCTATCGATACCGTTCCGCTCGACGACGAGCTCACGTTGCAGTTGTTGCGTAACGGCGACTCCATCGGCGTGTTCCAGCTCGAAGGTGGACCAATGCGCTCGCTGATGCGTTCGCTGGCACCGACCTCGTTCGAAGACGTCGCTGCTCTTGTGGCGCTTTATCGACCGGGTCCGATGGCCGCCAACATGCACAACGATTACGCCGATCGCAAGAACGGTCGTAAGCCGATCGATTACTTGCACGACGATCTCGCCGAACTTCTTGGCGATACCTACGGACTCATGATCTACCAAGAGTCCGTAATGCGAGTCGCTCAGAAGTTCGCCGGATACTCACTGGCCGACGCCGACAATCTTCGCAAAGCGTGCGGCAAGAAGGTTCGCGAACTCATTCAGAAAGAACGCGAAAAGTTCGTTGAAGGCTGCGACACCTCTGGGTACGGCCGCGAAATCGGTTCGGCCTTGTTCGACGTCATCGAACCGTTCGCCGATTACGCGTTCAATAAGAGCCACAGTTACGGATACGGGCTCATCGCGTATCAAACGGCCTATCTCAAGGCGCATTATCCGGTCGAATACTTCGCTGCACTTCTCACCAGCGTCAAAAACAATCTTGATAAAGCCGCCGTGTACCTCAATGAATGTCGACAAATGGGCATCGAGGTCCTTGTTCCTGACGTCAACATTTCGGTAAGCGACTTCATTGCCTTCGACAAGCCCGATGGCACTCGCGCAATCGCGTTCGGCATGTCCGCTGTTCGAAACGTCGGCGAGGGCCTCGTCGGTCTCATGCTGGCTGAGCGCGACGAAAACGGTCCCTTCGAGGACTTCTTCGATTTCTGCGATCGCGTCGATGTCAGCGTTCTCAACAAGCGAACCCTTGAGTCGCTCATCAAGGCTGGTGGCTTCGATTCCATGGGCTATTCCCGAAAGGGTTTGCTCGGATACTTCGATCGCATCATCGACGACACCGTTGCGCGCCGACGCAAAGAGGCCGAAGGTCAGTTTGATCTTTTCTCGATGGCCGATGACGACGACGACGGCGCGTTGGTTGCCGGAACCCGAATCGTCATCCCGGAAGAGGATTTCGATAAGCGGCAACGACTGGCCTTTGAAAAAGAGATGCTCGGGCTCTATGTCTCCGATCATCCGCTCATGGGGGCCGAAGCGTCGCTTCGTCGTCGCACCGAGTCGACCATCGCTGAACTCGAAGGCATCGAGGACGGCACCATGCGCACGACCGGTGGCCTGGTGACCTCGCTGCAAAAGAAATGGACTCGCAAGGGCGACCTCATGGCGGTCTTCACTCTCGAAGATCTTCAGTCCACCGTCGAGGTCATGGTGTTCCCAAAGACGATGCAGAACTACGGCCATCTCCTCGACGACGACGCCGTGGTCATTGTCCGGGGCCGAGTCGACACCCGCGACGACCAACCCAAGCTCATGGCGATGGAACTTGAACGCTTCGAGCCCGTCGTCGACGGAAATCCGCCAGTCCGTATCAATCTCCGCCCAGCGGCGCTTTCCGATGAGCTCCTCAGTGCCCTCAAGGCCCTGTTGTCTGAGCATCCCGGCGAATCTCAGGTATTTCTCCACATCGGAGACCGCCAGGTCTTGCTTCTTCCTGACAATTTCGCGGTCCTCGCCACGGCCGGCCTTCTTGCCGAACTCAGGGAGTTGCTCGGCTCAGAGGCAGTCACGGCCTGACATCGGGGGCCGAATTGCGTTAGCGGGCGAGCCGGGGTGAACTAGTGCTCCGGTTTTGTCTGTTTCAGGGGCTGTCGAACCATGGCTATCAAGGTCGTTACCAAGGACTGCACCCAACTCAGTGATGCTGAGTTGGCCGAGATGGCAGATATCTGCGCGGATGGGCCGAGCCTCTACGAGGTCGGACAACTTTCCAAGCAGGTCGAGGCATGGGTCCTCGTGTCACTCGCCCGAGAAGGCAATGGCCTCAAGGGCTTCTCGTTCTGCACGCTCGAGCGCATCGGTGGCACCCCCAGCGTGCTCATCGGTCTTGCATCGATCAAGCGCACCTCCAAGCGTTCCTCAGTGCTGCGTGCCATCCTCGCTGATCAGTTCAAGCGTGCCGTCATGGCGTTTCCTGACGAAGACGTTCTTATGGGAACTCGATTCGCTACGGCGAGCGGTTTCGAAGCCTTCCGCACCCTCGATGACATCATTCCTCGTCCTGACCACAAGGCCACTGGCGAAGAACGTGCGTGGGGTCGTCGATTGGCGAAGCGATTCAGCATCAGCTCAAGTTCCTACGACGACAAGACGTTCATTGCTACTGGCGATGGCTCATTCCCGTTGGCGCTCGATTACGAATCACTCGAAGCCGACAAGATCGATCCGGAGATCGTCGCGTTGTTCAAGAGCGTCGGCGCCAAGCGAGGCGACTCTCTCGTTGCCTTCGGTTGGGCAATGGCCGAGGATCTCGCCAAGATCAAGTGATCTTTAGGTCGGCGTAGTGCAATTCGCCGATGTTGTCGCAAACAGGCGCATGGTTCGTGCGTTTGAAACGAGTCCGGTTCCTTCGGATGTTCTTGACCACATTCTTGATCTTGCGCGTCGAGTGCCTGCGGCAGGAAACACGCAAGGCCTTGATCTTGTCGTTCTCGAAGGCGAACAGACCCAGCGTTACTGGGATGCTTCTTTGCCGACGGAACGTCGAGCCGCTTTTCCTTGGCCGCGACTTCTTGATGCTCCGGTGTTGATCATTCCTGTGTCGTGGCCTGCCGCCTACGTCGAGCGCTATGGCGAGCATGACAAAGCGCGAACAGGACTCGGTGAAAGTGAAGAGTCCTGGTCTGTCCCGTATTGGTATGTCGACACCGCATTCTCGGCGATGGTCGCGATGTTGGCGGCCGTCGATGAAGGACTCGGTGCGTTGTTCTTCGGTCAGTTCGAACACGAAGGCGCAGTGAAGAACGCGCTTGGCATTCCCGAGGATCGCCGGCCGATCGGAACGATCGCGATTGGCTACGCCGCCGAAGAGCAGCGGCCAAGCGCATCATCGAAACGACCGCGTCGGCCCTTTGATGAGGTCGTGCACCGAGGCGGCTGGTAGTCAGCCGAGCGCGTTGAGTCGTTCGTCGAGTTCTTCGACGGTCGACGCCGGTGCAGCACACACCATTTGGCGACACACGTAGGCCCGTCCGTCGGGGCCAGCTTCGTTGCGGCCTTCCCAGAGCGGCGAAGACCCAGGTGCTCCCCAAGTGAGAACGCTGCGAGGCAGCCAGCGGCGTTGGGCCTCGGCGACAAGGTCGGGGCGATCGCCCGAGATGACGATTTCCTCGATGCCAAGAACGCGTAATTCCGCAGCGAGAAGGAGATGGCCAAAGCCGAGGGGCAATCGTGCTGCTGATTCAGCCAAGCGATCGACGATGGCGGTTGCGAACTCGCGGTGACGCTCATTGCCAGTGAGGGCAGCGAGTCGGAGAAGTCCAACGGCAGCGAGACTGTTGGAGCAGGCAGTGGCGTTGTCCATGAGTTCTTTGGGGCGGGCAACGAGTTGATCGCCGTCGGTGCCATTTGTGTACACGCCGATGTC
>JBIIVE010000132.1:0-3612 GCA_044339605.1 Acidimicrobiales bacterium
TCTTTGGCGGTGCGGTCATTGTCCCAATCGATCATCGGAGGATGGGCGGGCGCCATTACGCCACGCTGCTGCATCTTGACGTGCTTTACCTTCGGGCTGAACCACGACGAGCTCGAGAGCGCCTTGGCCGCAACCCACAACGAGACTGTCGATCGTTCCGGGCGCTCCAGCCGCCGGGCCGAACGCGACTTCGTGAATCTTCAATCGAGATCCTCGGAACGTGGTCCATGCCCCGCCAAGACGAACGATCCGTTCAATTGTCGAAGCTGGCAGCGACCAGTCGATTTCGAGTTCCGCGGCAGAGATCTTCTTGGCGTAGGAGATCTCTCCACTCTGGGGCACGGCGATGGGCAGATCGGTGCTCAGCGTTTCGACAAGTAGTTCTGAGCCGAGCGCGATGAGTCGTGCCCTCAACGTGGTCAACGTATCGTCAGCAGAGATCGATGTGACCGTACGGGCATAGACGTCACCCGTATCTAGTTCGACGCCGATATCCATCAGGCAAACGCCGGTCTCAGCATCGCCAGCGAGAAGCGCTCGTTCTACCGGTGCAGCCCCGCGCCACTTCGGCAACAACGAGAAGTGAATGTTGATCATTGGAACGACTTCGAGAATTGATGCCGGGATGATTCGCCCGTACGCGACGACAACCGCAAGATCGGCTCCGGCTGTCACGACATCTTCCAACTGGTCCGATACCGAAAGACCGAGTTCCAAAGCGGCAGCCTTCACCGGCGAAGGAGACAGCTCTCCCCCACGGCCGCGTCGTTTGTCGGGGCCGGAAATCACAATGGGAATTTCAAACCCAGCATCAACCAGGGCCCTCAAAGGCTCAACTGCGACATCCGGGGTTCCGAGATACGCGAGCCGTTTCGGATGCGCCGGAGGACGCGCCAAGGTCGGTTCAGTCATGAAGGTCTTAGGGCAGCCGAAGTCGGCCGAGGCCAACCTCTGGTTCAGGAAGTTGCCCAACGCCAAGGGCTCGGAGTTCTCGAAGCGCGGCACGGCTCTCGGCGAGTTGCTCCGGAGTTAAGAGCGTCTCCATGAGGATTCCCTCGAGATGGTCGATTTCGTGCTGGAACACGCGTGAGGCGAAGTCGTCGAGTTCAAGATCGAGCTCGTTGCCGTCGAGGTCGTAACCCTTCACGTGGATCTCTGCCGGACGAATGATTTCGAAGTGCAAGCCCGGGATTGAGAGACAACCCTCGGTGAACTCCGCCTCGCCGCGAGATTCGACGATGACGGGATTGATGATGACTCCGGGCGCGTCGTCGTGGTCGAAAACAAAGAAGCGTTTCTGCACCCCGATCTGCGGAGCCGCTAGCCCAACCCCTGGCGCGTCGTACATCGTGACGAACATGTCTTGAACAAGCCGAGCGAATGCACCATCGACATTTGTGACCTCGGAGGCGCGCTGGGTAAGCACGGGGTCACCGATGATGCGGATCGAGTGCGGGGCCATGACACAAGGGTAGCGTCGTGACATGTCCGGCTCCTCGTCTCAGTACTTCTCCCGGACCCCAGCAGTGGATTCCGAAGAACGCGAAATCGGCCTCTCACTGCCCGACCTCGAGCTGCGCTTCACCACCGATCGCGGCGTGTTCTCCAATAGTCGCGTCGACGCCGGGACACGCCTGCTCCTACAAGAAGCACCTCACCCCACCGCGGCCATGTCCAATGTGTGCGACCTCGGCTGCGGGTATGGCCCCATCGCAGTGAGTCTGGCCCAGCGGTCCCCCACGACCAACGTTTGGGCTGTCGACCTCAACGAACGAGCAGTCGCACTCACCGCCCGCAACGGCGCCCTCAATGACTGCTCGGATATTCACGCCGTCGTCGTTGATTCAGATGGCATCGCGGTCGACGGAACCGCGGAGGACATCGCTGCTCTTGCTGACATCACGTTCGATGGACTTTGGTCGAATCCATCAATTCGCATTGGCAAACCAGCGATGCATCACATGTTGACGCTCTGGCTTGACCGACTGAGCCCCACCGGAACCGCGTGGCTCGTCGTCCAGCGTCACCTCGGGGCTGATTCGCTTGCCGACTGGATGACAGAACAAGGCTGGGCAACATCTCGCGTGTGTTCGCGCGCGGGCTACCGACTTCTAGAGGTGAAAGCCCGATGACACGAAATCTTGGCGGCACGGAATTGAAACGTCTTCACCGAGATTGGCGACGTCGCAACGATCGCAAAATGGCGCTCATGCTCGATGGCGTCCAGAACCCGTTCAACCTTGGGTCCATCCTTCGAACGGCTGCTGCCTACAGCGTCGATCACCTCTGGCTGGTCGGGTCTCCATCGCCGAACGATGCAAAGGTCCAAAAGACCGCACTCGGTTCACAGAAATTCGTCACTACAACAGCGTGCGAAACCTCCGCCGAAGCACTCGCTGCTGCTCACGCTGCTGGTTATCGCGTTGTCGGAGTCGAACTGGCCGAAGGTGCGGTTCCGCTCCACGAAACCGATCTTTCCGGCAACGTCTGCATTGTCATGGGCCATGAAGACCGTGGGCTGTCGAAAGAACTCCTCGCTGGCGCCGACGCGCTGGCCTATATCCCGCAGTTGGGGAAGATCGGCTCGCTGAACGTTGGCACCGCAGCCGCAATCGCCATGTACGAAACCCGTCGTGCTGGCTGGACCGCCGAGGACTAATCGCTTCTGCGATTCACTTCGAGCCTCAGAAGCGAAGCGGATCAACTGAAATGCGGAGTCGGCCACTAGGTCGCGGTGCCGCCGCAAGTGCGTCACACAAAAGTTCGTGAGTCGCAGCACGCACCATCCATTGTCCGTCGGAAGGTCCGAGCACCTCTACGCCAATCGGCGCCACAAAGGAATCGGCCCATGCCTGCGCCGACGCTCCGGAGACGACCGCCATTGCCTTTGCCGGCGGATAGCCCAGCAGTTGACGACGCTCTCGCTCGGCGTCCGACACTCGGGTTGGTTCCGCCAACAACGCGCCTTGCAACACTTCGTGATGCGGCAGTCGAGTCTGCACAAGCACGCGCCCGCCGCCGGATCGAGGACCCACAACTCGCGCTGCACGAACGAGCAGCGCCATCGCTTCTTCCGCAGCTCTGTAGCGCGGAGCCAGCAATTCCTGGTCGAAATCGAGGAATGCAACCACATCAGCTTTGTGAATGCGATGCAACGCGGCCTCGGTACCAACAACGATTCGGGTTCCCGTTCCACCAGCGTCGGTACCGCGTTCGGCCGTAAGTTCGGCAACTGGCTCACGAGCCAGTGCTTCAAGTTCTTCCCGAACCCGATTCACGCCAGCGCGCAGATTCTTCATTTTCGTTCCGCCACATTTCGCGCACAGCATTGGGCGCACCGTGCTGCACCGGAGACACACAAGTAAACCGTCGTCGCCTTGAATGACAGCTGCAGAACAGTTCTCGCATGCCGCGACTTCGCCGCATGCCACGCAGGAGGAAAGTCGTGAACGGCCTTTTCGATTCAGGATGCAAACAACGCGTCCGTCGCCACGAAGCGCTTGGACGAACCTCTCGCTAAACAATCCTGATCCAGGCGGTTCTTCGCGGCGATCAATGATGTCGAAGAGGGGCCACCCAGCGCGCTCAGCGCTGCGCGACTGTGTCAGTAAC
>JBIIVE010000134.1:0-3572 GCA_044339605.1 Acidimicrobiales bacterium
GTGCTCCCGTTGCTCGTGTTTATCGGTTTACGGGTCATCTTGGATAGTTCAGACGGTCAGCTGGTCAAACGAGTGACTGACCCTGCTGCTCCTGGGTACGAAGCGGTCGTCGAAAAGACGCCCACGGCAATCGGTGCGGTGATTGCACCTGACGGAACTCTCGACTCTGCAGTTGTCTTTGCGTTGACGTCAGACTCGTCGGGAGGCGTGTTACTCATCCCCGCCACGCTTGGGATACCGACGAACTTTGGACTGCTTCCGTTGTCCGAATTTTGGAAAGCGGAAGGTATCGATGCGGTTGCAGCTGGAGTTGGAAGTGTTCTCAACCTCAATTTCACTGAAAAATTCGCGATCGAGCCGAATGAATGGGCCACATTGATCGGACCGTATGCCCCGCTCACTTTCAACAGTCCCGATGCAGTCCGCGACTCGAAGGATGCGGTTGTCTTCCCGAAGGGAACTGTCACGCTGAAAGCTGATCAGATCACTTCCTTCCTCACGAGCAAGAGCCCGAAAGACAACGATGTCAATCGCCTCATTCGCCAAGAACTCTTTTGGAAATCCTGGTTGGCGAAGGTGAAGTCGGGTAGCACAGCGTTCCCTGCGACAACAGTTTCCGGTTTGGGTCGTTTTGTTGCTTCAGTCGCTCGTGGTCAGTTGAGTATTTCTTCACTTCCGGTTGTTCCTGTGCCAACGGGTTCGCCGGTTCCCGGTGGCGGCCCGATGGTGACTTCACAAGAGTCGGCTGCCCTCGACGCAGTCGCAGCGATTGTTCCCTTTCCTGACGGAGCGCCAGGGGCTCGGCCCCGTCTACGAGTTCTCGACGGAACAGGCCAACTCAGTAACGGGATTAATGCTGCGATTATTTTGAATGCGGCCGGCGGGCAGGTCGACGTGATCGGCAATGCGAAGTCGTTCGGCCAAGCAACGACACAAATTATTTACTTCGACGGAACGTCCGAGGCAACCGCACAACAGATGCAGCGCGCATTGACGATGGGCGAACTCGTCGCAAGTACACAATCGAACTCAGGTGCTGACATGACTGTCATTCTCGGCGAGGACTTCCTCGAAAAATTCGGACCAACGAGCGGGTCATCCGGTTTGCCATCGTCGTCAACGTCTACCGTCAGTTCTATGACTCCAACAACGGTTCGCAAGTGAATCCCGGCGAGGAATTTCAACTCCATCTTGAGATTGCGCGTGCGGCTGCGAGAAAGACCAGTGCCGAAACGGTGATCCTCGATGTTGGTGACGTTCTCTCAATCACCGGATGGTTTGTGATCACCGCTGGTTCAAGCAATCGTCAGGTCCGAGCGATCGCAGCCGGCATTGAAGAAGATGTCTTTTTGGCCGGGGGTCTCAAGCCCATTCGGGTTGAGGGTCTCGACGATGGAACGTGGGTGCTCGTCGACTACGGCGACGTGATCGTTCATATTTTTGATGAAGAGACACGAGCGTTCTATGACCTTGAACGTCTCTGGCGTGACGTGCCGGTCCTCGAATGGCAAGGCAGCGACTCGTAGTTGAATCCGTGTCGCTGAATTTTGTCACCGCTGAATGCGCTGCGGGGCGATTGTCCCGGTCGGCTCTCCATCGGCACGGAGAGCCGGCCTTCAACAGGTAGCGTTCGCAATTGGTGTGGTCCCTGATTCAGCTGCCCCACTCAAGTCCTGATCGGTTCCTCCCTTGGTGAAAGGAGCGTCTCGCCCCATGGCCAACCAGCGCAGTGCGGCGTGGCTGCATCCCACCCGGCTGATCATCATCGCCTATTTGATGATGGCATCGTTAGGGGCGTTATTGCTGCTGTTGCCAGTGGCGGTTTCGGGGCAGTCGGCCGGCGTGGGATTGGACACAGCGGTGTTCACCGCAACCTCGGCCCTTTCGGTTACTGGATTGTCGGTGGTTGACACAGCCACCGAATGGAGTCGCTTCGGGCAGGTGGTGATTCTGGGGCTGATCCAGATTGGTGGTTTCGGCATCACGACGTTCGCGTCGGTGTTTGCCGTGCTGGTTTTTCGCCGGCTTGGTCTACGGGCTCGACTGGCCACCCAACTCGAACAAAATCAGTCAGATTCCGGCAACCTTCGATCACTGGTGAAGCGCATCGCCATGTTCTATGTGATCGTCGAAGTGCTTGGTGCCATCGTGCTCACCGTTGTGTTCTGGCGCAGCAGTGCCGATGGTTTCGTCTCGGCACTGTGGAATGGCACGTTCCACGCAATTTCGGCGTTCAACAACGCGGGCTTCTCAACGTTCACGAACAACCTGATCGACTACTCCGGAGAGGTGGCCGTGCTGGCCCCAGTCATGCTGTTGGTGATTATTGGTGGCATCGGTTTTCCCGTGGTGCTCGAGGTGGTGAACACTCGCTTGCACTATCGGCGCTGGTCGATTCACACCCGGCTCACGCTGTTCACAACTGCAGCACTGCTGGTAGTTGGAACCCTTAGTTATGCGGTACTCGAGTGGAACAATCCGGGCACCTTCGGGACCATGGGCAGTGGGGCCGAACGGGCACTCAACTCGGCGTTCGCCGCCGTTACGCCCCGTACTGCCGGTTTCAATACCTTCGACTATGGACAAAGTGGTCCCGGGGGCCAGTTCCTGACCTCGATCCTTATGCTCATTGGTGGCGGGAGTGCATCGGCCGCTGGGGGCATCAAGGTGACGACCTTTGCCCTATTGGGATTCGTGATCATCGCCGAACTGCGCAGCGACCGTGATGTGAACGCCTTTGGCCGCCGGTTGTCGGAGGCCACCCAGCGCCAGGCGCTGGCCGTGGCGCTTTTGGGAGTCGGCTCTGTGGCTTTGGGGACGCTGGCCATCGCTGCAACGAGTCCTTCGTTGCCCATGGGCGACGTGTTGTTCGAAACAGTGTCGGCGGTGGGCACCGTGGGACTCACCACCGGTATCACCCCCGACCTTGAGCCCGCCAGCCGATACCTGATGAGTCTCCTTATGTTGCTCGGTCGTCTGGGGCCGGTCACCTTTGGCGTGGCGCTAGTGTTGAGAAGGCGTCAATTGCTGTTGCGCTATCCGGAAGGGCGGCCCCTCATTGGCTGAGAAGAGGCGGCGTTTCGCACGCCAAGATGAAGACATTCTGGTGATCGGCCTCGGTCGCTTCGGCGGCAGTTTGGCGAGGGAACTCACCGAACTTGGCCATGATGTGCTGGGGGTTGACTCCAGCGAAGCCGTGGTGGCTCAACTCAGTCCTTATTTGGCCAAGGCCGTGGTGGCCGATACCACGCGTCGTCAGGTGCTCGAGCAACTCGGTGCGAACGATTTTGACCATGTCGTGGTTGGCGTCGGCGACGTTGAAGCCAACATTCTGACCGTGGCCGAGCTGAAGAACATGGGCATCGACGACGTGTGGGCAAAGGCGGCCACCACCGCACACAAACGCATCCTCGAAGCGATCGGGGTCAAACATGTGGTGCTTCCCGAGCACGAAATGGGTCGACGAATCGCCCATCAGGTCACCGGCAAGATGGTGGATTACATCGAACTTGAAGAAGGTTTCGCCCTCGTGGAATCGCGGGTTCCGGCTGACATGTGGGGCCAGACGCTTG
>JBIIVE010000062.1:0-13197 GCA_044339605.1 Acidimicrobiales bacterium
GTGCTCGACGGACGCAGCGATGTCTATTCACTTGGTCTCGTGATTATCGAATCGGTCACTGGCCACCTTCCGTTTACTGCCGATACAACGCTCGGAACACTTATGGCACGTGTCGATCGGAATGTGCCCGTTCCCGATGTGCTCGGACCACTCGCGCCGGCGTTGCGCGCTGTAGGGGTTCCAAATCCTGCAGATCGTCCCGATGCCGCTGAATTCGCGACGATGCTCATGGCCGCTGGCGACCTCGGTCCCACTGCGCCGCTGCGTCTGGCCGGAACTGTTGCGCTTGAACCTGATCAGCTTGATCCGCGCGAACCCACCACGATTTATGTTCCTGAACAAATCGTTCTCGGGGGAACGCCGGCGGGAACTGGAGGCGGTCCGACGTTCGCCGATCCAACCATCGCGAATGAACTGTTTCTCGCCGCGCAACCCGCCACTCGAACAATCGATCGTCCTGAGAGCGCTGCGGTTGCGACCGCAGCGCGTTCGGGCAGAGGGTCACGTCGACGGCTACCGGCAAAATCGATCGCCGCGCTGATTGCATTGCTTGTTGTTATCGGTGGCGGGGCGGCGTTCTTTCTCCTCCGTACACCCACTCACACCCTCGCTGATTACGCGTCGATGTCTGCACCTGTGGCGCGCGCCGAACTTGAATCGAAAGGATTCAACGTTGTCGACGACGGCGTCTATTCGGAAACCATCGATATCGATACGGTGATTTCTCAGGATCCAGTTGCGGGCACATCGCTCGCCGAAGGCAAGACCATCACGCTCACGGTTTCGCTCGGTCCGCCTCCCGTTCCGGTTCCGGCCGACCTTCCCGGCAAGACAATCGATCAGGCGTCGGCTGCGCTGACTGCAGCGAATCTGAAACTCGGTGTTGTCACCGACGCGTTCGATGAAACGGTTGCAAAGGGAATTGTGTTGTCGCTCGCCGATGGAATCACCCCAGAGATGCCAAAAGGCTCGGCGATTGGTCTCATCGTCAGCGCCGGTCCAAAGCCTCGGACGATTCCCGAGATCGCAGGAAAGCCAATTGCTGAAGTCACGCCGCAACTTGATGCGCTTGGATTGAAAGTCACCCGGGTCGACGAGTTCTCCGACCGAGTGGCCGAGAACATCGTGATTTCTTCATCTCCTGCGGCAGGCCAGACCGCAGCGAAGGGGAGCACGGTCACCGTGACGGTGTCGAAGGGCAAGAAGCCGGTCACGATCCCTGCATCGATTGTCGGTAAATCCATCGCTGATGCCAGTGCGCAGCTCACAGCGCTGGGTCTCACCGTTAGCGGCGTTGCTGGTAACCCGACCAAGACCGTTACTGGCTCTACCCCAGCCGTTGGAACGCAGGTGAAGGCCGGTTCGGCCGTCACATTGGTGACCTCGCCGTAACCGGCTCTGCGCGCATCCGCCGATACCATCGCCGTTCGTGACAACTACCGACCATCCCGAGGGTTCCGAAGGGAACGACAGTCTCGGTGGTGTTGGCTTCGATGATGCTGAGGAACTTGAACTTGGCATTGAGCCATCTGGCGGCGACGAAGTTGTGGTTTTGCCTTGGAGCCTGATGCTGCAGCGGCGCGTCGCTGGACGGGTTGAGCGTAGCCCGCGCAAAGCGTGGATCATTCTGGCTGCCTCATTGCTGGGCGTGTTCACCGCAAGTTTCACGATCACTGTCCTTACGGTTTCGTTGGGCGAAATTGCGCATGACTTAGGTTCCACTCAGAGCATCCTCACCTGGGCGGTGACTGGTCCGAGCCTTGCAATGGCGGTGCTGGGTCCGATCGGCGGAAAGATGTCCGACCGCTATGGAGCTCGGCGTATTTACCTGATCAGCATCTCGGGTGTTGCAGTGTTCTCCGCTGCCGCAGTTCTTGCGTGGAGTGCGCCTGCTCTCATCGCTGCTCGATTAATTGGAGCATCGCTCGGAGCAGCGGCCGGCCCCGCAGCGTTGTCGATGATTAATCGAAGCTTTCCTCCGGAGCGTCGCGCGCAAGCGCTCGGCTATTGGTCGCTCGTCGGGGCCGGCGCACCAGTCTTCGGTGTCGTTATTGGTGGGCCGTTAGTTGATTCCTTTGGTTGGCGATGGATCTTCATTTTGCAAACACCAATTGCTGTTGCTGCTGTTGTGATCGGATTTCTCGTACTGCCGCATTCGGGTCGTGGCGATCGACACCCATTCGACGTCGCCGGTTCGGCGCTTCTTGCCTTTGGCGTCGGATTCATTCTTGTTGCGTTAAATCGCGGTCCCGAAATTGGTTGGACCCACCCGCTCGTACTCGCGGGCTTCATCGGAGGACCTTTGTTGTTGGCCTGGTTTGCTCGCGTCGAAAGCCAGACGGAACATCCGCTGCTGCCGATGCGCTATTTCCGTCGTCGGAATTTCACGTTTCCGATG
The DNA here is from genome assembly GCA_044339605.1 of Acidimicrobiales bacterium. Taxonomy (GTDB): domain Bacteria; phylum Actinomycetota; class Acidimicrobiia; order Acidimicrobiales; family Acidimicrobilacustridaceae; genus Acidimicrobilacustris. Next base: position 2,399 of record JBIIVE010000062.1, read on the forward strand.
ATTAACCAGTTCTTTGCGAATTTTACCTACATGGGTGGATTCATTCTCACGCCGTTATTGCTTCACGATGTTCTTGGCTACAGCACAACAAAGACTGGTTTGGTTTCGATTGCCCGGCCGATTGCATTTTCTATTTGCGGTCCGATCGCTGGTTATCTCGTCATCAAGTTCGGTGAGAGAACGATCGGGATGTTTGGTTCCGTTGTGTTGGTCGCTTCAATGATGGGTTTGGCGATGGTTACGGCCGACTCGGGATTGTGGTTGATTGAAGGCGCGCTGGTTCTTTCTGGAATCGGAATGGGCGCGTGCGCTCCGGCGATGATCGCCAGCATCGCGAACTCCGTCGACAAACGCGATCTTGGTGTTGCCAGCGCGGCTTCCCAGACTGTGAGTCAGATCGGTGTGGTCGCGGGCATGCAAATTCTTCTGACGGTGCAATCGGTGAGCGCAGTAAGCGGGAGCGGAACCTCGTCGTACGCCACGGCCTATTACGTTGGAGCGGGGGCAGCGGTTATTGCTTTGGTTGCTGCGTTCTTTGTGCGCCGCACCCAACATGACGAGCCGCAAGCGATCGAGTCTCTGGCAGTTGCCTGAGCGGGCTGACCTGAACAAGCAGGACTGTTTCAGTCTGCGGTGATGTCGCGCAGTGCGTCGGCGAGCGCCTGTGCGTTCGCGTCGGGGGCGGCGGCGGAGGCCTGCATCGCAAGCATCTTGGTGAGATCTCCGTCGACCTTGATGCGCCCGCCCATGAAGGCCTGCATCGCTGCAGCGGCGTCTTGATCAATGAAGATCGCCCGAGCCGTTTCGTAGTCCACGGTCACCGTGAGATCTGGCCCATCAAGGTGACCATCTTCGATGACGACTTCACCATCGGTGGTGTCGACATGGCCCTGTACATCGGCATCGAAGGGGGTGTCGGTGACCACGAGGTTCATGCGGACGGCGACCGGGGGAGCGGTGTCGGGCCGGGGCAGAGTTTCCCGAAGCGTTCGTGCAGCATTCATCCAGTCGGGGCTCAGGAATGGATAGGCGGTCGCCACGGGTCCTCCACAGAATTGTCGTGAACTGCCGACCCTATCCACGTCGGGAGGGGTTGGCCCGGTCGGCATCTACGATGCAGGTCCATGTCCGCTCGTCTCACTCGCGACAATGTCGCCAAAGTCGCCGATCTCGCTCGGCTCAATCTCTCCGAGGCCGAACTCGAGCGATACACCGAGCAACTCGGTGCGGTGCTTGACCACGCCGAAGACGTCGCGTCGCTCGATCTCGACGGGGTTCCGCCGACTGCACACCCGTTACCTCTCGTGAATGTGTTGCGCGATGACGTGGTCGTCGAAGGCGTCGATCGTGAAGAAGTTCTTTCTCAGGCCCCTTCGGTTGAGGATCGCAGATTCCGGGTTCCCGCAATTCTCGGAGAGGAGCCCTGAGATGAGCGCTATTCCTTCTACTGCGCTCGAAATCGCCGCCGCGGTTCGCTCCGGTGAATTATCGGCCCGCGAAGTTCTCGACGGTCACCTCGCTCGTATCGATGCTCAAGACGGCGAGATCAACGCATTCAACCTTGTAATGATCGACGAAGCTCGCGCCGCTGCTGCTGCAGTCGACGCCCAGGTAGCTGCCGGCGAAGACCCTGGCCCGTTGGCCGGAGTGCCTCTGGCTCTCAAAGACAATCTGTGCACTCGTGGCATCCCTACGACGTGTTCAAGTCGAATTCTTGAAGGCTGGCGGCCGCCCTACGACGCAACCGTCGTGCAGCGCGTCAATGCTGCCGGTGCGGTTTCGATCGGCAAAACCAACCTTGATGAATTCGCGATGGGTTCATCAACCGAGAACTCAGCATTCGGACCAACGCGCAACCCGCGCGACACAAGCCGGGTGCCTGGTGGATCATCGGGCGGTTCGGCTGCTGCAGTCGCTGCTGGATTCGCGCCTCTTTCTCTTGGTTCCGACACTGGCGGCTCGATTCGCCAACCTGCAGCGCTCTGCGGTGTTGTTGGCGTCAAGCCCACCTACGGAATGGTGAGTCGGTACGGGCTCATTGCCTTTGCCTCGTCGCTCGATCAGATCGGCCCGTTCTCCACCACCGTTGCTGACTCGGCGTTGCTGCTCGAAACGATCGCCGGCTATGACGGTCGTGATTCCACATCGATTAATGCGCCGGTTCCTTCGTTGCTCGAATCCCTTGGCCAGGGTGTCGACGGGCTCCGAGTTGGGCTCGTTACCGAACTCATGGGCGAAGGGATTGCTCCCGATGTTGCTGCTCGCGTTCGTCAGGCCGCCGATGCGTTGACTGCGGCCGGAGCACAGGTTGGCGAAGTGTCCGTTCCTGCTGCGGCCTACGGATTGTCGGCCTACTACCTCATTGCTCCGGCTGAAGCGTCGAGCAACCTTGCCCGCTACGACGGCGTTCGTTACGGCATGCGCGTCGATGCCCCAACGACTGCCGAAATGAACGCAGCTACACGTACTGCCGGTTTTGGTGATGAAGTCAAGCGCCGCATCATGCTCGGCACCTACGCACTTTCTGCCGGCTACTACGACGCCTACTACGGCAAGGCACTGAAGGTTCGCACGCTCATTGTGCGCGATTTCGAAAAGGCTTACGCCGATTTCGATTTGCTGCTCACGCCGACTTCTCCGACGACGGCATTCAAGTTTGGTGACAAAACTGCTGATCCGTTGTCGATGTATCTCAACGACATCTGCACAATTCCCACGAACTTGGCCGGGCATCCAGCGATGAGCGTCCCATTTGGTGGCGGTTCCGATGGCATGCCTGTTGGCGTGCAATTGCTCGCGCCGGCGCTGGGTGAGTCGACGATGTTCCGTGCCGCGGCAGTTCTCGAAGCAGCTGCCCCTGCGCTTGATGAGGTGTGGTCATGACGCTCACGCACGAACCGATCGAAGGCGAGCACTTCATCGTCGTCAGCGAAACGACCGGCGATTCCTGGGAGATCGTTGTTGGTCTCGAAGTCCACTGTGAGCTTGCGACCGTCACCAAGTTGTTCTGCGGATGTCCGAACATGTTTGGCGATGAGCCCAACACCAATGTGTGTCCGGTGTGTCTCGGTCTTCCTGGTTCGCTGCCAGTGCTGAACGAAAACGTTGTCGAACTGGCGATGAGATTGGGCCGAGCGCTTCAGTGCTCTGTCGAACCGTCCGTATTTGCTCGCAAGAACTACTTCTACCCGGATATGCCCAAGGATTATCAGGTCACTCAGTTCGATCGACCGATCAATGTCGACGGATGGCTCGATCTCCCTGATGGCACCCGCGTCGGTATCGAGCGTGCGCATATCGAAGAAGACACCGGCAAGAACACCCATGCCGGTGGAAGTGGTCGCATCCATGGGGCCGATTACTCGCTGGTCGATTACAACCGCGCTGGTGTTCCGCTCGTCGAAATCGTTGGTCGTCCGCATATTCGTCACCCAGAACAAGCCAAGACCTACATCGACGAACTTCGCGCCATCCTTCTGACCACAGGCGCATCCGACGCCAAGATGGAAGAAGGATCCCTTCGTGTCGACGCGAATGTTTCGGTTCGACGTGTTGGCGACACTGCGCTCGGCACACGTTGCGAAGTCAAGAACTTGAACTCGCTTCGGTCTCTTGGCCGGGCCATCGAATACGAAGCACGACGCCAAGTCGATCTACTCGAAACTGGTGAACGGATTAAGCAGGAAACGCGCCATTGGGATGAAGGCGCTGGTCGTACCCGCGCTGGACGTTCAAAGGAAGAGGCAGAGGACTACCGCTACTTCCAAGAGCCCGATCTTGTGCCGCTCGCGCCAAGTGCCGAATGGATTGCAGCGATCGACGCAGCAATGCCGCCGCTTCCTGCAGCACGACGCGATGCGCTTGCCGCTTCTGCAGATGTTGCAGTCACTGAATCATCTGTCGTCATCGCCGTGCAGCGAGATCTCGACCAACTCGCACTGGCAGCAATTGCCGCTGGCGGCGATGGCAAGCGCGTTCTCACGCATGTTGAACACAATTTGTCGAGTGACGGCGCTGCCGATCTCAACCCCGCAACCTTTGCGCAACTCGTTGGTTTGGAGCTTGGCGGGCAACTCACGGCGACACAGGCGAAGACCGTTCTGGCCGAGATGGTGAACTCTGGTCGCGCTCCCGATGTGATCGCAGCGGAACTTGGCTTCGAAGCCATGGATTCTTCGGAGCTTGAAGGCATTGTCGACGGATTGATCGCGGAGAGCCCCGAGGAATGGGCGGACTTCTGCACCGGCGACGACAAGAAGCGCGCCAAATTGCAGGGCTTCTTCACCGGCAAAATTATGAAGGCAACGAAGGGGCAAGCCGATGGCAAAGCAGTCGCTGCACTTCTCGAGTCCCGTAGGGCCGAAAGTCTCTGACTCGCCCGTAAGCGAACGTTGTTCTCTATGATCGGTAAAGCGAAGACCCCCTGGGAGTTCATATGATGCGATCAAGAAAGAAGAGTGCAGCGTTTGCGGCGCTCTTGATTGCGAGTTTCATCCTCGTCGGCGCCGCTTGTGGTGATTCGTCGAGTACGACAGATGCATCGTCGACCACCACAGCGAAGTCGAGCGGTAGTGGTAGCGACGCAACTATTTGCGCAGATCTGTTCAATCAGGTCGAAGACCTTGTCGCGACGATGGACGCGTCTGACACGGGGACAACAGACAAGATGTCCCCCGATATGTCGCAGACGATGAAATCTCTTGAATCGTTCTCTTCGAGTGTCCCGAGTGAGATCCGCGAAGATTGGAAGACCGTGATCTCCGCTATCAAGAGCTACGTCGAGGAATTGGCGGGAATCGATTTCACGAACCCGGCCGACCCAACCACAGAAGCAAAGTTGGCCAAGGCCGAATCTGTGTTGGACGACGCGAAGTATCAGAAAGCTTCCGAGAATCTGGATCAGTGGACCCAAAAGAACTGCCCGAGTTACGCGACGAAGTAATTCGGAAGGCACGTTGGCTTTTTGAAGAACGAGAAGTGGCCCCGGTCAACGACCGGGGCCACTTCTGTTGATGTCGTGTGTCTTGCGAACTACTGAGAAGGCCGACTCAGTCGACCAGTGGAACGCCGTGGGCGTCAGTGAGGAAGCTTGGATTCTTTGTGAGGATGAGGATCCCTTCCACCAGACCCCATAGCGACGCGAGGCCGCAGGTGAAGATCGTCAGCACGAGCTGCAGGATGGCCTTGTTTGTGTACCCGAGGTAGAAGTTGTGGGCCCCGAACCCACCGATAAGGATTCCGAGGATTCCGGCAGCAACCCGGGATTTGGGCTGATAGCCGACTGGGGCGTTAGGAGCGGCCGGTGCGGGGTAGTTGCCCCACTGGGTTCCGTCCCACCAACGTTGCTGGCCACTTCCGTCGTCGTACCAACCGGCGGGCTGATTTCCTTGTGTCGTCATGGGCCAAGGGTAACCACATGTCTCATGGGTTGATAGGGAAAATGTCCCCGAGTTGCCGTTGGGGGCTCCGGGCGGCAAGACTTACGACCCTGTGAGCACGACGGTCCTTACCTCGCTCGTAGTACTCCGCTAGCACACGCCGGCCTCGTCCGTCGCGTGTGCGCCCCCGGCCTCCCACTCGGGAGGCCGTTTACGTTCCGCCCGTTCGAACCGGCCCAATCCCGCTGATGTCAAGGCATCGGGGAGGACAACCATGAAAACCAACGGTGGTGCCGCACTCATCAAGGCTCTCGAACTCGAGGGTGTCGATGTGATCTTTGGTCTGCCCGGTGGAGCAATCCTTCCGGTATACGACCCGATCATCGACTCGCCAATTCGCCACATTCTTGTTCGTCACGAACAGGGTGCAGGACACATGGCCGAGGGCTATGCGCATGCAACTGGCCGTCCTGGTGTTGCGATGGTGACTAGCGGCCCGGCCGCAACGAACATCATCACGCCACTCGCTGATGCGTACATGGACTCGGTCCCGATGGTGGTCATCACCGGCCAGGTCGGAACCGCGGGCATCGGAACTGACGCGTTCCAAGAAGTCGACACGGTTGGCATCACTCGTTCGGTTACGAAGCACAACGAACTCGTGACAAACGCGGCGGACATCCCGCGCATCGTGCGCGAGGCATTCCACATTGCGACCACAGGTCGTCCCGGCCCCGTGCTTATCGACATTCCGAAAGACCTCGTTGATCCCACGAACCCGAACTCGGCGCTCGATTGGTACTGGCCCGATTCGGTTGATCTTGCTGGGTACAACCCTCGCCTCGATGGCGATCCTGCGCTCATCAAAGATGCCGCGCAACTGATCATCGCTGCAGAACGCCCCGTCATCTACTCGGGTGGTGGCATCCTCAAGGCGCGGGCCGCAGAGTCGCTGCTTGCCCTTGCGGAACTACTCGACATCCCTGTCGTCACGACGCTCATGGCTCGCGGCACGATGCCCGATGATCATCCGTTGTGTCTCGGCATGCCGGGCATGCACGGCAACTACACCGCCGTCACCGCGATGCAGGAATCGGATCTACTCATTGCCCTTGGTTCGCGTTTCGATGACCGCGTCACCGGCAAGGTCGATGCATTCGCAACTAACGCCAAGATCATTCACGTCGATATTGATCCCGCGGAACTTGGCAAGGTTCGACGACCCGACGTCGGAATCACTGGCGACTGTCGTCTTGTCATCAATGAACTGATTACTGCGCTGAAGCAGATCGGTGCGCCAGAAGTACAGCCCGATCGTTCAGCGTGGAAGTCCACGATCAGCGGATGGCAAGAGAAGTACCCGCTTACTTACGTGCAGTCCGAGCCCGGCGATTTGCTCAAGCCGCAGTACGTGCTTGAACAACTTCGTGACAACACCCCCGATGACTGCATTGTTGCATCGGGCGTCGGTCAGCATCAGATGTGGACTGCGCAGTACTGGAAGTTCAACCATCCCTACACCTGGATCAACTCCGGTGGCCTCGGAACGATGGGCTTCGCGGTTCCGGCAGCAATTGGCGCCAAGGTCGGGCGTCCCGACCGCATGGTGTGGGCCGTCGACGGCGATGGCTGTTTCCAGATGACCGCGCAAGAACTTGTTACCGCTGCCGCCGAGCGCATTCCGGTGAAGATCGCCATTCTCAACAATGCGTATCTCGGAATGGTTCGTCAGTGGCAGGAAATGTTCTACGAGGAGCGTTATAGCGAGGTCTATCTCTCTCCTGATCTTCCCGACTACAAGATGTGGGCCGAATCCATGGGTTGTGTCGGCATGCGTGTGGAAGCTCCTGAAGATGTTCTTCCCGCAATTCAGCGTGCAAATGAAGTTGACGACCGTCCGGTTGTCATTGACTTCCGCACCGATGCGCGCGAGAAGGTTTTCCCGATGGTGCCTTCGGGCAAGTCGAACTCCGACATCGTCGTTGGTCCGGAGGATGAACGATGAGCCCGGCGATGCGTCATCACATCCTTTCCGTCCTTGTCGAAAACAAGCCGGGTGTCCTTGCTCGCGTATCGGGCTTGTTTGCCCGTCGCGGTTTCAACATCTTCTCGCTTGCCGTTGCACCAACCGACGACCCCACTCGTAGTCGCATCACGATCGTGGTCGATGTTGAATCAGCACCGCTTGAGCAGATCACCAAGCAGCTCGACAAGCTCATCAATGTGTTGCAGATCGACGAACTTGCTCCCATCAATGCGGTCGAACGCGAACTCATGATCGTCACGGTCACGGTTTCGGCAGAGTCGAAGCCCGAACTGCTTTCCCTGACTGAGGAATACAGCGGTGCCGTTCTCGATGAGTCCGGAGAACGCATCACTGTGTCGCTGGGCGGAACCCCTGAGGCGCTCGATGCCTTCACCTCCCGCATGGGGGCAGCAGTGGTGGCCTACCAGCGCACCGGCCGCATCGCCCTTCCCCGCATCATTTGATCCCTAGGTAGTCCCGGGGTTTTGGCGCCTTTTTGTCCTGAGCCTCTTTCGTCGTAATCTCTCCAATCCGCCCTGCAGGGCGATCCAATCCCGAAACAGGAGTTCCTGTGGCCACCGTCTATTACGAAGCCGACGCCGACCGTTCATTTATCGCCGACCGCAAGGTCGCCGTCATGGGTTACGGCTCGCAGGGCCACGCCCATGCGCTCAACCTCAAAGAGTCGGGCATCAACGTCGTTGTTGGTCTGCGCGAGGGTTCGTCCTCGAAGGCCAAGGCCGAATCGGAAGGCCTGACGGTCATGTCGGTCGCCGACGCCACCAAGTGGGCCGACGCCATCATGATCCTGCTTCCCGACACCGAGCAGAAGTCGGTGTACGACGCAGAGATCGCTCCGAATCTTTCCGAAGGCGACGCGCTGTTCTTCGCTCACGGTTTCAACATTCGTTTCAATCGCATCGTTCCGCCCACTGGTGTCGACGTTGTGATGGCCGCGCCGAAGGGTCCAGGCCATCTCGTGCGTCGTACCTACACCGAGGGTGGCGGCGTTCCGTGCCTCATCGCGGTTGAGCAGGATGCAACTGGCAACGCACGCAATGTTGCTCTTGCCTACGCCGATGCAATCGGTGGCACCCGTGCTGGTGTCATCGAAACCACCTTCACCGAAGAAACCGAAACCGATCTATTCGGCGAACAGGCTGTTCTTTGTGGTGGTGTGACTGCACTTGTTCAGGCTGGATTCGAAACTCTCACCGAGGCTGGTTACCAGCCCGAGATGGCGTACTTCGAGTGCTTGCACGAAGTGAAGCTCATCGTTGACCTCATGTACGAAGAGGGCATCAGCGGGATGCGCTACTCAATCTCTGACACTGCCGAGTACGGTGACGTAACCCGTGGCCCGCGAGTCATCACGCCCTCAACCAAGGCCGAGATGAAGAAGATCCTCGACGAAATCGTTTCTGGTCAGTTCGCCGATGAATGGATCGCCGAATCAGAGTCCGGTCGCAAGAACTTCAATGCCCTGCGAGCAACTGGCGCTGAACACCCGATCGAAAAGACCGGCAAGGAACTGCGAGCCATGATGCCGTGGATCTCTGCTGGTCGAAAGAGCGTGGCCGAAACTTCAGGCGGCGCTCAGGGCTGATTCACCTTCGGGTGAAGGAACTCGCCGGCTTTGGTCGGCGGCGACGGTTTGTTGTGAGGCACCCGAGCGGTGCTGAAGACAGCGGGTGGAGTGCGCGAGGGGCCTTCGGGCCCCTCCGTCGCGTCTGGAGGACAATGTTGCGACGAGGTCAGATCCGGACGATGTCGAAGCCGAGCCCTTCAACGAAGCCACCGTCTTGGGTGATGACGGGAATGTTGTGGGCCATCGCCGTTGCGGCGATCCAGGAATCGTTCACGCTCATCTTCGTCGTTGTATCTCGAAGAGTGATGCGAAGTTGGGCCCAGGCTTCAGCGACGTTTTCATCGATAGGAAGTGGATTGACTTCAGACGCGTCGAGGAATGTTGAGAGACGAGCTGAGCGAGTATGGGCATCGCGAGCTGTAAGGATTCCGAGTCGCAATTCGCCAATGGTGATGATGCTGACGGAACTATTGGTCGGGGACCGGTCGGTATCGAGTGGTCGCCCTGTCTCGAGTGCAATGAAGATCGATGTATCGAGTAGCCCCTGGTCGACACGCATTTCAGTCGAACTCGTTGTTGTCGATGTATTCGTCGAACTCGCGAAGCTCATCGAGAAGGCCTGGGTCAGCTCGGCGAAGGTTCTTGAGGAACTTCTCGGTGTTTACCCAGCGCGGTTTGGTGCTGATGGGCTCGATGCGGGCGACAGGACGCCCGTCGAGGGTGACGATGACGGCATCGCCTTCGAGGACGCGATCGAGGACCGACCGGGTTTCGTTGCGGAGTTCACGAGCGCCGACCGTGGGCGGGATAGAGGTGAGGGCCATTGCAATGTTGTAGCACATGTGAGACATCATGCGATATCGGTCGACCGGCCATTTTTCGCCTCCGATCGCCGCCTAGTTTTAATTGTTGAGTTGATTGGTCGGGATTAGGCCCCTAGAGTCTCGCTCCTGTCCGACCGGCCCGAGCCGGTTGATCAATGAGGAGTGACTATGAGCGACAACTGGGGTTTTGATACCCGTCAGATCCATGCCGGCCAGGAGCCCGACCCGACCACCGGTGCGCGCGCTGTCCCGATCTACCAGACGACCTCGTATCAGTTCCGCGACACGACCCATGCTGCGAATCTGTTCGCGCTGGCCGAGATCGGCAACATCTACACCCGCATCATGAACCCGACGCAGGGCGTTTTTGAAGCTCGTATCGCGTCGCTTGAAGGTGCAACGGCGACAGCGGTTGGTCTTCCCGGTGCACTTGCCGTTGCATCAGGTCAGGCTGCTGAAGCTCTTGCTATCCAGAACCTTGCCGAAGCGGGGAGCCACATCGTTGCGTCCGCAGCGCTGTACGGCGGCACCTACAACCTTCTTCATTACACGCTTCCAAAGTTTGGTATCGATGCGACGTTCGTCGAAGATCCCGACAATCTTGATGAATGGCGTAATGCCATTCGCCCGAACACCAAGGCGTTCTATGGCGAGACCATCGGCAACCCGCGCAACGACGTGCTTGACATCGAGGGTATTTCGAAAGTTGCGCACGAAGCGGGCATTCCACTCATCGTTGACAACACCGTCGCATCGCCATGGCTCATTCGTCCGTTTGAGTGGGGCGCAGACATCGTGGTGCACTCGGCGACCAAGTTCATTGGTGGCCATGGCACCTCAATCGGCGGCCTCGTCGTCGATGGCGGTTCGTTCGACTTCTCGGCCAACGACAAGTTCCCGATGTTCACCGAACCAGACCCCAGCTACCACGGCCTTCAGTACTGGCCAGCCCTCGGTGCCGGTTCGTACATCATCAAGGCCCG
>JBIIVE010000135.1:0-3510 GCA_044339605.1 Acidimicrobiales bacterium
AATCATCGGTTACCTGGGGCTTTCCCGGTATGCCGACTCCCTCCTTGGCGAACTTTCCACTGGCACTCGACGAATCGTCGAACTTGGTGCACTCCTCGCTCTCGACAGCGAGTTGTTACTTCTTGATGAGCCCACCGCCGGCGTGGCCCAAAAGGAAACTGAAGCCTTCGGACCGCTCATTGAATCGATCCGTAAAGAACTCGGCGCATCGATTCTTGTGATCGAGCACGACATGCCAATGGTCATGTCGATTTCCGATCGGATCTATTGCCTTGAAGCTGGATGTGTCATCGCCGAGGGCGACCCCGCATCTATCCGGAGCAATCCTGCTGTTATCGCTTCCTATCTCGGGACCGACGAGCGAGCCATCGCTCGCTCCGATTCCTGAGCATTGGAAATGACTGAAGCCACCGGCCCCCTTTTGGGCGTGAAGGTGCTCGACCTCTCGATCGCGCTTACCGGGCCCTACGCCGCCGCACTACTCGCCGACCAGGGCGCCGAAATCGTCAAGGTTGAGCGACCCGGCATCGGTGACATCGCTCGATGGGTCGGAGTCGCCGTTAACGGAATGAGTGCCTTTTATCTGGCCTGCAATCGGGGCAAGCGGTGTATCGCAGTGGACCTGAGCACCGACGAAGGCCGCGACATCGTGTTCCAAATGGCCGCCGATGCCGACGTCATTATCCAGAATTTTCGCCCTGGTGTGATCGACCGACTCGGACTGGGTTATGACGCAGTGCGAGAGCGCAATCCCGACGTCATCTACGCATCTATTTCTGGGTACGGCCCTGTCGGCCCCTACCGAGATCGCAGCGCCTACGACACGTCCATTCAAGCGTATGCAGGGTTCGCCGCCACGCAGGCGGAGCCCGACGGGCCGCCAACATTCATCAAGCAGAACGCCGCCGACAAAGTCAGCGCTCTCTTTGCGTGTCAGGCCATTACGGCGGCGCTGTTTGCCCGAGCCTCCGGTCGCGGAGGACAGCACCTCGAACTGGGCATGGCCGATGCGTGTGTGTCATTCCTTTGGGCCGAAGCTGCCGGTAACGAGGTACTCCTTGGCGCCGACGGGTCAATGCCATCGAGCTTCAACGCCGGATTCTCACCGATGCGATTCCTCGATGGCTGGGGCATCGTGGTGCCCACCACCGATGCTGATTTCGCCGGCATGTGCAAGGCACTCGATGTTCCGGGTTGGGATGATCCCCGAGTGAAGACAGTTGGCGAACGACGCAAAAACCGCGACGTACTCGAGCCCATCATGGACATGTGTTACGCCATGGCGGCCAACCTCACCCAGGACGAGGCCATCGAACGTTTCGAACGCGAGCGGGTGGCCTTCGCCATGGTTCTGACGGCGGCCGAGATGGTCGATGACCCCCATGCCCAAGCCATCGGGATGTTCGAAGAATTCGATCATCCTGTCGTCGGTCGCGCGCGCCTGCCACGCCATCCCACGCAGTTCCATGCCACGCCCGCCTCGCTCGGATTCGGAGCACCTGCTTTGGGGCAGCACACCGATGAAGTGCTGGGTGAACTCGGGCTCGGCGCACAGATCGAGCGATTGCGAGCCGCCGGCGTCGTCGCCTGAACAAGGATCACCAGAAAGGTCGTAGATACATGGGTATTCGCTATTCGAAACCACCAGTGCTGATGCACGATGTGATCCCCGATCTGGACGCGGTGACGCGACTGCTCGAATCACAGGCTCCCTATACGCCTCTCGGCGGTTGGTACAGCCCGGGTGCCGACCCCACGAAGCGAACCCGTCCACTGTGGTTCCAGAACGACTGGGTCCATGACGACTTCGCTGCAGAGGGCTCCGACCTCTTCTTGCAACACGCCGGGTACATCGAGGCGGCCAAGGAGTTCTACAACGCCGAGATCGTCGAACCGAAGAGCGTCTACGTGAATCTCATGGTCGCCATCGAAGACGGAGGACCGGCCCATACCGACAATCCCAGCTTCCAAGGTCGGGACCGCACGAACACGCCAATGTGGTTGCTGCGTTCGATGCTGTGGTCGGGTTTGTTTAATGACGCCGAGATCGTTCAGGCCACCGCTATTTGGTGGAGCAATGACGTTGAGGGTGGTGAACTTCGCTACTGGCCGAACGGAGCGACCCAGCCTGCTCAGGTTCACTCAGAGAACATGGCCAACACCGCACTCATCGGCGACAACCACGGCATGTTTCATCAGGTCGGGGCGATCGGCCCTCATAATGTGGGCAGCCTCAGAGTCACCCCTGGTGCAACGCTTGGTCCCGTGGGCGATGGATCAGATGACTGGGCGGTTGAGGACCTCGGCGATTGTGTGTTTCGTGCTCCGCTCAGCACCTATCGCTTAAGTGTGTTGTGGAAGGCCGATGTCTATCCGACGGCCGAAGAGCGTGAGCGCCAGATCGCCAACGCGCTCTCTATGGACGACGTTGCCGAACGCTTTAATCAGGATCTTGCGCAACGTGGTTCGTCGGTCCGGTTCGACCCGAACAATCTTGATGATCCTGCGCTGAGATCCACGATCGAGCACTTCCACCCCGAGGACGTTCCACTGGGAGCGTTGCGTTCGGTTTTCGCGACGTCCTGACAACGATCAGTCGGCTTCGGCGAGGATCTTCACGACCTCATCGGCAGGACGACCGGTGCGTAAGAGCTCGGCCATGACCTTCATCGGCCGATCAATGTGGGTGAAGAACTCGTAGTAGCCGGCACACAGATAGTTCAGTCCGTCTTCACCGTCGGCGGTTGTCGCGAATCGATTGCGGGGACATTCGCCATGACAGGCGAATCGAACCTCACATGTGACGCACTGGGAAGGCAGCGTCGTTGCTTTGGCTGTGCCAAAGGCCTGCTGCTGCGGAGAGGCCACCATTTCGGCCAGGTGGCGCTCTGAGATGTTGCCCAACAAGTACTCGGGCTCGACATAGTGATCGCAGGAATACACGTCTCCGTTGTGCTCAAGAGCGATCGCCGTTCCGCAGGTCTCGGAGAAGATGCACATTGATGACTGCATGCCGAGCCATGCCGCAAGCGCAGCATCGAAGGAGGGAACGAAAACTTCACCAACATCGTTACGCACCCATTCATCGAACACTGCGGTGAGGAATTTCCCCCATTGCTCCGGAGTCACTGACCGTTCCGTGACAAGTGAGCCGTCCTGCACATACAGCGGTCGTTCCGAGGCTCGCACTCCCCAACCAGCGTCGGCTTGAACAATGAGTTCAGGCGTGGCCCGTTCAACGATTGGGATCAACTGGATGAATCGAACCCCGAGGTCGTCGCGGAAGTGCTTGTACACCTCGAGCCCATGGTCCGCATTTGCCGCGTGCACAGAACACAACACGTTCGTGGCCACATTGTGACGTTGTAGCAATTCCCATGCTGCTTTCACGCGCTCGTAAGTGGGACGGCCTTGCTTATCGACTCGATAGGCATCGTGCATCGCTGACGGACCATCGAGAGAGAGCCCCACGAGCACGTTCTCTGCCGCAAGGAACTCACACCATTCGTC
>JBIIVE010000063.1:0-13084 GCA_044339605.1 Acidimicrobiales bacterium
GGCCTCGAAGCTGGAGCAGACGATTACCTCACCAAGCCATTCGCTCCAAAAGAACTTTCCGAGCGAATTCGCGCGCTACTTCGCCGAGCACGAACAATCGACCTCGCTCCGACCCATTTGCGCTTCGGCGATCTCGAGATCATCCCGGAAGAAGGAATCGTTCTTCGCGACAACGCCGAGGTTCATCTGACGAAGACCGAGTTCCGACTTCTCGTTGAACTCGCATCAGCACCTGGCCGTATCTTCAGTCGCGAAGTTCTACTCGAACGCGTTTGGGGCTATGGCTACTTCGGCGATGGTCGTCTCGTTGATGTTCATGTGCGTCGTTTGCGCATGAAGGTTGAAGTCGATCCCGCTAACCCGCGCCACGTCATGACAATCCGCGGCCTCGGCTACAAACTTCAGCAGTGACCAAACCCATCACGACTCGCACTCGGCGGCGACGTCGAACCCGGATCAGTGCTCCAGTCCGTCGTCGCTTTGGCCTTCGCACTCGCCTCACCCTGACCTTTGCGATCGGCGCTGCGGTCCTGTCGGCAGTCCTGGCGTTCGTCACCTTTGGCCTCACCCGCCAGAATCTGATTGACCAACGGCAATCTTCGTCAGTCACACGAGCATTCGCGAATGCTGACCGTTTGTCGGTTGAACTTCCCTATGCATCCACCCCGGCCATGGTCACTCGGGACTTGAACAGCCTTTCTCACCCAAACGATGCAAATGCTGCGCTTGCAAACGCTGGACGGTGGTACGCAACCGACCCAGCAGCGTTCACCCAAAATGAAATCCCTACATCACTTCTCGACATGGTTGCGGGCGGTCAGGCCGCAACCATGCGAACCGACGTCAACGGATCAACCCAACTCATCGTTGGCGTACCAGTCCCAAATCTTGATGCCCGCTATTACGAGAGTGTCCCGCTCGACGATCTCCAGCGAACGCTCGACGGTTTGGCGTGGACACTTCTGATCTCCTCCGCCCTTACGACTGTCGCTGGTGCACTCATCGGTTATTGGGCGAGCCGACGCGTCTTCGCTCCGTTGCTCGATGTCGGCACCGCTGCCGGCGCGATTGCTGGCGGCCGCCTCGACACTCGACTCCCAGAAGGCGTCGACGCAGACCTTGACCTCATCTCGAAGCCGTTCAATGAAATGGCTCAAGCGCTTGAGGATCGAATTGAACGCGATGCCCGATTCGCGTCTGAAGTCAGCCACGAGTTGCGTTCACCACTCATGACTCTCGCCGCGTCGATCGAGGTGCTGGAAAATACCCGCGACGATCTTCCCGAACGAGCTCGTACTGCTCTCGTATTGCTGTCGGCAGATATCGACCGTTTGCAGCAGCTCGTCGAGGACCTCCTCGAGATTTCTCGATTCGATGTAGGTGCAATCACGTTGCACCTCGAAGAAGTACTCGTAGTCGAACTCGTCTACCAATCCGTAAGCGTTCTTGGCGGCGGAGGCGTCCCGGTCATCCACGACATCGATACCGACGAACTTGTCGTACGCGTCGACAAACGTCGGTTCGGCAGAGTCATCGCCAATCTTCTCGACAACGCAGATCGCTATGCCGGCAGTGCCACATCAGTGACCGTCGAACGAGTCGAAGACATGATCCAGATCAGTGTCGAGGACAATGGCAACGGCGTACCCGAAGATGAACGCGACATCGTGTTCGACCGCTTTTCTCGCGGCAGCGAGGGCGGAAACCGTTCGAATGACACCGGCGTTGGTCTTGGACTCGCACTCGTCGATGAACACGTCCGACTCCACGGCGGACGAGTGTGGGTTGAAGACCGTCGTGACGGTGACCACGGCGCTCGATTCGTCGTTGAACTCCCCTTGGTCGATCCGCCTGCACCCGACGAAGCAGAAGAAGAAGTCCTATGAGCACTCACTCGCTTCGCCGTCTCGTCAGCCTTGTCGCGCTCATCGTTGGCCTCAGTTCAGTCGTTGCCGCATGCAGCATTCCCACCGAGGATCAACCGCAGCCGGTCAACCGCGAACAATCCACGACAACGGTGACCGCTACTCCTTAGACGGCAGTCAACGATCTCCAGATCTAGATCGGGAGATCACCAGTTGCTGCACGAGTGCTCCCGTGGTCGCGCCAGGCGGCGATGGTGCGTTGAGCGATGCGCATCTGATGGATTTCGTCGGCGCCATCGGCGAAACGGGCCCAACGAGCCTGCTGATACATGTGAGCCAGAGGCGTGTCGGTTGAATAGCCCAACGCTCCGTGAACTTGAATCGAGCGATCAATGATGCGATTCAATGAGTTCGCAACGAAATGTTTCGCCATAGAAACTTCTGCTGAGAAGTCATCACCGCGATCGATCTTGTAAGCGGCATGCAGCACCATCAGTTTGCACTGGTACAACTCCATCGCTGAATCAGCGATGAGCCATTGAACGCCTTGCTTCTCGGCGAGGATCGAACCGTGCGAATAACGATCAAGAGATCGTTCGACCATCATGTCGAGTGCCACTTCGGCCTGCGCGATCCAACGCATGCAATGGGCAAGGCGGGCGGGTCCAAGTCGGTACTGACCTAAACGATGACCCTGGCCGCGACCGCCGAGCATGGCCGAATCGGAAACGCGGAGGTCTTCAATCAGGATCTCGGAATGGCCCGTCGAGCCATGCATCGTTTCGATCTGGCGCACTTCGTTCCACCCCTCGGTGGGGATGTCGACAAGAAACGCAGTGTTCGCAGCCTGGGGCAGGTCGGGATCATCTTCAGTTCGCGCAACGAGAATGGCGAAACTGGCCCTGTGCGCATTTGAGATAAACCACTTGTGGCCATTGATAACCCATTCCTCACCATCTTGTTCGGCATGAGTGCGGATCAACGTCGGATCAGATCCAGCGACCTCGGGTTCGGTCATCGCAAAGCATGACCACACTCGCCCCTCACACAATGGGCGCAGATACTTCTCTTTCTGCTCATCGGTTCCCCAGTGCAGCAACGTGTGCATGTTGCCTTCATCAGGTGCCTGGCAGTTGAACACCCACGGACCAAGACGAGTTCGGGCCGCTTCTGCTTGAACCATCGCAAGTTGCACATGTCCCAGGCCCATGCCGCCCCACTCAACGGGCATATGCGGAAGCCAGAGTCCGAGTTCCTGTGCTTGGCGACGCAACTCAATCAACTCTGCGACATACGCTCGCCGATCTGTCTCCGCGATCCCCTCGGCTTCAAGCCGCTTCTCGGTCGGCGCCACGACCTCGGCAATAAAGGTGCGGACCTTCCCGCGGATCTCTTCGAGTTCGGGTGACAGACTGAAATCGATGCTCATGTCCGCAGTCTGCCCCGAACTGAGACCCTCATGACTGTTGTGGTCGCTATCGATGCCGGAACCACCGGAGTCCGGGCCATCGCGTTCGACCATCGGGGCCTTCCGGTGTCGTCTTCGTACCGCGAATTCACCCAGTTCTTCCCCCAACCCGGATGGGTCGAACACGATGCCAACGAAATTTGGGCTGCGATCCAAGTCATCCTCGCCGAACTCAAAACAGCGCTCGATGCCGCCGGCGAAACCATCGCTGCAATAGGAATCACCGATCAACGCGAAACCATCGTCGCGTGGGATCGATCCACGGGTCAGCCCCGCCATCGGGCCATCGTGTGGCAGGACCGACGAACTGCCGACTACTGCGCGCAGCTCGAATCCGACGGCGCGCTTGATCTTGTTCGATCGACGACCGGCCTCGTTCTTGATCCGTACTTCTCCGGCACGAAAGCCCATTGGCTGTTCGCCGAAGGTGGCGTCACACCAGACGACTCTGTTGCTATCGGCACCATCGATTCATGGCTTATCTGGAAACTGACCGACGGCACCGCACACGTCACCGATGCGACCAACGCCAGTCGAACGATGTTGTTCGATATCCGGTCCGGCGAGTGGTCCGATGAGTTATGCGAGTTGCTCGGCGTTCCCCGCCATGTGCTTCCTCAAGTAGTTCCGTCGAGTGGTCGCGTCGCTGTCACCGCGTCATCCTGCGCTCTCGGCCCAGGAATCCCGATCAGCGGCATCGCCGGCGATCAGCAAGCATCGCTTTTCGGTCAAGCGTGCTTTGCACCTGGCATGGCGAAGAACACTTACGGCACGGGCAGTTTTGTTTTGATGAACATGGGTACCGAGTGTCCTGCCCCCGTTGAAGGCTTATTGACCACGATTGCTTGGTCGCTGCCAACTGAATCGGGCTCGCCTCAACTTACCTACGCCTACGAAGGTGCAATCTTCGTCACTGGTTCAGGAGTGCAATGGCTTCGTGATGGATTGCAACTGATCGACAACTCGAGCGAGATCACCGCCCTTGCGTCTTCAGTCGACAGCACCGATGGGGTCGTCGTTGTTCCTGCGTTCACAGGTCTCGGGAGTCCGTGGTGGGATCCGTACGCGCGCGGAACGATTCTTGGAATTACGCGCGGTACAACGGCAGCGCACATCGCTCGGGCGATGCTCGAATCAATTGCGTTGCAAACCCGAGACGTCGTTGATGCGATGACGAACGCTGGTGGCCTCACACTCCAATCACTGCGAGCCGATGGTGGCGCAGCAAGCGATTTCGTACTGCAATTTCAAGCTGACCAACTCGGGGTCCCTGTACATCGGCCGATCGTGTCTGAAACCACCGCTCTGGGCGCGGCGTACCTGGCGGGACTCGCCGAGGGTTTCTGGGACTCTCTCGACGACATTGCCGAGAACTGGGCGATCGACATCACGATTGAGCCGTCGCCTGATCGCTCAATGGTCGAACTTGGTCACCAACAGTGGCTCAGAGCAGTTGCGCGATCTCGCGGTTGGGCGAAGGAATCAACCGGCGACTGAACGAGGCTCAGTGCTTTACCGAGGGATGCTGCTGGCGCGCTGCGGCCGTCAACTCTCGAAACCTAGTGTCAACGATCCGAGCCAAAGCGGCCGCCTGCCTCCGTTCGCGAGCCCGGAACGATTCGCCGTTCCGGCCCATCACCAATGCTCTTCCGGCTGCGGGCAACGGAGCCCACACCACGTCAGATGGTCCGGCATCTCCGTCAGAAACATGGGCAGATGACTGGCTGCCTGCCACGAACGCGGCAATCCACGCAGCCGATGGACAATCACCGACCTCTGAGATGATCGAGCCATTGGCCAGGTCGAGAACGACTCCCCAATGGGCGCCGACAGTTCGAACACCGTGAACACAGAGTTCTTCAATTGCTGCCGATGGTGTCGGCGCACCAACCAGAAGTGCAGCGGTCTCGAGCGCATCGACGCGCGGATCGTGCAGCGCTTCGGCTGCGGGCCGAAGACTTTCGATGTCGACCCCATCGACCTGATGGATCTCAGTGACCAACAACTCAACAAGCGCGTCGTCAGGTAGTTCGACCACGAGCTCATCGATTGCGCGACCAGCGCCACGCTCGAGAATGTCGATGCCAGTCACGTCTCCACCAACCGCGCCGATCCGGCTCGCCAAGGCACCCAGCGCGCCGGGACGATCAGGCATCCACACTCGAAGGATGTAGGTCTGAGTCATGGGCACACCCTAGAGATCGCGAGTGAACGCTATGTTTCCATGGCGCGACATGAGCGCGAACTCAATCGACCGCCTCGCCCCAGAATGTGGGGTTATTGGCCGTCAAGGCGGGTGAGAGCCCGGCGCATGTTGCGCACGGCCTGTTGTGTGCGCTGCTCGTTTTCAATGAGCGCGAACCGCACAAACCCTTCACCACCCGGACCAAAACCGACGCCGGGAGATGCCGCAACATTGGCCTCTTTGACGAGGTAGGACGCGAATTCAATGGACTTCATATCGGAGTACTGCTCGGGGATCGGCGCCCATACGAACATCGTGCCCTTAGGCGGTTCGATATCCCAGCCAATGCGCTTCAATCCATCGCAGAGAGAGTCGCGACGAGATTGGTAGATCTCGTTAACTTCCATTGGGAAATCGGCGGCTTCGTTGAGGGTGACCGTGGCCGCGATCTGAATGGGCTGGAACGTGCCGTAATCGAGGTAGCTCTTGAACTTTGCGAGCGCAGCAACGACGTCGGCACGACCAAGCATGAATGCAACGCGCCAACCGGCCATCGAGAACGACTTCGTCATCGAATACAACTCGACGGCGACTTCCTTGGCCCCTTCGGCCTGAAGAATCGATGGTGGTCGGTAGCCGTCGAAACCAATATCGGCATAGGCGTTGTCGTGCACCACAACAACATCGTGTTCACGAGCAAAGTCGACAACCTTCTGCATGAACTCAAGGTCGACGCAAGTGGTGGTCGGGTTATGCGGGAACGACATGACGATCACGCGCGGCTTGGGCCAGGAGTACTCCCACTGCTCACGAAGATTGTCGAAGAAGTCTTGACCCGTTCCGAGAGGAACCTCACGGATATCGGCACCGGCGAAGAGTGGTCCATAAATGTGGATTGGATACGACGGCGAAGGCACAAGCGCCGCATCACCTGGCTGCAGCAGCGTCCACATGAGGTGCGAAAAACCCTCTTTCGCTCCGATTGTGCTGATGACTTCGGTATCGGGATCGAGAGTCACGCCGAATCGATGCTGGTAATACCCGGCAATTGCTTCTCGGAGTTTCGGAATGCCCCGGCTCGAGGAGTAGCGATGGTTACGGGAGTTGTGGGCGGCTTCAGACAACTTCTCGACTGCGATATCTGGAGACGGGAGGTCTGGGTTACCGAATCCGAGGTCGATGACGTCGTGGCCGGCGCGGCGAGCCTCGATCTTCAACGAATCGATGATCGTAAAGACGTACGGCGGCAGCGAATTTATTCGGCGGAACTCCATTTGGGCGAGGTTAGTGGAGCAGCGCAGCGCCAATGGCACCCGCCGAGGGCCCTGACTGGGCTGGCTCAATGCGAGTTCGGCGCCGCGAACGCCCGCCAAGTACCTCGCGAACAAAGAGTTCCCGTGTCCGTTCGAGGTACAGATCAGAGACCGACACCAAACCCCCACCGATCACCAAGAGTTCGGGATCAAGGACATCGGCGAGATTCGCCAGACCCCGAGCCAACCACTCGGCAAACTCGGCCCAAACGTTAAGGGCCACAGCGTCACCGCTGCGAGCAAGCTCCACGAGTACTTCGCCAGTGATGGCTTCTCCGCTGCGATCAATGGCCAGGCCGCGCTGTTGCGCCAACCAGACCACTCCCGAACCCGAGGCATAACGCTCCCAACAGCCGTTCCGCCCACACACGCAAAGCGGCCCAGATGGGTCGACGCACATGTGGCCTGGTTCGCCCGCAAAACCGTGAGCTCCGCGTCGGATCGAGCCCCCTATCGCGACTCCCCCGCCAATGCCCGTACCTAGGGTCACGAGGACGGTGTCATCGATTCCCTTCGCTACGCCGTAGGTCATCTCGGCGACGAGCGCGCAGGTGGCGTCGTTATCGATCGACACGGCGACGCCAAGTGCGCTCTCAACCGCAGATTGAACAGGAACATCGATCATGCATTGAAGATTTGGCGCGGCACGCAGAACTGCTCCGTCTTCGACCAATCCAGCAAGACCGATTCCGAGATGGCGTTCGGTGCCGCACATCTGGGCGAGTTCAATGAGTGAGGAGATGACACCTTCGGCCGTTGAGGGGGTCGAAACAAGATGTTGCGCAAGGATCTCGGTGGGTTGCGACCGATCAACTGCCACCGCGAGCATCTTCGTGCCGCCGACATCGATGCCCACCAATCGTTCACTCACACATGAATGATTAGTCCATCAGGCCGTCATTGTCGGGAGTTCAGGATCGAAGGTTGAATCAATAGCGCAGAAGGGCGCCAATACGGCCATGCACATCGAGGTCGGCGTTTCCTTCGCACGTAACGATATGGGCCCCTTCGAGGAGCGCCGCGTCGACTGCGTCGCTGACCACGTCATCGACTCTTTCCATCGCTTGGCCATCGACCGGACACTTGGGGCCTCTCAGGGCCAGTGCTCCACACGGACACGACCAGCCTGATTCTTCGAATCCATTCGACACGAGGAGCGTGGCCACGCGTCGTTCATTCAGGGCACTGAGCACTGGCCCAAGACCCGCCACCCCCTTGTTTCCCGAACCGATCGCATCACGAAGTTTCGTGACCGCTACTTGCTCACGCTCAAGTTCAACGACTCGTTCAATCTCAAATGCAGCCCTCGCTATATCGGTTTCATTTGCTGCGACCGGCACGTGAATCCGGGGAGCCAAACGTTCGCGAAGGTAAGGATGCAACTCGTGCTCAACGGCGGAGTAGACCTCGTCGGTTGCTCCAATGCTCAGCCGACCAAATCCTCGCTCTTGAAAGAGACGAAACACCGCTTCGGTTGAGTGACGGAAATGTTGGTGAGCGAGTTCGTCAATGTGGTGTTGCTCACGCTCTCGTGATCCGCGACTTGCATCGTCTCTGCGGTCGTACTCGCGAGGAAGCGCTTCAAAAAGTTCGGTTCGCTCGACAACTTCGCCGAATTGAAAGATGAACATGCGCGCTCGTTGCCGATCAACGAGGAGTACGCCCAACGGCTCGAGGGCGTGAACGATGGCTTCGAGCGGCGCCACCACCGGCGATTGATTCACTGAGAGTCGATTCGCCACCGAAACTGGAAGCCGAATCACTTTCCAATAGTTCTTCTCTGCACATGAAAACATTGCGAGACCGCGAACACCGTGGCGGTCGAGTTGCGTTACGACGTAATCGGAAATGAGTGCAATGTCCGCACCGAAGTTCTGGTCGGGATGCGAAGCAACCAGCCTTTTCTTCAATGACTCAAGTTCGAGCTGGTAATCCTTGGGCCGGATCTGTCGGCGGCCATCGACATCGAGATAACAACTCACCACGGGTGCGTCGGCGCTTTTAAAACCCGCCAATTCCTTGATCGTTGCTTCAGTGATCACGGTCATGGAGCCTCCTCAGTTGTGAAACCTCTTTGACTGAGCGTATGCCTCAGAACCGCGGTGCGCTCAGGCTCCTTCGTCGGCGCTCTGGGGACCACGAGTCATATCGTTGGCCACGCCAGCAGCGACGCGTTGTGCTTGTTGTGCAATGACCGAAACAACTCCAACAACCCGTTCGGTTGCAGCTGGGTCATCGAGCAGTGCTTCAGCCGCGTCGAGAAATGATCGGCCCGCAGCAATCAATTCACGAGCCGCTGCGCGCATCGCGTCTTCATCTGGCGTCATTGGCTGGACGAATCAGTCGTCTTCACTCGGACGAGGAGAACCTTCGACCCGAGCTTTGAGCTCTCCGAGTGCAGTCTTGATGATCCGGCCTTCGGCACGACGCTTCACGAATCCTGGGATTGGATACACCAAATCGATTGCCAGTTCATAGACAACGTCGGTTGCCGCGCCATCTTCGGCCGGAGTCAGCACGTAGACGCCATCGAGTTCGCGAGGCAGATCGCCTTCAACAAGTTCCCAACCCAAACGGTTCGGGGCCGAGGCGTAGTCGTAGCGGAGTTGATAGGTGGTGCTGCGGCCCATGGCGGCTGCACGGAACTCAACAACGATCGCCCGCCCATCGGAATCGGACTCGACGACCGAGACCTCTTTAAGGTCGCCCGCCCATTCGGGGTAGGAAGAAAAGTCGACCAACGTCGCGAAACAACGATCGACCGGGGCTGCGATACGGATCTGCTCTTTGGCCTGTTCGGACATGCCCGTACCCTACTCCGCCTCTACTCGGCGTCGTCTGCCGGCTTCTTCGGTGCTGACTGTTTGTGAACACGCCGAGCTTCTTCCCGACGACCCACCCGACTGAGCTCGGGCGTTCGTTCCGGGAAGGTCCCGTATGCAGCGACCCACAAACCGGTAAATCCGAGGGCCCACATCGGTGCGAGAACGCCGAAAGCCAGCGCTGTGTAGAGGTGAAGCGACGCGACAACGATCGAAGCAATCACCTGCACCGTCAGCGAAACCATCAGGGTGGTCTGCACACGTTTGGGCGCAGACCCCGAAGCAAAGAAGAGGCCGCCAATTCCGATCGCTTCGGTTCTGCTCCGATCGACGGCACGAAAGAACGCGAGTGCGAACACGATCATTCCAACCACGAACTCAAACAGAGAGAGTGCGACATAAACGCCAGTGAGCGCCCCTTGAACAATCGAAGCAGCGAACCCGACCACTACAAAAGCAACTGTGCCGACAACTGTTGCTCTAAGGATTCCCGTTCCGGAAATGGGCTGTGCAGGGTCTGCCCCGATCGGAGTCTCGCCCTCGTTCTTTTCGTCAGTCACGTCAGGACCCGATCCGTTTCAGTTCTTGGTGCAGCAATGTTGCCAGCCGATCATGAGTGAACTCCACATCTGCTCTCTGTCGCCCAGCATCACCCAATTGCCTTGCGAGGGCAGTGTCCTCAAGCAGAAGTTCTAACGCTTTCACCACCGAAGCGATATCGCGTGGCTGCTCTACAACGAACCCGGTCTGACCATCGATGACTGCCTCAGCGGAGCCACCACTTCGACCAGCAACCACGGGAACTCCGCAAGCTGCCGCTTCAAGAAACACGATGCCAAACCCTTCTTGTTCGAGCCCGGCCCACCGATTCCGACACAACATCGCAAAGGCATCGGCGGAACCAAGAAGAGGAATGAGGTCGGCGTCGTCGACACGACCCAAAAATCTCACTGGCGCGCCGCGACGCTTTGCTCGTCGTTCGAGTCGAGCACGGTCTCGACCCGACCCTGCGATTGCAACCTGCAATGTGGGCCATCGGTGAGCCAACTCGGCGCTTGCGTCAATCAACACGTCGAAACCTTTGCGAGGAACCAGCCGACTCATGCCCACTACGAGCGGCGCGTCGGGATCGAAACCAAGTCGGTGTCGAATCTCACTGCGCTCGCTCTCCCCTGCGGGAACGAATCGGTTGGTGTCGACACCTGGCGGAACGATGATCGTCGGAAGGTCGCTCCCCGCACATCGGCGCGCTTCAGCAGCGGGATAGCCACCGGCGGCAATGATGACCTCGGCCCCCCGCAGGACGCGACGCAAAATTGAACCAGCAATCGGCAACCGTCCGGGAACGGTCACTTCGGCGCCATGGACCACAACCCCATAGGGCCGTTCGAGCCAAGGCCCAACGATGCCGAGGGGAACGGCGGGATCGAGCAGCACAAGATCAGCATCGACCTCTGCAGCCAGACGGTCGATACGTCGGGCGAGCGCGCGAGTAGGCAGTAACACCTTCGAAGAGTCGCGTTCAATGCGAATAGGTTGCTGCGCGTCGAATGCTTTTGCTCCGCGATACGGGGTCGTGAGCACAGTTGTTGACTCAGGTGGAAGTCGACGCCACAACTCCCACAAGTAATTCTGAATACCACCAACTTTCGGCGGGAAATCATTCGTGACTAGGAGGTGCTTCATGCTTGCGCCTGCAGTCGCTCGTCGAGTCGGCGCAATGCCCACTGCGCGTGTTCCTGCAACATCTCATCGTCAATATCGCTCGAAACAAATCTTTCGATCTCAGAGCGGACCTCTACAGAGCGCGGATCAGCGGTATTGCCGAGCGCGAGCAGCGCGTTCCGACGCAAATACCGAGGATCTCGACGCGGGATGTACCAGCGCCCGAATTCCGAGAGAAGTTCACTGTCTTCGGCTTGCAGCATCCACAGCAGATCAACCCACGATGACGGTGCTTCGATGGTTTCCTTCGCCTGCGGACTGCGTTTCGCCGGCGGACACACTTCCTGACATTCATCACATCCGTAGATGCGATCACCGAGTGCCTCACGAAACTCCATTGGGAACGTGCCTTCAGCCTGAACCAACCATGCAAGACAACGGCGAGCATCTACGACGCCAGGGGCAATGATTGCTCCGGTCGGACATCCGTCGAGACACCGTCGGCAGGTTCCACATCCGTCGGGCACCGGTTCAGACTGAGCAAGGTCCGCATCGGTGACGATTGAACCAAGCACGACCCAACTTCCGTAACCGGGCACCAGAAGGTTGGCGTTGTGTCCGAACCACCCCAACCCGGCGCGCTGCGCTGCAGCACGATCGACGAGCGCATTGTCATCGAGAACGACACGAGTGCGATGGCCTGCGTCTTCAAGGACAGTTGCAACCTCGTCAAGAGCGGCGCGCAATGCTGCGTAGTGATCAGTGATGGCGTAGCGAGCAACACGACCAGCAGGACCATCGAACGACGGTTCGCTCACTGGCCCTGCGGAATACGGAAACGCTCCGACAATGAGTGAACGAGCACCGTCAAGAATTCGCGCCGGATCAGTTGAACGCTCCGGATCGCGATAGGTGAACGCCATCCCTCCGTGGAGGCCCTCGGCTTTACGAGTTTCGAGAATCTCACGGGTGTCAGTAAAGGGTTCGACCGCCGCCACACCGAGGGCGACGAGTCCCGCACGCTGGCCCGCATCGTTGAGTTGGTCGATGAGGCCGGGAGCGTTCACCGCCCCATTGTCTCAGGTGAAACGATCAGCCCGTGCGGTGGCGGCGCTGCGGGGAACCATCCGGGCGCCCACGATGGCGAAGTTCTGGGACCAGCCCTGACTCGGCCAGCATTTCGAGTGCCCGATACTCGTTGAGATCGACCACGACAGCGTCGCCCGGCTCTCGGGAGCAGATGAATGACACGACACAGTCGCTGCATGCATCGGTGTGCTGCATGACGCAGGTATCGCAATCGATGGTGAAGGAAGGGGAAGGTGTGTCCATGCCGAAAGACTGCCGAACGGGTGAGACAGTCCCCCGGTCTACGCTCTGCCCGTTCCAACGCACCGGGGGGTCGCACCATGGAAGTTCCCGTCGCCACACCGACAACACGCCAAAAAGTCATCGGTCGCCAGCACCGGACAGAGCCCGACGGCACCCGGGTGTTCTTGCGTCAATGCCCACTGTGCGAGTGCATGTGTGGCCTCGAAGTCCACCTCGATGACGACGACCATGTGAAGGTCATCCGTCCCGACCGAGACGATGTGTGGTCGAAGGGCTTCATCTGCCCAAAGGGCACAACGCTTGGTCGATTGCACGAGGACCCCGACCGCATTCGCGTCCCCATGATCCGCGAAGGCGAAACATGGCGAGAGGTCTCATGGGACGAAGCCTTCGCGAAATGCGAAGAGCTTCTGCATGGCGTTCTCAATGAACAT
>JBIIVE010000136.1:0-3468 GCA_044339605.1 Acidimicrobiales bacterium
GACCATTGTCGTGAAGTTCGGCGGCAACGCAATGACCGATGTATCGCTTGCTGAATCGTTCGCGGCCGACATTGTTTTGCTTCACTCAGTTGGTATCCGAGTAGTGGTCGTGCATGGTGGTGGGCCACAAATCGGCGATCTGCTCAATCGACTTGGCATTCAGTCTGAATTCAAAGACGGTCTTCGGGTCACCGACGCCGACACGCTCGACGTTGCGCGGATGGTCCTCGTTGGCAAGGTCAATCGAGACATCGTTGCTTCCATCAACACCCATGGGCCCCTTGCTGTTGGCCTTTCGGGTGAAGACGGTGGACTCATCGAGGCGAACCGTCGCGACCCAGCGCTCGGATTCGTTGGTGACGTGGCCAAGGTGAACCCAGCCATTGTCGAGTCGCTCTTGGCCCAACACCTCATTCCTGTGGTTTCCACGATTGGCGCCGACCTCAATGGGCAGTCCTACAACATCAACGCCGACACAGTTGCCGGTGCTCTTGCTGGCGCGCTTGGCGCAACCAAGGTCATCTATCTGACTGATATCGCAGGTCTATTACGAGACATCGCCGATCCTTCGAGCCTCATTGCTGAAACAACACCGACCGAGATCGCACAACTCATCGCCGATGGCGTGCTTTCCGGCGGAATGATTCCAAAGGTCGATGCATGCCTCGAAGCCATTAGAGCTGGTGTGCCCGCAGCTCACATGCTCGACGGCAGAGTCCCGCACGTTGTCTTGCTCGAACTCTTTACCAAGTCTGGTGTTGGCACGATGATCACCTCTGAGGTCAGCCCATGAGCACGCATTCAGAAGCCATGCACGCACCGGCTGGACTCGATCATTGCCCGTTCATGCCGACGTACGGCGCGCCTGCAGTGCGCATGGTCAAAGGCGAAGGTTGCCGGCTTTGGGACGAGGACGGTAACGAGTACCTCGATTTCCTCGCCGGCATCGCCGTTGTCGGCCTCGGCCACGCCAATCCTGAGATTGCAGACGCGATCGCTGAGCAGGCGCGCACCTTGGTGCACGTTTCGAATCTGTATGGCACGGTGCCAGGCACCGATGTCGCCATCACGCTCGACCGTTTGCTCGGTGGGGGAGGGCAGATCTTCTTCACCAACTCGGGGGCCGAAGCAATCGAGTGTGCGATCAAACTCGCTCGCAAATGGGGTGGTGACGGTCGTTACGGAGTCGTCAGCGCATATGGCTCATTCCACGGACGCACGCTTGGTGCGCTTCATGCAACGGGACAGCCAGCAAAGTGGGAAGGATTCCAGCCTCTTCCCGAAGGTTTCCGGCATGTGGCCTGGAACGACCTCGCTGCTCTCGAAGCAGCAATCGATCCGAGCGTGGCTGCAGTCTTGCTTGAACCTATCCAGGGCGAAGGTGGAGTTCATCCGGCAACGGCCGAGTACTTCGAAGGAGTACGTCGCCTGTGTGACGAGCGCGGGCTCCTGATGATCGTCGACGAAATCCAGACTGGTCTCGGTCGCACCGGCGAATGGTTTGGCTTCCAGCACTTCGGTGTCGAGCCCGACGTCGTCACGATGGCCAAAGCACTTGGTAATGGCATGCCCATCGGCGCATGTTGGGCCAAGCGTGACGTCGCCGCGGTTTTCCAACCTGGCGATCACGGCACGACCTACGGCGGGCAACCACTCGCGGCATCGGCTGCGCGGGCAACGCTCGAAATTCTTGAGCGGATCAATGCTCCGCAATTGGCCGAACGTGCCGGCGCCGCGTTCCGACATCTGCTCGAGACCGTCGAAGGTGTCATCCAGGTTCGTGGCCTCGGACTGCTCCTCGCAGCAGAACTTGCTGTTGGAATCGATGCAAAAGCTGTTGCCAGCGATCTTCTCCAGCGAGGACTGATTGTCAACGCGGTATCGCCCACGTCACTTCGGTTTGCGCCACCGCTCATCGTTTCTGAATCCGAGATCGCACAAGCGGTCGATCTTCTCTCGGCAGTACTTGCCGATCACCTCTCCAAGGCAGAGTCATGAGACATCTTTTAGAGGTCGACGACCTCTCCACAACTGAATTAGGCGACATCCTCGATCTCGGTGGGGCTGCCACTGTTCCGCGCAGCCTCGATGGGCTCGGTATGGCACTGCTGTTTGAGAAGCCTTCAGCGCGGACTCGTAATTCCATGGAAATGGCCGTTGTGCAACTAGGTGGCCATCCACTCACGATCCGTCCCGACGAGGTTGGTCTCGACACGCGCGAGACCGTCGAAGATGTCACCAGAACCTTGTGCTGCTATCACGCTGCAATCGGTGCGCGGGTATTTGAACATTCCAAACTCGAGCGCATGACGGCAGTGAGCTCGGTTCCGGTCGTCAACATGCTCTCCGACGAGGCCCATCCTTTGCAGGCGCTCGCCGATCTGCTCACTATGGCAAATGAGTTCGGCGGCGTCGCTGGTCTCGCCGGCCGCACCGTGGCCTACATCGGCGATGCCAACAATGTCGCTCGCAGTCTTTCCCTGGGTGCAGGAATGTTGGGAATGTCTGTTCGGATTGCCACGCCGGTCGGTTTCGAATTTTCCGAAGCCGACATTGCGCGCATCATCGCGACCGGCACCGACTTCGCCGCTTCCAACGATCCGTTCGAGGCTGTTGCCGGTGCCAGCGTCGTCTATACCGACGTCTGGACCTCAATGGGCCAAGAAGACGAAGCAGCCCAACGGCGTGAACTGTTTGCCGGTTTCACCGTAAACGACGAGCTCATGAACGCTGCAGTTTCCGACGCCATCTTCCTGCACTGTCTTCCTGCCCATAGGGGAGAGGAAGTCTCTGATTCCGTACTTGAAGGTGCCCAGAGCAGGGTGTGGGCGCAAGCCGAAAACCGCATGCATGCCGCACGGGGTGCGCTCGTATGGCTCATGGAGCAACGATGACCGATATCAAGGAACCATCGAAGCTGGGTAAAACTCAACGACAGCACCTTGTCGCTCGGCTTATCGAGTCACAGGTGATCGCGAATCAGCAGGCGCTCGTCGATCATCTCGCTGCCGAAGGCGTGGTCGCAACCCAAGCCACTGTTTCTCGGGACCTCGAAGACCTCGGCGCGATCAAGGTCCGCATGCCCGGTGGCGAATCTGCCTATGCCATTCCGGCGCTTCCCAAAGAACAGCGCGCTCCTGAAGATCATCTGCGCCGCGTATTCGGCGATTGGGTGGTCGAAGTCGCGACATCGGACAACCTCGTTGTGATTCGCACACCTCCGGGTTCGGCCCATGTGGTGGCATCGGCGCTCGATCGTTCGGGACTCGCTGGCATCCTCGGAACCGTCGCCGGTGACGACACAATCTTGATCGTGGTTGCCGCCGATATCGGTGGCGCAGCGATTGCCGCACAACTTTCAGATCTCGCTGGACTCTGAGTCCAGCACCTCACAACATTCGAACCAACGAAGGAAGAGCAATGGCGCAACGAGTGGTACTGGCATACAGCGGTGGACTCGACACCTCA
>JBIIVE010000137.1:0-3458 GCA_044339605.1 Acidimicrobiales bacterium
TCGACGGATCAGCATCCGCCAACACCTTCGTAATCGCCGCGGTCAACGTGGTCTTACCATGATCGATATGACCCATCGTGCCCACATTCGCGTGGGGCTTGGTCCGCTCGAACTTCTCGCGTGCCATTGCTTTCTCCTGTGTCGTTGTGCCCTGCGGCGATTGCTATGAGTTGGAAAGGTGCGGGTGCTGCGTTACATACTTCGGTTTCAGATACTGCGGTACTTCGATCTGTTGATCAGTAGCGAAATCACTCACCGCGTACGCGGGTAACGATTTCTTCCTGAACGTTCGACGGCATTTGCTGATAGGAGTCGAACTGCATGGTGTAGGTGGCTCGACCCTGGGTGCGTGAACGAAGGTCAGTAGCGTAACCGAACATCTCCGAAAGGGGTACCTGCGCACGAATGATCTGCGAGTTGCCCTTCTGTTCCATGCCACCGAGCTTGCCACGACGGCTGGAAAGATCGCCCATGACGTCGCCCATATAGTCGTCGGGAGTCGAAACTTCGACGTTCATGATCGGCTCGAGCAAGCAAGGCTTGGCCTTACGTGCAGCTTCCTTGAACGCCATAGTTCCGGCGATCTTGAAGGCCATTTCCGAAGAGTCGACGTCGTGGTACTTGCCATCGGTGAGAATCGCTCGCACGTCGACAGTCGGGTATCCGGCAAGAACGCCTGAGGACAATGCCTGCTGAATGCCGGCGTCGACAGACGGGATGTATTCCTTCGGAATTTTGCCGCCGCTGATCTTGTCGAGGAATTCGTAACCGCCACCAGGGCCGGTGTTCTCGAGCGTGATGGTGACTTCGGCGTACTGACCCGAACCACCCGACTGCTTCTTATGGGTGTAGGTCGAGTTTTCGATTGTTTGGGTGATGGTCTCGCGGTAGGCCACCTGTGGCTTACCAACGGTTGCATCGACTTTGAACTCACGAAGCATGCGATCGACGAGCACCTCAAGATGCAATTCGCCCATTCCGGAAATAACCGTCTGAGCGGTGTCTTCGTCGGTACGAACCTGGAAGGTGGGGTCTTCTTCAGAGAGCGAGAACAACGCCTTGGACATTTTGTCCTGATCGGCTTTGGTCTTCGGCTCAACTGCAACGTGGATAACGGGCTCGGGGAAGATGAGTTCTTCAAGTACGAGCGGTGCCGACGGATCGCAAAGCGTGTCGCCAGTCTTGGTGTTCTTGAAACCAATGCCCGCAACGATGTCGCCAGCGAATGCGACGTCCATATCCAGACGATCGTTTGCGTGCATTTCGAGGAGACGACCGATGCGCTCCTTCGAGGTGGTTCGAGCATTCATCACCTGTCCGCCCTTTTCAAGGCTGCCGCTGTACACGCGGAAGTAGGTGAGCTTGCCGACGTGCGGGTCGGTCATGATCTTGAACGCAAGAGCAGCGAACGGCGCGTCGTCAGTTGGCGGACGCTCAACTTCTTGGTCGCCCTTGAGGCTTGAGCCCTTGACCGGCGGAAGATCGACCGGCGAAGGCAGGTACCAGACAACAGCGTCGAGCAACGGCTGCACGCCCTTGTTCTTGAACGCCGTGCCGTTAAGGACGGGAATGATCTCGCCCGCAATGGTTGCCTTACGAATGGCCGCACGAAGTTCGTCGACGGAAATTTCTTCTTCACCGATGAACTTCTCGAGGAGGGTTTCGTCGACAGAAGCAACGGTTTCGATGAGGTCGGCGCGATAGGCCTCGGCATCGTCCTTCATGTCTGCGGGGATCTCTTGGACCTCCCACTTGGCGCCGAGTTCTTCGTCGAGCCACACGAGTGCGTCCATGGTGACGAGGTCAACAACGCCCTTGTAATTGCCTTCGGCGCCGATCGGAAGTTGCAACACCGCGGTGTTGGCTTCGAGGCGGTCCTTGATGGAGTCGAGCGCGGCGTAAAAGTCGGCGCCAAGACGATCCATCTTGTTCACGAAGCAGATACGGGGAACGTTGTACTTGTTGGCCTGACGCCACACCGTTTCGGTCTGCGGTTCCACACCGGCAACACCGTCGAACACTGCAACCGCGCCATCGAGCACGCGAAGTGAGCGCTCGACCTCGACGGTGAAGTCGACGTGGCCGGGGGTGTCAATGATGTTGATGCGGTGGTCTTCCCAAAAGCACGTGGTCGCAGCAGAGGTGATGGTGATACCACGCTCTTGTTCCTGGACCATCCAGTCCATGGTTGCGCCACCGTCGTGGACTTCACCGATCTTGTAGTTCTTGCCGGTGTAATAGAGGATCCGCTCGGTCGTGGTGGTCTTGCCCGCGTCGATGTGGGCCATGATGCCGATATTGCGGGTCTTTTCAAGAGGATGCGGGCGTGATGCCATCGTCAGGTCCTGTCGTGTGACTGGCGGTCAGGGGAAGTTGTAAAGGAACGAAGTGGGGGGAAGTAGGTGTTTCGCGACGGCGCCCCGCACAAGGCGGGGCGTCGGCAGGAACCAACGTGGCTGTTACCAGCGGTAGTGAGCAAACGCCTTGTTGGATTCGGCCATCTTGTAGAGATCTTCGCGACGCTTGATCGATGCACCAACGCCGTTGGCGGCATCCATAAGTTCGTTCGCAAGACGCTCTGCCATCGTGCGCTCGCGACGCTGACGTGAGTAACCCACGATCCAACGAATGGCGAGCGTGTTGGCACGACGGGGACGAACCTCGACGGGCACCTGATAGGTGGCGCCACCAACACGACGGCTACGAACCTCGAGCTGCGGCTTGACGTTGTCGACTGCACGCTTGAGCGTTGCAATCGGCTCGGTGCCGGTCTTGGCTTCGATCATGGTGAGCGCTTCGTACACGATGCGCTCGGCAGTGGAGCGCTTGCCGCGCTGCAGAACCTTGTTGACAAGCTGAGTAACAACGACCGATCGGTAGATCGGATCGGGCATCAGTTCGCGGCGGGGTGCGGGACCCTTACGAGGCATATCAGCTTTCCTTCTTGGCGCCGTAACGGCTACGGGCCTGCTTGCGATCGCGCACACCCGAGGTATCGAGGGTGCCGCGGATGATCTTGTAACGCACACCCGGAAGATCCTTCACACGACCACCGCGCACGAGAACGATGCTGTGCTCTTGGAGGTTGTGTCCTTCACCGGGGATGTAGGCAGTGACTTCCATGCCGGAAGACAAACGAACACGAGCAACCTTGCGGAGTGCGGAGTTCGGCTTCTTCGGCGTAGTCGTATAGACGCGCGTGCACACGCCCCGTCGCTGCGGAGCGCCCTTGAGGGCCGGGGTCTTGCCCTTCGCGGGCTTCGACTGGCGGCCCTTACGGACCAACTGCTGAATGGTGGGCACAACGAACCTTTCTGGCGTTCATATCGCAACGGGGACCGGCCCCGAAGCGGAGGGCAAGGTTAGGGGGGTCGGCCCGTTCTGGGCAAACCCCCGAAACCGGGACTACAGAGACTCTTCGGAAGAGCCGCTTTCTTCAGTGTTTTCTGCGGCATCAG
>JBIIVE010000138.1:0-3436 GCA_044339605.1 Acidimicrobiales bacterium
GTGTCCGCGTTGTGCGAGAGCGATTGAAAGGTTCGTCGTGATTGATGACTTACCGACTCCGCCCTTACCTGAAGCAATAAGCAGAACTCGTGTTGAACTCGAAGGATCGGCAAACGGAATGACGCGGCCTTCGGCATGGCCATGACCCTGATGCGTGCCCGCGGTAGACGCTGGATCACCATGAAGAAGTTCGCGAATGGCAGCGCGCTCTTCGTCGGTCATGACTGTGAAGTCAAGATCGACACGATCGATTCCATCGAGGGCCACAATTGCGTTGGTGACGCGATTTTGGATTTCGTTGCGCAACGGACAACCGGCAACAGTCAGGGCGATCTGAATAGCCACGACTGGTCCGTCGATGGCTATACCGCGAACCATCCCAAGGTCGACGATGCTCCGGTGGAGTTCGGGGTCCTCAACAGGACGGAGGACCTCGATGACATCGGCATCGGTGATGGGCATTTGGGGGGTCTCGCTTCGGGTCAGGGAATTTCTCCTACTGCGCTAGGTAGAATACCTAGGTGGAACAGGCGACCCTCAGTCCGACCGAGTTCAGCTCGGTGGTTACGGCCATTACCTCGGCCTTTGGCGACCCCACACGCCGTGAGATCTACCTCTTTGCTCGGGCCGCCGACTCCGGAGTGACCGCGAGCGAGGTCGCGGCACAGTTCGATCTCCATGCCAACGTCGCTCGCCACCACCTCGACAAACTCGCCGCTGGCGGGTATCTCGAGGTCGCAGTGGCCCGAGGCGGAACCGGGGCTGGCCGGCCGTCCAAGCGCTACACCGCCACGACCAAAGGCGATCACCTCGATCTCCCCGTTCGTCACGACGACGTTCTCATCACGTTGCTTGGCCGAGCTCTCGACATGCTCCCTCGCGACGAGGCCGAAGCGATGGCCGAAGAAGTCGGTATCGAATACGGACGACTCCTCGCTCAACGCCTCGGCCACGGCGTTGACCAGCAGCGTTCGATTCAGTCCATCCTGCAAACCGTCGCCGATGCACTCACCTCGCAAGGTTTCGCTGCGCACGCCGAACGTCGCAACAATGAATTGCGCATCGTCTCGGAGCACTGCCCATTCGGCGATGCGGTCATGGCCAATCCAGTTATCTGTGCAGTCGACCGCGGAATGATGAAGGGCATGGTCGCCGAACTTCACGGCGGCGATGCCACCATCGCACTTGAATCGTCGAAGCCCATGGGCGACGACGTGTGCATCACGTCGCTCGAAGCCTGAACATCGTGGCTCGCCACTACCTCGATTACGCATCGACAGCGCCTCTACGCGACTCGGCTCGAGCTGCACTCGCCGAAGCGCTTGGCGATCAATCCCAGGGAACGCTTGGCGATCCTGGCCGGATCCATCACGAGGGCATGACCGCGCGCGTCCTTCTCGAGAACGCTCGCGAGCAAGTCGCTTCCTTACTCAAGGCCAAGCAACGGGAAATCATTTTCACCAGCGGAGCAACAGAATCAATTACGGCCGCAACCTGGGGCGCAGTGCGTCGTTGTGTCGATAAGGGCTCGCCGCCCCACATCGTGTTTGCGGCGGTTGAGCACTCAGCCGTTCGACGCTCAAGCGAACTTTTCGCAAGCGCATTTGGCGGTTCTGTTTCCATTGTCGACGTCGATTCTTTCGGTCGCATTGACGTCGATGCGTTCATCGATGCCCTCACCCCCGCTACTGCTCTCGCCCATCTTCAGTGGGGCAATCACGAAGTTGGAACGCTTCAACCCGTTGCTGAAATCGCGGCTGCGTGCAGAGATCGCGGAATCCTTCTTCACGTCGACGCTGCACAGGCAGTCGGGCATGTTGCAGTTGAACCAAAAGATCTCGGCATTGACCTGCTGTCGTTCAGTGGTCACAAGTTCGGTGGCCCGACCGGAGTCGGTGGTCTTTGGGTCCGACAAGGACTTCGCATCGAGCCACTTCTCACTGGCGGCGAGCAGGAGCGTTCACGCCGCGCCGGACTCGAGAACGTCTCCGCAGCGATCACACTCGGAGTTGTGGCGTCTGAACTCGATGAATCGACCCTCAACTCCGAGGCTTCAAGCAACCGCAGCCTTCTCGCAACCGCTGTCGAACGATTAACGACAACACCTGGCATATCGCTTCTAGGTCCCCTTGAATCGCCAAACCGACTTCCGCACTTGATATGTCTGGCCGTTGAAGGTGTTGAACCACAAGGCGTCGTCCTTGGGCTCGACCGGCGCGGAATCGCTTTGCACTCTGGCAGTTCATGCGCATCCGAGGGACTCGAGCCGTCGCCAGTCCTTGAGGCAATGGGCGTCGACGCTCAACGATCGCTACGGGTTTCAGTCGGGCACAACTCCAAAATCGACGACATCAATGCGCTATGCGAGCACCTGCCACAAGTAGTGAGTGAACTTCGATCACTGAGTGCATAACCATTCGGTGAACTTTTTCAATCTCGCGTCAACAACAGCGAATTCGTTGACTACCGTCTCCGTGTGACGATTTTTCTGACTCGCCATGCTCACGCCGGAAAACGCTCCGAGTGGACAGCCGAAGACCGCTTCCGACCGTTATCAAAACGCGGAAAAGCTCAAGCCGACGCGCTTACGCACGTTGTTGGGGATCTTGTTGTTGGCCAGATCATTTCGAGCCCCTATGTCCGATGCATGCAAACAATGGAACCACTCGCCCAAAAATTCGAGTTGACGGTGCAGATCTCTGAAGCACTTGCTGAAGGCGCCGAAGTCGACGAGGCCTACCGCATCCTTCTTGCCCTCGATGAGTTCGACGGAGTCGCGTGCAGCCACGGTGATCTCATCCCCCACTTACTCCGACGACTCGTTGCCGACGGGATGGATACCGATGGCCCTCTCATCGATCAAAAGGGTTCGACCTGGGTTATCGAGTTGCGCAACGGAAAACCATTTCGTGGTCGCTACGTTCCGCCGTCGGCCTAGCGCAAGTTAGTCACGACGTCCGGCAGTAACGTCTTCCCTCAAAGAGTTGACCATCTGGATCATGTACATCGGAATGGCATTCATGTCGATCGCATCGAGATCGGCTTTTGCTGCACCAAATTCGCCAGCATTGCGCTCGAGAATTGCCCGGAAGACGCGGGCGTCGGAATAGAGCGGATCAATTGCAATGGCTTCGTCGAGATACTCGAGAGCCTGCCGATCGAGATCAGCAGCAACAGATGGCTCGCTCGAAAGAGCGATCGTGTGCAGAACCCAACCGCGATAGGTCATGGCCTGCACGTTTTCAGGTGAGATCTCAAGGGCCTTGTCGTAGGCCTGGACGGCCGACTCGAATTGCTTGAGGGCCTTGGTGGAATCGCCTGCCTGCAATGAGGCTTGGGCTTGTCCAGTGAGACCTTGCGCCTGGAGAATCAAATTTGAACTGTCCTGACGAATATCACCGGTGAGTCCTTGGCCAGGCGCTCTTGTTCCGGCGTT
>JBIIVE010000139.1:0-3389 GCA_044339605.1 Acidimicrobiales bacterium
GTCGCAGTTACATTCGCGACTTCGAACACCGAGAGATCGATGAGTTCGCTTGCACCGGTTTCGCGTGCACGTCGAACTGCGGCCAACGACGCAACCGCTCCGTAGGCACCGCCGACCCATTCAACGATGCGCCCGCCCATCTGAATGGGAGGAAATTCGCGCACGCCGCGAATGGCAACTGCGCCACTATCGGCCTGCAACGTGAACTCAGTAGCGGGACGATCAGCAAACGGACCGGTGAGTCCGTAGGGAGTTGCGGCCAGCACAACCGTGCCTGGCCATTCACCCGGCGGCGGACCGCTCACGATGACAAGGTCGGCAGCAGCACAAAGTTCATCGATGACGGCCTCACCGGCAACAGCAGTTACTGACCGCTGGCCGTGTCGGAGGTAACGAAACAGCGGGGCATCACCACTCGTGGGGACGCCCGACCATTGAGCGTGGCGCTGAGGGTCGCCCTCGGGCGGTTCCACTCGGGTCACTGTCGCTCCGGAATCGGCAAACAACTTTGCGCAGTACGCGCCGCTCAGGTTCGTCGAGAGATCGACGACCACGATGTCTTTGAGTTCCCCTCTATCCCCCATCAGTCTCTGACCGTAGTTCGCCCGCCCCCGAGCCGGTACCGTCGGCCCTGTGAAACTTGCCTTCGCCGGAGCCGGCACTATTTCTGTCGTCCATGCGATGGCCGCAGCCGGGGTGAAGGCCGAAATCGTGGCCGTCGCGTCCCGTACCAGCGAGCGAGCAACAGAGCGGGCCGCCCAGTTCGGTGCACAGGTGGTCGCATTTGAAGACCTCCCAGCCGGCGCCGACGCCGTTGTGGTGTGCACCCCGCCGGACCGTCATGCAGCCGATGCGTTGCAAGCACTCGGCGCTGGGGCGGTGGTGCTCGTCGAGAAGCCGCTCGCGACCACCCTTGCCGAAGCCGACGCGATCGTCGAGGCCGGCGGCCAGGTTGTCTACGCCGAAAACCTCGCCTTCTCCCCTCTTGTTGTCGCCACAAATGAATTAGTGAGGGGCATCGGCGCACCCACCTTCATCGAGATCCGTCAGCTTTCCCCGCGGCCCTCGTGGGGAGAGTTCCTCGACCCTGCCCGAGGTGGCGGCGTCCTGTTCGATCTCGGTTCGCACGCAGTCGCGCTCGCACTACTTCTTGCCGGCGCAGACGGACCCGTGGCGGTTGAAGCGAAGTTGAGCCATTCCGCAGACATTGAGGTCGACGATGCCGCCGAGGTGTTCATCACCTTCGCTTCAGGCATGCGCGCTCGCATTGAGACGAACTGGACCAACCCGCATGCGGTGTGGGACATCCAAGTGTCAAGCGACAGTGGCGTCGTGCGCACTGAGCTCATGCCCCAGCCCGGCATCGAACACAACGGTGAACCTGTTGCGCTGGCTCCTCTGAGCGGCGCCGTCGATGCGCATATTGAACAACTCGGCTACGTCGACCAGATGCTGACGCTGCGTGATGTTGTCGGTGGGGCACCATCGCCAATCGATGCTCGATTTGGTCGCCGAGTCCTTGACGTACTCAGTGCCGCCTATTCCGCAGCGAACACACCAGGCGCAAGTGTGCCGCTTCCATTTGCCGGACCTCGAAATCGGACACCTCATCAACTCTGGAGCGATACGGTCGGCTCATGACCGACCTCACCGTTGACGCAATCCTCGCTGAATCCTCACGACGCGCCGAAGGCCGCACTGACCTCGGCGACGACAGCGCCTTCTTTCTTGAAGGTCTTGGCCGATTCATGGACTCGCTCCATGGCGACGCGAAACTCAACCCCACTGGTGAGTTCATCGCCAGCGAACGAGCATTGCTCCACACCGTTAATCGGCTGAACTACACCGCAGATCGCGCAACCTATCCAGAGATCGCGCAGCAGAAGATCGAGAAACCGGTGTTCATCATTGGCATGCCTCGCACGGGCACAACGATCCTGCACGACATCCTCGCCCAGGACCCAGCGAACCGCGCACCGCTCACATGGGAGTGCATGTTCCCGTCTCCCCCACCTCGTACCGAAACATTTGCCACTGATCCACGTATCGCGATGTGCGCAGCAACCATGCCGCCCATCGAAGATCAACAGCTCAAAGCAATTCACCCACTCGGGGCCGAACTCACCCAGGAGTGCGTCACTCTTATGGGCGAATCAATGTGCACGCCGCTGTTCCACAATCAGTTCAACGTGTCGAGCTACCAGGACTGGATCGACAGCGATGCTGA
Organism: Acidimicrobiales bacterium; assembly: GCA_044339605.1. GTDB lineage: Bacteria > Actinomycetota > Acidimicrobiia > Acidimicrobiales > Acidimicrobilacustridaceae > Acidimicrobilacustris. The sequence goes on from JBIIVE010000139.1 coordinate 2,228, forward strand.
TTGGTCGAATGTCTATGACTTCCACCTGCAGCAACTGCAACACATGCAGGCGTTCAACATGCAAGACCGATGGGTGCTGAAGACCGGTGCCCACTTGTGGGGTCTCGAACATCTCCTTGCGACCTACCCCGATGCGCGCATTGTGTTCACTCACCGAGATCCAGTGAAATCAATGACCTCCTATGCGTCTCTCACCACCATCGTGCGCAGCGTTGGCAGCGACCACGTTGACCCGAAAGCAGTCGCCGCCGACTGGACCCCACGCCTACGAGATGTCTTGATGCACGGCGTCAACGTTCGCAAGGCACAGGAGTATCCCGACGCAATCTTCTACGACATGATGTTCCGCGACTTCATTACCGATCAGTTCGGTGTCATCACGCAGATCTACGAAGCGCTTGATCTACCAATGACCGACGAAGCCGCGCGCGCCATGCAGGCGTTCATCGATGCAAACCCCCCGGGCGTGCACGGAACCCACGATTACCAGCCCGATCACTACGGCATTGATCCAGCAGCGGTGCGTTCTGAATTCCGCGAGTACATCGACCACTTCGACCTTCCGCCGGAGTGATGTCAGCGCTCTGAGAATTTCAGAGCATCACGATGACGCGACCAGTGGTGTTGCGCGACCCCATCGCTTCCATTGCGGCTGGGAGATCTTCGAAACTTGGCGCACTTCCCACCACGGCGCGCACCGTTCCCGCTTTCACGAGTTCAACGATGTCGGCGGTTGCCAGTTCGCCCAATTCTCGGGGCGCAACGTTCCAGCCCATACCCTGCTTGATGAGCCCGATCATGTCGTCAGACTGATAGTTGAGCAGTACGCCGCACAACTTGAAGTTCCCCATGGTCACCTGACGGGGAACGATGAACTTCTCGTCGGCCACAACCTTGTTCGAGGCGAAACCCATCATCAGATAGGTGCCGTTGTACGCAGTGCACGCGAATGAGTCGGCCATCACGGCTTCGCCAACGCTGTCGAACACGATGTCGACGCCGATGTTGTCGGTGTCGGCAAGCACAATGGCTTTGAAGTCTTCAGTCAGGTAATCGATGGCAACGTCGGCCCCGAGTTCACGGCACAACGCGACCTTTTCCGGCCCGCCGGCAGTTGCGTACACCCGAGCACCAAAGGCCTTGGCAATCTGGATCGCAGCCG
>JBIIVE010000064.1:0-12719 GCA_044339605.1 Acidimicrobiales bacterium
TCCACATCGTGCAAGGTCGCCGGGAGCAAGGAACGGCAGCGGCATTGCCTCGTGAATACCAAGACCTACGAGAATCTGCCGGATGATGCGACGATCACGTTGGATCGGGGTTAATGAACCGGTATGTGCTGACGTTGGCGCACGACCGACGATGCGGCTGTAACCAAAGTGACGCGCGATTTCCTCGATGACATCGGTTTCGGTCGTGGTGTCGGGACGGAACGTAGGAACCGTGACCGAGAGAACGCTGGCTTCAGAAGTGGACTCGCAAACAAAACCAATCGGAGTCAGTAGCGAAACGATCTGTTCAGTTGAGATGTCAGTACCGAGGAGTTGATTCACTCGCGGGGTACGCACACGAACTGCTGGTGTGACAGGGAGGTCTCCGTCGGCCGTCACTGAGCCCTGCACGAGTCGAGCACCGGATGGGGCGAGTAATTCAGCGAGGCGTCGGGCAGCAAGATCAGCAATCTCAGGGTCAACGCCACGTTCGAATCGAGCTGACGCTTCGGAGCGAAGGCCCATGAACTTCGAAGAACGAGCGATGGCCATCGGCTGCCACCAGGCGCACTCGAGCAGCACCGCGGTGGTTGTCTCTGAAATTTCCGTGGATGCTCCACCCATCACACCGGCGATACCGATTGCGGTGTCGGTCGAATCGGTGATGACTCCGTCGCGACCACCGGTGAGTGCGCGTTCGATGCCATCGAGCGTCGTAATGGTTTCACCGTCTCGCGCCCACCGAACTCGAAGGGCTCCGCTGGCGACCTTCGCCAAGTCGTAGGTGTGATTGGGCTGACCCAGTTCAAGCATCACGTAGTTCGATGCGTCGACCACATTGTTAATGGGGCGCATACCCAACGCGGTGAGGCGATCAGCGATCCAACGGGGCGATGGTTCGACGTTGATGCCCTCGAGTACTCGAACGTGGAACAAGCCACAGAGATCGGTATCGATGATGTCGACCGATGTCATCGATGCCGCATCGCCAGCGACCTCTTCAACCGTTGGTTCGGGAATCGCGAACGGCAGCCCGAGTCGAGCAGCAAGGTCGCGCGCAACACCAGCAACCGACATTGCATCAGGGCGATTCGGATTGATTTCAAGGTCAAACAAAACATCGGGAGTGATCCCAAGCACTTCGACGATTGGACTGCCGAGAGCAAGTGCTGGATCGAGGATGTAAATGCCGGAGTGGTCCTCGCCGAGTGCGAGTTCGCGCCCCGAGCAAAGCATTCCGTTCGACCATTCGCCGCGCATCTTGCGACGAGCAATTTCCATGCCGTCGGGCATTGTGGTGCCGAGCGTGGCAAGCGGTACGACATCGCCAACCGTGAGGTTGGTTGCCCCGCAACAGATCTGCAGAGCTACACCGTCGCCAAGATCGACATCAACAAGCTGAATCTTGTCAGCGTCGGGATGCTTGCGGAGTTCAAGCACCTTGGCCGTGACGATGCCATCGAGCCCTTCGCCAATGCGTTCGATTGATTCAACGGCCATGCCGAGATCGCTCATGACATCGCCAAGAGCCACGGGATCGTCACTAGGGAATGGAGCGAACTCCTGCAACCAAGAGAGAAGGACCTTCATGATGGGAACTGCTCCAGGAATCGGACATCGCCGGTGTACATCTCGCGGATGTCGTCAACTCCGTGACGCATCAATGCAAGTCGATCGAGGCCAAATCCGAACGCGAATCCTGACCACTCTTCGGGATCGAGTCCGACGTTGGTGAGCACAGTGGGATGCACCATTCCGCAGCCGCCAAGTTCGAGCCAACCGGTTTGACCGCACGTGCGGCAACCATTTCCTTCGCAGAAGACGCAGTTGATGTCGTATTCCGCAGAAGGTTCAGTAAACGGGAAATACGAGGGACGCAGACGCGAGTGAATTGAGCCGCCAAAGTACGCGCTTGTGAATGCCTCGAGCGTTCCGGCTAAATCGGCAAAGGAAATGTTGCGGTCGACAACAAGACCTTCGATCTGATGGAACACAGGCATGTGTGACGCGTCGGCGGTGTCGCGTCGATACACACGACCGGGCATGACTGCGTAGATCGGCGGTTCGCCGTCGGTCATCACGCGGATCTGAACCGGCGAGGTATGTGTGCGCAACAGGACAGTTTCGGGATCGCCGAGGTCGACATAAAGCGTGTCCCACATGCCGCGCGCTGGATGCGCTGCAGGAATGTTGAGTGCCTCGAAGTTGTACCAATCGGTTTCGACTTCCGGACCTTCAGCAACGGTGAAGCCCATGCCGATAAATACATCGACGAGTCGGTCCCATGTTTGTGTGACCAAATGCAGCGAACCGCGCTCAGGCAGTTCGAGCAATTCGGTGAGATCGAGGCGCTCGGCAGCGACAGTCGCGGCACGCTCTACAGCTTCGAGTTCAGAGCGACGCGAACCCAACGCTGCCTCGAGTGCTTCACGTGCGTCGTTTAACGCAGCGCCGGCAACTTTGCGGCCTTCGGGATCGAGCCCACCCATACCCTTCTTGAGTGCCGTGAGTTCGCCCTTCTTCCCGAGAAGCTCGGCTTCAACCGTGCGCAACTCGTCGACGGTTGTCGCAGCGGCGATCCGAGCGGGCGCATCGGCCCCGATTCGTTTGATGTCGTCAATCATCGGAGCGAAAGCCTTATAGCCACGGGTCGATGGGTCCAATTCATTTTGAGAGCAGTCATGCATTCCGGCGCTGGCGCGCTACCTCGAAGAGTACGACGGCACCGGCCACCGCAGCGTTTATCGATTCGACCGCTGACTGCATTGGGATCGTGATCGTGGCCGAGCATGCGGCGATGACCTCTGAAGAGAGGCCGTGAGCCTCCGAGCCAATGAGAATCGCGACAGGGACGGAAAGATCGGTGGCCTCGGGTGCTGCTCCCCCGTCGACCACAGTGGCCACAAGCGTGCGCCCGGCCGATCGGAGCGCATCAAGAACGGTGGAAACCCCAGTATCTTCAGAAACAGGAAGGCGAACGATCGAACCCGCCGCGGCTCGAACCGCTTTGGGCCCGAACGGATCGGTTGAGGAACCTGCGAACACCACGCCAGCGCAACCCGCAGCCTCGGCAGCGCGAACCAACGTGCCGGCATTGCCCGGATCGGAGATGTCGACGAGCACGAGAACTGGACCATCGAGATCGGCGACTGAGCGGACCGGAGCCACGGATCGAATCGCTAGCGCGAGCACACCCTGCGGCGTAGCGGTATCGCTGACCGATGCAAAGACCGATGAGGTCAGACCCCATACCGGCACACCAGAGGCGTCGGCATCACGCACCACCGACCGCAACGGCGAGCGATCGTCGACCTGGGCCCATTGATCGAGATCCACATAAAGCTCGTCGAGATCGGCGCCGGCAGCGAGGAGTTCCGCTATTGGAACCGGCCCTTCGATGACGAACCGACCAGCCTCAAGACGCGCCTTACGGCGCCCCGAGAGGCGCCGTAAGGAAGCAATTCTTGGATTGCTCGCCGAAAGCGGCGTCGGTTCGACGACCACCGGGGCGAAGAATGATTCAGTCGCTGGTCGCAGCAGCAGATGCTGCCTCGACCAGAGCGGTGAACGCCGCCGGATCGGTGACGGCGAGATCGGCAAGAACCTTGCGGTCGACCTCGATACCTGCGTCCTTCAGACCAGCAATAAAGCGGCTGTAGGTCGTGCCGTTGATACGGCATGCGGCGTTGATGCGCTGGATCCAGAGCTGACGGAAGTCGCCCTTGCGTGCGCGGCGATCGCGGAACGCGTATTGGAGCGAGTGCATGACCTGCTCGTTGGCGGCGCGGTAGGAACGGCTCTTATTGCCGTAGTACCCCTTGGCACGCTCGAGGGTCTGTTTACGGTGCTTCTTGCTGGCGACAGCGCGCTTGACTCTTGCCATCGGTGTCTCCTATTCGTGAGAGATTCAGTAAATGATCGGGAATCGGGTGGAGTCAGATGCCGAGCTGGCGTCGGACACGGGCGGCATCGCCGGGAGCAAGCACATGGTCGCCCTCGAGATGACGCTTCGTCTTCGGTGACTTCTTTTCAAGGATGTGGTTCAGTCCAGCCTTGCGGCGGGTGATCTTGCCGGAGCCAGTGATCTTGAAACGCTTCTTGGCACCGCTGTGGGTCTTCATTTTCGGCATAACTGCCTCCTGCTGTGATCCGCTAAGGGCGGGTGGGTATCAGGCCTCGTCGATGGCGATTGGTTCGGTCGCCTCGATTGGGGTTGCTGCGGGTTCGGATGCGACTGGTTCGGCCGGGACCGATTCGGTTGCAACTGGTTCGATGGGAGTGGGAGTCGCCGGGGTAACCGAGTCGTGGGTGTGGCGTCGCTTTTCGGCGGCGGCCTGTGCCTTCTTGTCGGGTCCGAGGACCATGGTCATGTTGCGGCCGTCGAGTCGTGGGTAAATCTCTACCTTGGCGACTTCAGTGACCGCTTCAGCGACCTGGTCAAGAATCTTTCGACCAAGTTCCGGATGCTGCATCTCGCGGCCTCGGAACATGATCGTGACTTTGACCTTGTGCCCTTCGTTCAGGAATTGCTCCACCTTCTTGGTCTTGGTCTCGAAGTCACCCATGCCGATCTTCGGCCGGTACTTCATTTCCTTGACCACGACGTTGGTGCTCTTCTTGCGTGACTCTTTCGCCTTCTGTGCGGCCTCGTACTTGTACTTGCCGTAATCCATGATTCGGCAGACAGGTGGGTTGGCCTTATCGGCCACCTCAACGAGATCGAGTTCAAGCTCTAGAGCCATCCGAAGTGCTTCGGGTAGCGGCGTAATTCCGATCTGGGCGCCATCGGGTCCGACGAGCCGCACTTCGCGTGCGCGAATGCGATCGTTGATCCGGGGCTCGGTATTGGCGGCCGTAGCTATGGCCGGTCACTCCTCATTCGTGCCAGGTCCTCCCTGCGCATGGTGATTGGGACGTGACGCCTTGTGTTGTTCGCAATCAGGACAGGCCCGAAAATGAAAAACGGCAGGCGTCGGACGAAAGCCGACACCCACCGAAACTCCGATATGCGCCGGAGTGACCTGTCAGAACCAACGTGCGAGCGCACGAAGGAGGCTGCCAGAAAGGAGAATGTTGCGACCCGGGCGCACGATTCGGAACGATGATGCTGCTCTGATGTGGCCGGGTGGGAGCCGAGGCCCCGCTTCCGTTCAGTTGTGAGGCGCCTACGATACCGGGTCCAACCCACCCCAGCGCAATACGAGCCAAATCCGGCTCTGGCACGAGGGTCCTAGTGGCACGAAAGAGAGCCCCCAAATGAGCCTGTGGACACCAGATGGCGAGGTTCCCGTCGACCGTTCCGGAGCCGAAGAACGCCCGGCCACCAGCGCATCCGAAATGCTCGGAGGCCCCAACCTTGACGACCTTTCCCCAGAGGAACGGGCCCAGGCCGAAGAAATGATCGCCAGAATGGCCGAAGTGCAGCGCCAGTTGCTCTCGCATCCCGCTTCGGTCTTCGTGGCCAATCACCTCATGGGCCTCTATGAACTCGCCGCTGTGCACCTCGACCAGCCCGAACCCAAATACGACGAAGTCCGCCTAGCGATCGACGCGATGACGTCAATGCTCGATGCCACCGAGGACCGACTTTCCGAGAGCGGCGCAGAACTTCGCCAGGCCCTCACTGTGCTGCAGACCGTCTACGTCCAACGGGTGAACGCTTCGGAGTCTTGAAGCCCCTTGGACCTATTGGGCAACGGCGGAGATCGCCACTGCTTCCCATCGACCCGTTCTGCCCGGGGCGACTGAGAAGGAAACATCTGCACCGACAGTGATCGATCGGGTTCCGTCGACAATTGCCGTGCAATGGAATGGGTACTGCGTTCCATCATCCCGACGAACAACACCGATTCCTCTTGGATCGTCGAATGACTCGACGACTCCCCTGCCATCGCTCAACGGCACGACCTGCGGGGCAGTCGACATCGTTACGGAACGATCTTGGAAATGGGAAGTTCGAGGATGTCGGTCGCACCAGCATCGGACAGCGCCGGGATGAGCACGTTGATGCCACTCTTCTCGACAACTGATTCGACGGCGTAGCCCGCTCCACCGAACAGTTCATTCACCGTCGGCGACTTCATTGACGGAAGAACGGCAATGACTGCATTCAGACGGTCAGTAGGAACATTCAACTTCACCAACACTTTGCCGCGTGCATCGAGAACACCCTCGAGCAAGGTCCGCAATTGACGCATTGCATGCGCCTTCGCCGGATCGGCATAGGACTGCGGATTGGCGATCATCTCGGTGTAGGACACCAGGATCGTGTCGATGATCTTTAAGCCAGCGGCGCGAAGCGCGCTTCCTGTTTCCGTGATGTCGACGATGCAGTCGACAATGTCAGGAACCTTTGCTTCGGTAGCGCCGTAGGAAAGCTTGATGTCGGCGTTGATGCCCTTGTCGGCGAAATACCGACGAGTGAGTTCGGGATATTCGCTCGACACCCGAACACCCTGGGGAAGTTGGGCGACACTTTCGTAGGGAGAATCCTTGGGCACCGCAACGATGATGCGAACTGGATTACTGGTGACCTTTGAATACTTCAACTCGCCTAATGACTCGACAGTTGAGCTTGTCTCTTCGATCCAGTCGCGGCCGGTGATTCCGAGATCGAACAGGCCTTCGGCGACGTAGACCGGAATTTCCTGCGGCCGAAGGATGCGAACGTCGATGACTCGTGGATCGTCGATCGTTGCCCTGTACTGGACGGAGGAATCGCGCGACACCTTGAGGTCAGCGGCTTCAAAAAGTTCGAGTGTCGCTTTTTCCAGCGATCCCTTGGGCAGAACGAGCTTGAGCATTCGACCAACCTACCGTCCACCTCACGCAAGATCGAAACCCATTTCCGTTCGTAAATGGCGTAACACGCCGTAGGCTCATCTCATGGCAAGGCATAACGAGCGTCATTACACCCACCGAACAGGCTGGATCCGAGCGTCGGTGCTTGGGGCCAACGACGGCATTATCTCCACCGCTGCACTGATTCTTGGAGTCGCTGCTGCTGATTCAACCAGAACTGCCGTTCTCACCGCCGGCGTTGCAGGACTTGCTGCTGGGGCACTTTCGATGGGCCTCGGCGAATTCGTCTCGGTCAGTTCACAGCGCGACACAGAAGAAGCAGATATCGCCAAAGAGGTGTGGGAATTAGAAAACACCCCAGAGCGTGAACTCGCTGAACTCACTGCCATCTACCAAGAGAAGGGCTTGAAACACGACCTCGCCCGAGAGGTCGCAGTCGAACTCACTGCCCACAACGCTCTCGAAATTCACCTCAGCGAGGAACTTGGCTTCACCGAATCCACCCGCGCCCGACCCTTTCAGGCCGCTTGGTCGTCGATGGCGGCGTTTGCAATCGGAGCAGCAATGCCACTTCTTGCCGCCATATTTGCGCCGAATGGTTCTCGAATCCTCACAACGCTGTTCGTCTCGGTGCTTGCGCTGATCGCGCTCGGCTATACCGGAGCTCGCGCCGGCGGTGCCGCCCCATCACGTCCCATGCTCCGAGTAGTCGGCGGCGGAATCGCTGCCATGGCTGCAACGATGATCATCGGTAAAATTTTTGGCGCAGCAATCGGTTAAACGCGATTCACTTTGCGATTGTTCGCAGAAGGTTGACCATTTCCAAACCGGTGCGGACGCATTCCTCGCCCTTATTGTCCTCGTCGGAAGAACGAGCAAGCGCCTGTTCAAGGTTTTCGGTCGTAAGGACGCCAAAGATGACCGGCACCCCGGTTGCAAGCTGCACGTCCATGATTCCTCGTGCGCATTCACCGGCCACAAAGTCATAGTGCGAGGTTTCACCGCGGATCACCGCGCCGAGACACACCACCATGTCGACCTTGCCGCTGTCGATGAGGCCTTTTGCCGCCATCGGCGCTTCGTAGGCTCCTGGCACCCACACCTGAAGCACGTCGGCTTCAGAAACACCGTGAACAGCGAGCGCGTTCTCGGCACCTTCGATGAGTCGGTTCGTAATGTGGTCGTTCCAGCGCCCGCAGACGAGCCCGACGCGAATGCCGGAGCCATCGACGTTGCTCGAAAGCGAGTTCGCAGCGCGGAAGTTTGATGACATCAGTCGAGCCCTTCAAGCATGTGGCCCATCTTTTCGCGCTTTGTGCGGAGGTAGGCGATGTTCTCAGGATTCGGAATCGTCTCTAACGGAACCCGTTCAACGATGTCGAGGCCAAAGCCATCAAGACCGCCGTACTTCGAGGGATTATTTGTAAGGGCTCGCATTGTCGTGATGCCGAGATCAACAAGGATTTGTGCACCGATGCCGTACTCGCGCGAATCAATGGGCAGCCCGAGGCTTACGTTTGCTTCAACGGTGTCTTGTCCTGCGTCTTGCAATGAGTACGCCCGGATCTTGTGACCGATGCCGACGCCTCGGCCTTCATGTCCACGCAGGTAGACGACAACACCGAGTCCCTCGTTGTCGATGAGTTCCATCGCCTTATCGAGCTGGATGCCGCAGTCGCAACGCAGAGAACTAAACACGTCGCCAGTAAGGCATTCGGAATGCACTCGGACAAGAACGTTGTCCTGACCTTGAACCGCACCCTTCACCAGCGCGATGTGCTGTTGCCCGTCGAGAACGTTCTCGTAGACATAACAGGTGAAATCTCCCCACTGGGTGGGGATACGAGCCTCGGAGACTCGCTTTACCAATTTTTCTGTCTGACGCCGATAGCGAATGAGTTCGGCGATTGAGATCAGCAAGAGATCGTGTTCTTTGCAGAACTCAACAAGATCAGGAACCCGTGCCATCGTGCCATCGTCATTGACGATTTCGCACAACACACCGGACGGGAACATTCCCGCCATGCGGGCAAGGTCAACAGCGGCTTCGGTATGACCAGCGCGCTTCAGTACACCGCCATCGGCGTAGCGAAGAGGAAAGATATGCCCGGGACGGGCGAGATCGCCGGGGCGCGTTGCCGGATTGATGAGCGCCTGAATCGTTGCGGCACGGTCAGCGGCCGAGATGCCGGTTGAAGTGTCGTGGCGGTAATCGACTGAATAAGTGAATGCCGTGCGCTGAGCTTCGGTGTTGTCGCGCACCATGAGGGGAACTTCGAGTTCGTCGAGTCGTTCGCCGGTGAGGGGCGTACAAATCACGCCTGAGGTGTGCCGAACGAAGAAGGCAATCTTCTCGGCCGTCGCTGATTCGGCCGCCATGATGAGGTCGCCTTCGTTCTCGCGGTCTTCGTCGTCGACAACGACAACGATTTCACCGCGCGCGATCGCGGCGACTGCATCGGGGATAGTCGCGAAGTGCTCGGACCAATCGGAACGTTCCTGTGTGGACATCAGTCCTCCTCGGACCGGGTGAGAGAAGCAAGCTGCGCCTCGATGAGACGCTCGGTGTATTTGGCCATGACGTCGACCTCGAGATTGACCGGAGACCCAGGACCTTTGTGTCCAAGCGTGGTGACGGCCGAGGTGTGAGGGATCACCGCAACAGTGAAACCATCGTCGAGAGGTTTGACGACAGTGAGCGAGATGCCGTCGACAGTGATTGAACCTTTTTCGACGACGTAGCGAAGAAGATTTGATGGCATTCGTATCTGGAGATCAGGTACACCCACCACAACTTCACCGACAGCGTCGACATGGCCCTGCACGAGATGACCACCAAGTCGATCTTCAAGACGAACGGGTCGTTCGAGATTGACGGGGTCACCCGCAGAAAGTGCTCCGAGATTGGTGCGGTTAAAGGTCTCGTCGCTGACATCGGCTTCCCACCATCCGGCCGAAGCATCGAACGCAACAATCGTGAGGCAGCAGCCGTTCACCGCAGTGGAATCTCCGATCGACGCACCTTCGATCACAGCCGAACAGCTGATGCGAAGACGCGAGCCATCACGAGATGCCACGGTTCCGAGTTCTTCAACAATTCCGGTGAACATAATCAGGCCTCGATCTCGAGACGAAGATCGTCCCCCACCCGAGCCACGTCCACAATTCGACCTCGCCAGAGCTGGCCAATCGTGGGAACTCCCGGCCCAGAGAACAACCCGACAGCGTCATCCCCACCGAAAAAGGCCGGTGCCACATAGACCACGTACCGATCCACCAAACCCGCCTCGTGGAATGCTTTGGCCACCGTGGCGCCGCCCTCAACCATGGCCTGGAGTACTCCCCGATCGCCCAAATCTTCGAGAATCGCAGAGAGTTCGCCCGAGAGTTCGAGGCAGGGCTGGATCGCCGCATCGGCAGGGGCCGACCCCAGAACCACACGCAGAGGTTCGGTGTCGTCCGCACCCTGTTCCGCATCTGGAAGGCGAACTGTGAGCATTGGGTTATCGGATCGGACCGTGCCAGCACCAACAATGATCGCGTCGCTGTCAGCACGGAGCCGGTGCGCATCGAGTCGCGCCTCGTCGCCCGTGATCCACTGCGAACTGCCGTCGGGGGCGGCGGTGCGACCATCGAGGGTGGCGGCAAGTTTCAGCACAACGAAAGGTCGACCAGTCGCACGGTGGTGAAGATACGGAGCCAGTTGGCGAGAGACATCCTCGGTGCAGCAACCAATCTCAACTTCGATTCCTGCTGCACGAAGACGTGCGATGCCCTGACCAGAAACGTTTGAATCGGGATCGGCGACACCAATGACAACGCGGGCGACACCAGCAGCGATCACTGCTTCAGCACACGGTGGCGTAAGGCCATGGTGGGAACAAGGCTCGAGAGTCACATAGAGCGTCGACCCCTTGGCCGCATCGCCCGCAGCAGTAAGAGCCATGACTTCAGCGTGATCACCGGTGCGACCGTCGGTGGCGCCTTCGAAGCCCGCATGGTCAGGGCGTTCAGCAGGAACAACCACTGCTCCGACCCATGGACGTGGCGCGACACGGCGTCGAACCTTGGCCGCGGCGCTTATCGCCTGGCCCATACGGGCCTCGTCAGTTGGGGTCATGGCGATAGAGGTTGATCGTACCGGTTGCGACCAACAGCAGTTCAGTCCACAACCCGGTTGGCAACGGTCTGTGCTCGAAAATCAGTCCCCGGCGAGAAGTCGGATTGCATGCGGAATGACATCGAGAACGGCCTCGAGGCATTCAATTGTTCCTGCGGTGGAACCGGGGGTATTGAGAATGAGTGCTTGGCCTCGGGTCCCAGCCGCACCACGCGACAAGCGACCAAGTGGGTTCACGCCCCGCATCGCTTCTGCGAGACCCGGTGCTTCACGATCGAGCACCATCTTCGTTCCTTCAGGAGAAAGGTCGCGGGGACCGAACCCGGTGCCGCCAGTAGAGATGATGAGTCCGTTAAATCGTTCGGACATTTCAAAGATTGCTTCGCCAACCGTCTGAATGCCATCGGCAACGACACGGTGTTCGACGACTTCGAAACCTTCAGCGGTAAGGCGTTCCACGAGAGCGCGACCACTTTTGTCGTCGCGAGTTCCGGCTACCACTCCATCGGAAACGGTGAGGACTTTTGCAGCCAACCCAGTTGTCGGCGTTGTCATTGCTGCGTGGTCTGTCATTCGTTCCGTTCTTTCTCGTCCGGGGGAACTCCGAGTCGGAGGATGTACATACCATCAGTTCCTGCATCTTGCGGGAGAAGAAGTGCGCCGCGCCCGAGAGGCGTCCAAGGAGACTGTTCGACGGGACGCGCTACGAGCTCGGGGAATGTTTGCGCAGCCCATGCATCGAGTTCTGAAGTCTCGGCAGCGGTGATGGTGCAAACGCTGTAAACGAGCTCGCCGCCGGGTCGAACCATTGCGACGGCCTGGGTAAACAGCCGACGCTGGATCAGCACGAGCTCATCGATGTCCTTCTGAGCAATGCGCCAACGGGCATCGGGTCGACGACGCAGCGCGCCAAATCCAGAACATGGAGCATCAAGCAGCACGCGATCAAACGATTGTGGTCGGAATGGGGGCGCCGTTCCGTCGGCACCGACGATCTGCATATCGTTCGGACTGATGTCGAGGCGTTCGCGATTACTCGACAACAACGTGAGTCGCGACGAACGCATATCTGCAGCAACCACGATTGCACCATCAGCGACTAGTGCGGTGGCTTTACCACCGGGCGCTGCGCATACGTCGAGTACGAGATCGCCCGGCTGCGCATCTACTGCAGCGGCAACGAGTTGCGAACCTTCATCTTGGATGTATCCGTCGTCGCGAGTTGTGACAACCGCAGCTTCATTCATCGCTTCAAGCGCGGCGATGGCGCGATCTACACCGAGATCCTCGGTGAGTCGATTCACGATCCACTCGGGTTGAGAAAGTCGAATTGCATCAGTGGGCCACTCGACCGGAAGTGAGGTTGCAACCTTTCGAAGCACGGCGTTGCACAACCCGCTGATTTTCCGAGGCGCCGCTTCCACAGTCGCACTCACCGCAGCGTGTGGGGGCGTACCAAGAAACGCCAGCTGGAATGCACCGAGTCGGAGCCAGGTGCGCGCTGTGAGGTCGACTCGTTCAGGATCAGGAAGAAAGCGATCGATCAACCAGTCACAAGACCGACGCATTCGAGTGGTTCCGTAGACCAGTTCCGTTACGAATCCACGATCGCGTTGTTCGAGAGAGCTCTTGGTGAGCATCGGCGACAAAACGATGTTTGCATACGCTCCATCGCGCTCAATGCGAATGAGTGCGTCGGCGGCGAGTTGACGTGCCGCAACGCCAGCGACGTCTCCTCGGCCCCCGCCTTGTTTCTTCTTTGGCGGTGCGGTCATTGTCCCAATCGATCATCAGAGGA
>JBIIVE010000065.1:0-12647 GCA_044339605.1 Acidimicrobiales bacterium
TTCATCGGTAATCCAAAGAATGCCGAACTCGCGACACACCTCTTGCAGTGCGCCGAGCAACCCATCAGGCGGAACGGTGAAGCCGCCAACGCCCTGAATGGGTTCAGCAATCATGCACGCAACATCACCCGCGGTTGTCGTGGCAATGACATGACGAAGGTCTTCGACTATCGCGTCGACAAAGCCTTTTTCGTCGCGATCGCGGAATGGCGAACGGAACGTGTCGCCGTTGTGCACGTATGACACCGCAAAGGGCGAAAGACTCGACGACGACCAGCCGCGATTACCGGTCACGCCCATCGTGGCGAATGAGCGGCCGTGGTAACTGTTACGCAACGCGAGAACCTGGTTTGAGCGACGAACAGTCGAGGCCAACAACAGCGCAGTTTCGTTGGCCTCTGAGCCCGAAGTAGCAAAAAACACTTTGGCATCGGGAATTCCCGAAAGCTCCCCCACCTTCTCGGCGAGTTCAATCATTGGCTCAACGAGATACAGCGTTGAGGTGTGAATCATCTTGCCGGCTTGATCCTGAATCGCGGCAACAACTTCCGGCAGCGAATACGCCGTCATCGTCGTGAGAATGCCGCCGAAGAAGTCGAGATAACGAGTGCCTTCGGCATCGACAACGTGGCGACCTTCACCACTTACGAGCGAGATCGGCTTCTCGTAATACAACGCCAGCCAGTCGGGAAGCGCCCGGCGGTGTCGGGCCAGCAGATCGTCGTGAGTTGTCACGACCGAATCTTGCCACTCAACGAACGACTTCAGCGAAGCGAAAGTTGGAGCGAATCCATGCCTCGCAGCACGAGTCGGCCGTTCCACGCCGGGGTACCGATCGCCTGCAGTTCAGGGAATCGCCGAATGAGGCGAGTGATGGCGATTGTGCCCTCCATACGAGCAAGCGAGGCCCCAAGGCAGTGATGCGTGCCACTCCCGAATGCGAGGTGGCGGGCGGCGTCGGCGCGGCGTAGATCGAGCTGATCGGCCGTTGACCCGAAGACCGCGGGATCACGATTGGCCGACCCAAGACTTGTGAGCACGAACGTTCCTGCTGCAACGTCATGACCACCGATCTGGATCGGTTCAAGTGTGATCCGGCGCGAGATCTGAACGGGCGAGTCGTACCGAAGTAGTTCATCGATCGCCGTTGTCTCAACGGACGGGTCGTCGCGCAACAACTCGAGTTGATGACGGTTCTGCAGCAACGCCCAGGTGCCATTGCCAATGAGATTCACCGTTGTCTCGTGACCAGCAATGAACAACACATTCACCTGGTCGACGAGTTCGATATCAGAGAGCACATCACCATTGTCCTCGGCGAGGATCAATGCGCTGAGCAGGTCATCACCAAGATTTGAGCGTTTCCATTCAATGACACCGGCGATGTGCTCGCGCAGATTTTCGCCAGCCATCACCGCGGCCATGAGCTCTTCCGGGCCGATCGTGAAATCGAGGATCTTCACCAAGGTGTGTGACCACTCGCGCAATTGCGCGCTGTCGCCATCGGGCATTCCCAACATTTCAGAAATGACTGCGAACGGAAGCGGAAACGCGAGATCGGCGATCAGATCCATCTCGCCGCGATCGGCAACTGCATCGAGATGCTCGTCCACGATGCGTTCGATCATCGGCGCAAGATCGGCGACGCGCCGCGGCGTGAACACACTGCTTACGAGTTTGCGCAGACGCGTGTGGTCGGGCGGGTCAATGTTGAGAATCGACGTGTCTTCTCGTGGCGCTTTGTCCGGGAACAACTCGGCACGCATCTTTGCCCGGTCTCGTGGATCTTCACCCAGAATCTCCATCGCCTTGCGCACATCGACGCTCAAGGTGATGTCACGCAGCAGACGCACGGACTCGGCATGGTCAAAAATCATCCATGGCCCGAATGGCGTTTGCTGGATCGGTTCGGTTTCGCGCTGAATGCGATATTCCTCGTAGGGATTCTCGGCAAAACCAGGCGTGAACGGATTGAACATGCCGAATGTCTACAACGAGTTGTCCAAAACCGTGAAGGTCAGTGCGGCAGTTCGCGAAATGGCGTCGTGCGGTCGTTGCCCGGTTCGCGAGGAAGGCCGAGCACTCGCTCACCCACGATGTTGCGCTGCACATCTTCGGTACCGCCACCGATGCGAGCCATCCACTGCCCCATGAACACCATGGTCTGCCAGTAGCCGTCGTCGATAGCGTCAGCGCCCCACAACATTCCGTCGGCACCCATGAGCGATTCGACTAAATCGCCCTGGAACGCAAGGCGGTCAGAGATCGCAATCTTCATGGTCGAGACCTCGGGCCCCGGGGCGATGCCCTTCGATGCAGCGGTGCGCGTGCGATAGCCGATGTACTTCGAGATTTGGTAGCTCGTGTAGAGCTTCATGAGTTCTTGACGAACAACAGGGTCTTTCACGCGTCCGTACTGCTGCGCGAGTCGAAGCACGCCACCAAACCCATCGCCATGACCAGCGCCAATATCGGCGCGCTCGCTGGTGAGTGTGGTCATGGCTACGGCCCAACCACCGTTCACCTCACCAAGGACGTTCTCCTTAGGAATGCGAACTTCCTCAAGAAACACCTCGTTGAACTCGGCGCCACCAGTTGCTTGCACGAGCGGACGAACTTCAATGCCCGGTGAACGCATATCAAGAAGGAAATAGGTAATGCCGCGATGCTTAGGCGCGTCCCAATCGGTACGGGCCAACAACATGCCCCAATCAGCAACATGCGCCGATGATGTCCACACCTTCTGACCGCTGATGACCCATTCGTCGCCATCGAGTTCGGCCTTGGTACGAAGCGCAGCAAGATCGGAACCGGCATTCGGTTCGCTGAACAACTGACACCACACCTGCTCACCGCGCAGAATTGAAGGGAGGAACTCCTTCTTCTGTTCTTCGGTGCCGTGCACGATGATCGACGGACCAACCATGCCGGTGGCCTGAGCAAACATGCCCACTGCAAGGTCGTACTTATGCTCTTCTTCAAGGAAGATGCCCTGCTGCAAACCGGTAAGGCCACGACCGCCAAATTCGACCGGCCACGTGAGACCAGCCCAACCGTTCTCGGCTTTGGTGCGCTGCCAATCGCGACATGCCTGCACATGCGCATGCTCGTCTTCTGAAAGCGTGCTCATCACATTTCGTGGAGCACCTGCGGCCTTCATCGTTGAATGCTGGTCGAGGAATGCTCGGCACTCGGCGCGAAATGCGGCTTCTTCTGGTGTCTCTTCGAAATCCATAGTTCCCCCTACGTACGTGTGACCATCATTGCCGGTGGATCAGCGACCCGACCAATTCGGCGGGCGCTTCTCGAAGAACGCCATCACGCCCTCGCGGGTGTCTTCGGCATTGCGAATGACATCTTCCGATTCCAGCGTTTCGTCCCAGCCGTGCGCTTCATCGGGCGCATCGAGCGAGGCCAAGAACCGCATGGTTTCGCGCACGGCCACCGGGCCGTTGGCACAGATACGCTCCGCCAGACCAACTGCGTCGTCGACCGCTTCGCCTGGCGCGGAGAGAACGCTGGCCAAGCCCAACTTGTAGGCCCGCTTGGCGTCGATGGAATCGCCGGTGAGAAGAAGTTCGCGCGCCACATTTCGTGGCAGCGCCTTCGGAGCCCGAAACAGACCACCACAGATAGGCACGAGGCTGCGCTTCACTTCGGGCAATCCAAACTCGGCAGTCTTTGATGCAACAACGAGATCGCAGGACAACACGACTTCAAATCCCCCACCGAGTGCTGCACCTTCCACCGCAGCGATAAGCGGCTTGGTGCGATAACGGCGAATGATTCCGTACTGTCCGCCACGATCGGTGGAATGAACGCCGGCACGCATGTCAGTGCCCGCACAGAACACCGACTTCGTTCCGGTGATGATGCCCGCCCAAAGTTCTGGGTCATCTTCAAGTCGATTCAGCGCCTCGTCAATGCCTTCGGCAAGCTCAACGTCGATCGCGTTGCGCTTTTCTTCACGCTCAAGACGAATGATCAGAATCCGGCCACGGACTTCAGTCTTTACGGTTTCGGACACTGGTTCTCCTCGATCGAATGTCTCAGTGCTTAATCATGACGTGTTTGAGCTCGGTGTAGTGCTCAAGCGCGTACTTCGACATGTCTTTGCCGTAACCGCTGTTCTTGAATCCGCCATGCGGGAACTCGGAAACGATCGGAATGTGGTCGTTTACCCACACCGTGCCAAACATCATCGAACGAGACATACGCATTGCCCGGCCAACATCTCTCGTCCACACGGACGCAGCCAATCCGTAGTCGACGTCGTTGGCCCAGGCGAGTGCTTGGGCTTCGTCGGCGAACTTCTGCACACTGATCACCGGCCCAAACACTTCGCGTTGTACAAGTTCAGAATCCTGCGCCGGCCCTGCGACCACTGTGGGTGCATAGAAATAGCCAGGACGATCAAGCGTTTCGCCGCCAACGACAATGCGCGCGCCCGAAGCAACCGCTCGGTTCACCATGCCATCGACTCGATCGCGTTGCGATGCAGAAATAACCGGACCAACGTTGGTCGCCGGGTCGTTCGGGTCGCCGGTAACAAGCGCGCCAACCGACGCTTCGAGTGCAGCAACGAGATCGTCGAACACGCCAGGGCCGGCGATGACACGGCATGGCGCGGTGCAGTCCTGACCGGAGTTGTAATAACCGGTCTCGGTAAGTGTTGCGACAACCGTTTCAATATCGGCATCGTCGAACACCACGACTGGTGCTTTGCCACCAAGTTCAAGATGCACGCGCTTCAACGTGTCGGCGGCGTTGCGCGCAATCATCTTTCCGGTGTTTACATCGCCGGTGAGCGACAGCATCGCAATACCGGGGTGACGAACAATTGCATCGCCCGCAGTTTCGCCCTGACCAACAACAACGTTGAACACACCTGCAGGAAGAATCCCTTCGGTGAGTTCCGCCAAACGAAACGCGGTAAACGGTGTCAACTCCGACGGCTTCAAAATAAATGTGTTGCCAACAGCGAGTGCGGGACCCATTTTCCAGATCGCCATATTCAGCGGATAGTTCCAGGGAGCAATGCCGGCGACAACGCCAAGCGGATCGCGCCGCAGCATCGAGGTGTGGTCATCCATGTATTCGCCCGCGGCCTGCGCGTCCATCGTGCGCGCTGCTCCTGCGAAGAACCGAAGGTTGTCGATCGTCAGGTCGAATTCGAAATCGATAATCGAAACCGGCTTCCCAACGTTCTCGCCTTCAATGGCTTTCAACTCCTCGAGATTCTCTTCGAGGCGATCGGCCAGCGCGAGTAACGCTTCTGCCCGAGCTCGCGGGGTTGCTGTCCCCCATTCGGCAAATGCCGCCTTCGCCGCGCCAACTGCCGCATCGACATCGGAAGCATCGCTTGAGGGCACGGAACCAATGACGGCTCCGGTCGCTGGAGCAAGCACCTCGTCAGTTGCCCCGCTTTGGGCCGGAACCCATTTCCCACCAATGAAATTGAGATGTGCCACGACGACTCCCTTTTCTTTTCCCATCGCATCGTGGGCCACGAGCGCCGAAACCGCAAGGAATTACCCGAAAAGAGCCGCGAGAGGCGCCCGTCATCAACTGTTCACCGTCTCGCCATCGGTCAATTCTTGCGGTGAGCCCGAATTCTTGTGATCCTTTCTCATTCCACCGGGCGCCCAAACGGTCTGCCCGAGACTTCGGAGGGGTGAGAGCTGACAGAGAACTCGATTGCTATGACGTCTCCTACTGTTGCCGACCTTTCGGCTCCAGTCATCGAGATCGATCATGTCGTGAAGCGATTCGGCGAGTTCGTCGCGGTCGACGATGTTGATTTCTCGATTGGTCAAGGCGAGTTCTTCTCAATGCTCGGCCCATCAGGTTGTGGCAAGACCACGACGCTGCGAATGATCGCCGGCTTCGAACAGCCCACCAGCGGTGCAATACGTCTCGATGGTGTCGATGTTTCAAAGGTGCCGCCGAATAAGCGCGACGTGAACACCGTGTTCCAGCAATACGCCCTGTTCCCCCACATGAACGTTTTCGACAACGTGGCCTTTGGACCGCAGTCGAAGAAGGTGGACAAGGCCACGATTAAAAAGCGCGTCACCGAAATGCTCGAGATCGTTCGCCTGACCCAGTTTGCAAGTCGCCGGCCCGCCCAACTTTCTGGCGGTCAGCAACAGCGCGTGGCGCTTGCTCGTGCTTTGGTCAACCTCCCTAAGGCACTGCTTCTTGATGAACCCCTCGGCGCGCTTGACCTCAAACTTCGTCACGCCATGCAATTCGAACTCAAGCGGATCCAGCGCGAGGTCGGCATCACGTTCGTGTATGTCACCCATGATCAAGAAGAAGCGCTCACCATGAGTGACCGCATCGCTGTTATGTCCGACGGTCGCGTCGAACAAATCGGCACTCCCGCCGAGATCTACGACAATCCGGCAAGCGTGTTCGTTGCCGGATTCATCGGCCAAGCAAACCTTTGGCCAGCGACAGTTACGGAACACGCGACAGGCACAACACGAGTCACTGCGCTCGGCGGGGCTTCTCTTTATGGCTCCTGCGGAGATGCAACACTCGCTGTCGGATCAGAAGTGACGCTCATGGTTCGTCCCGAGCGCATCTCCATCTCGCTTACACAACCGACACCACAACCCGGTGGCGACCAATCAGTGAGCGCAACCGTCACCGACCTCGCATTCCAAGGCCCGATCGTTCGACTCGCGCTCGAAGCAGCCGACGGTTCGCCGATCATCGCCAATATCGATCCCGATGCTGACCTTCCGCTTCTTCGCCCCGGCGACAGCGTGTGGGCATCGTGGGCGCAGAGCGCCGCTTGCGTTCTGCCATCTGTTCCCAACCAACAACCGCAATTACTGGAGGACTGACCATGACCAAACCAATCGACCCCGAGCTCCTTGAGGCCATGGCCCAGCACCGAACATCGCGTCGCCGATTCCTCGGCATGGGCGGCCTTGCCCTTGGTGGTCTTGCAATGGGCCCAACACTTCTTGCTGCATGCAGTTCAGACTCAAACAGCAGTGGTGGCAGCAGTGATGGCATCACCGTCCTCAACTGGCCCCTCTACATCGAAGGCGACGAACCCAGCACCTCGGCAACGCTGAAGGGCTTCACGTCCTCAACCGGCATCAAGGTTGACTACAGAAACAGCATCGACGGCAACGAGTCGTTCAACACGAAGTATCAGGCCACGCTTGAGAAGGGCCAAGGAATCGGCGCCGATCTCATCGTGCTCACATCGTGGAACGCCGCTGCCTACATCGGCGCCAATCTGGTGCAGCCGTTCGATAGCGCCGCATTCCCCAACAAGAAGAACGTGATCTCTCGCCTCGCGAACCCGTCATGGGATCCAGGACGCGCTAACTCGATTCCGTGGGCCGTTGGTCAAACCGGTCTCGCCTACTGGCCTGACAAAGTCGGCGGAAAAATCACCGACGTCAACGCCATCTTCGACCCGAAGTTCAAGGGCAAGGTCACGATTCTCGACGAAATGCGCGACACCGTTGGTCTCACCATGCTCGGTATGGGCGCCAACCCGACTACCGGAACAACCACGCAAATGCTTGCCGCAGTCGACAAGATTGAAAAGGCCCGAGACGCAGGTCAGTTCAAGAAGGTCACTGGCAATAGCTACACCGAAGACCTTGAAGTTGGCGATACCTGGATTGCCGTTGCATGGTCCGGCGACGTCGCTCAGTTGCAGGCCGACAATCCTGGCCTCGAATGGGTCATCCCGAGCCAGGGCGGAATGCTCTGGGTCGACAACGCCATGATCCCCGTTGGCGCGAAGAACCCTGAGGGCGCAAACAAGTTCCTCAACTACGTCTACGACCCTGCCGTTGCTGGTCCGTTGTACGAAAGCATCTTGTACATCCCGCCGGTCACCGGCGCCGAGAAGTACATGACCGCCGCCGCCCAAGCCAGCCCCTTCATCGTTCCGCCGGCGACTCCGCCGTTGTACGAGTTCGATGTCATCAGCCCAGACGTTGCCGAAGAAGTAGAGCGTGCCTTCGTTGCTGCGACCGAGCAGTAACACCGCTCAATGACCGCTGCCGCTGCGCCGTCGCGCTTTCGTCGCCCTCGCCGTGAAGACGGCGGGGACGACAGCGGCGTGTCGGCACGGCGGTGGTTCACTCCCTGGCTGCTCATTGCTCCCGGTGGTTTATGGCTGCTGATCTTTTTCGTCTTTCCGCTTTTCAGTCTCGGGCGCTTATCGCTACAAGACGGCGGATTGTCGAATTACTCGACGGTGATCTCTGACAACTCAACGGTGATCATCCGCACATTCGTGTACGCGACGATCTCCACCCTGGCCGCGATCATCATCGGCTACCCGTTGGCCTATGTCATTGCCACGAAAGGCGGGAAGTACAAGAACCTCTTTCTTGCACTCGTCATTCTTCCGTTCTTCGTGACCTACCTCGTGCGCACGCTGTCGTGGAAGATCCTGTTGTTCGATAACGGCCCCGTGGTTGGCATTTTGCAATCAGTCGGCATCTTGAACGACAACCAAGGCGTTCTCGGCTCACCTTTCGCAGTCGTGGCCGCGCTCACCTACAACTTCTTGCCGTTCATGGTGCTGCCCATTTACGTGAGTCTCGAAAAATTGGATCACCGTCTGCTCGATGCTGCTGCTGATCTCTATTCGTCACCATCAAGAGCGTTTCGAAAGATCACTCTCCGTCTCTCGCTACCTGGCCTCTTCGCCGGAACACTCCTCACCTTCATTCCTGCGGCTGGCGACTTCGTGAACTCGGAACTCTTGGGTTCCGACCGCACCGTCATGATCGGCCAGATCATCGAAAAGAACTTTGGCAAGGAATTCTTCCGACCTGAACTCTCCGCCTTGTCGTTCATGCTCATGGCGATGATCCTCGTCGGCGTCATTGTGTATGCGCGTTTATTGGGTACCGAGGAAATCGCATGAACCCGCCCAATTGGTTGCGCGCGATCGGACGCGTCTCGTTGTGGGTATGGGCGGTGCTCGGCCTGCTCTTCCTCTTCACGCCGATCCTCGTCACGGTCATCTATTCATTCAACGAACCCACCGGGAAATACAACTACATCTGGAACAAGTTTTCGCTTGCCGGTTGGACTGATCCGTTCAAGTACCCCGAACTGACTGACGCACTCATCTTCAGTCTCAAAATCGCCGTTGTCGTCACTGCCATTGCCACCGTGCTGGGCACACTCATGGGCTTAGCCATGGTGAAGTACAAGTTCCGGGCGAAAGGAATGATCGGTGCGATTCTCATCCTCCCCCTCACGATGCCCGAGATCGTCCTCGGCTTTTCGCTTCTCACCTTGTTCGTGTCCATCAACTGGTCACGAGGGTTCATCACCATCGTCATCGCTCAGGTGATGTTCTCCGTCAGTTACGTGGCCACCACCGTGCGCGCTCGTATTCGCGGATTCGATTGGCGACTGGAAGAAGCCTCTCTTGACCTCGGCGCTTCAGCGTTCCGAACCTTCTACAAGGTGACCCTGCCGCTTATCGCTCCCGGTGTCGTCGCCGCCGCAATGCTCACTTTTGCGCTGTCTCTCGATGACTTCATCATCACCTATCTGAATTCGGGCCTGGATAACACCTTCCCCATCCAGATTTGGAACATGAAGCGCTCAAAGATCCCCGTGCAGATCAACGTGTTCTCGACCGCCCTTCTCATCATCAGCATTGTTCTGGCGGCACTTTTGGTGGTCTTCAACAACCGCCGAGCACAAAAGCTCGCTGGCCTGAGCGATTCCTGACCGATTCCTGACCAAAGTTCATTGCTGAATCGCTTTCCTCGGGCAAGAATCAGCAAACGACCAATGGCACGTCCGATTCTCGGCCGGCCTCTCTCGGGAGCACTCAATGAGCCGGACCCCTGCGGAACTCCGACAGCTCGCCCAGTCCCATCTTTGGGGACACTTCAGCAGGCTTGACCCCGGAGACGGCGGCGCCCCGATCATGGAACGCGGCCAGGGCTGTTGGGTCTGGGATGTCGACGGTAAGCGTTATCTCGACGGTCTCGCCGGATTGTTCACCGTGCAAATCGGTCACGGACGCGCCGAACTTGGTGAAGCTGCAGCGCAACAAGCAACAACGCTTGAGTTCTTCCCCGTCTGGACCTACGCCCACCCCAACGCGATCGAACTTGCGACGCGCCTCGCGAACCTTGCGCCCGGCGATCTCAACCGCGTGTTCTTCACCACTGGCGGCGGCGAAGCGGTGGAGTCCGCATGGAAGCTCGCACGTCAGTACTTCAAATTGAGCGGGCAGCCGTTACGCACAAAAGCCATCACTCGGTATCTCTCCTACCACGGCACAACAATGGGCGCGCTTTCGCTTACTGGCGTGCCCGCGTTTCGCCAGATGTTCGAACCACTTGTGCCCGGTGTTGGTCGCGCCGCCAACACCAACCGGTATCGCTGCACGATGTGTTCAAACGAAAGTGCCTGCAACCTCGCCTGCGCTGACGACATTGAAACAATGATTCTGCGTGAAGGCCCCGACACCGTTGCGTGCGTTTTCGTTGAACCAGTCCAGAACGCCGGTGGCTGTTTCACCGCCCCTAACGACTACTTCGCCCGTGTTCGTGAGATCTGCGATCGCTACGGCATTCTCATGATCAGCGACGAAACCATTTGTGCATGGGGTCGTCTTGGCTCGATGTTCGCCTGCGATCGACTCGGCTACGTGCCCGACATCATCACCTCGGCCAAAGGACTCACTTCTGGTTATTCGCCTCTCGGCGTAATGATCGTGAGCGATCACATCGCTGAACCATTCTCGGCCGAGGGTGTGTCGTTTCTGCATGGCTTCACCTTCGGTGGTCACCCGGTGAGTTGTGCCGTGGCCATGGCCAATCTCGATGTGATCGAAAACGAACACCTCATTGATCACGTTCTCGAAAACGAAGTTGCGTTCCGATCCACTCTCGAGAAACTTCGCGACCTTCCCATCGTTGGCGATGTGCGAGGCATGGGGTACTTCTACGGCATCGAGCTCGTCAAGAATGCCGCTACGCGTGAAACGTTCACTGCTGCCGAAGCCGAGTTGTTGCTCCGTGGCCACTTATCGAAGCGATTGCTTGAGCTTGGTCTGGTTTGCCGGGCCGACGATCGAGGCGACCCCGTGATCCAGTTGTCTCCGCCGCTCATCGCGGGCCAGGCCGAGTTCGACGAAATCGAGCGCATTTTGCGAATCGCACTCGTTGAAGCAATCGATCTCTTAAAGATCAGCGCCTAGAACACTTACGACAACGCGGCGATTGACTCGCTCAGCGCAACCACGCATTGGTCGAGCTGTGCATCAGTTGTGACGAATGGTGGGCAGAACGCAATTACCGAAAGTCCGATCGGTCTTGCAATCACACCGCGCTTCAACATCTCGTTACGCACTGCTGGAGCGGCAAGACCCGACTGAAGTTCGGCACTCCAAATGCCGCCCACCCCGCGAGCTTCAACAATCGCCCCCGTCTCCGCTAAAGCGCTGAGCCCGCCTCCGATTCGCTCTGCGATTACCGGCACGCGATCAAACAAGTTCTCTTCCAACAAGATTGCAGTATTTGCCAGACCAGCAGCACAGGCTGACGGATGGCCGCTGTAGGTGTAGCCGTGACGAAGGATGAAGGTCGGGTCGGCTTCGAGCACATCAAGAACTGCTTCGCCCACCACAACACCGCCGAGTGGCAAGTAGCCCGACGTGCAGCCCTTAGCGAACGTAATCATGTCGGGCACAACGCCAAAGTGTGATGCGGCAAACCACGAACCCAAACGTCCGAAGCCGGTAATGACCTCATCGAAAATCAACAACACGCCGTACTCGTCGCACAGTTCGCGCAATCGATTGAGGTAACCATCAACTGGCGGATAGACCCCACCTGCGCCTTGCACTGGTTCAGTGATGACCGCAGCAATTGTGGAACCCGTTTGTTCAAACAACTTCTCGATGTCTTCGATGTCGTGGGCTGACACCTGATGCACCGTGTCAAGCAACGGACCGAAGCCCTGTTGGTTAAGAGGCAGACCTTGCACCGACACGCCGCCGTACGCGACACCGTGATACGAGTTCGCGCGCCCTACGAACTCGGTGCGTTGCGCATCGCCCTTCAACGAATGCGTGAGCCGAGCCAGTTTGAGCGCGGTTTCGACGGCCTCAGAACCCGACGAAGTGAAAAAGATGCGGCTGTCGTCCATAGGGGCCGCTGCGGCAATAAAGGCAGCAAAGGTTTCAACGGTCTCGTTCGTGAAAATGTCGAAGGTGTTGTAGTTCTCGAGCACCGCCATTTGCGACGCAACTTGGTCGACGATCTCCCACCGTCCATGACCCACGTTGCAATACCAAAGGCTGGCTATCGCATCGATGTACTCGTTCTCCTGGTTGTCCCACACCAGTGCGCCTTCACCACGTGTGATCGTGATGAACTCCTCGGCTGCGGCTCCTGGACGGGCGAAGGGATGAAGAAACGGGCTTCTCATGGGCTTGAGTCTCCCACGATCGCTAGCCTCAGCCCGTGGGTTCTGATCAGACAACACCGCCACTACCGCGCCGAGCCGTGTATCCCGGTTCCTTTGATCCGCCCACCATTGCCCATGTGCATTTGGCCGAAACCGCAATCGCACAACTCGGCCTCGATCGCGTCGATTTCGCAATTTCCGCTCTCACGTTGGGCAAG
>JBIIVE010000140.1:0-3287 GCA_044339605.1 Acidimicrobiales bacterium
CGGTTACGACCGCTACATCGCCCAAGGCGGCGATTGGGGAGCCATCGTGACTCGTCGTCTCGGCGAGGCCTATGGCGATCGACTGCTTGGTATTCACCTCAACATGATTTTCGCTTTCCCGGGTGCTGATGACGCCGACCCAATGGCGGGAGTGACCGACGCTGATAACGAACGCTTCGCCGCATCTGGCGCTCGCATTGCCGATGGCACGGGGTACATGGCGATCCAAAGCACAAAGCCGCAGACGCTCGCGTATGGACTTACTGATTCACCCACCGGTTTGGCGGCGTGGATTCTTGAGAAGTTCAACGGGTGGAGTGATCTCGACAACAACAGCATCGCCGATACCTATTCATGGGATCGAGTGCTCGACAACATCATGATCTACTGGGTCACCAACACGGTTGGCTCCGCAGCGCGTCTCTATGCCGAATCACAGCGTGCGAATAACGGCGCCGCACAAGGCTGGTCGGGCCGCGTTGAGGTCCCGACCGGGCACGCGCAGTACCCGTTGGAACTGTTGCAAACGCCGCGCGCGTGGGCCGAAAAGAAATACAACATCGTTCACTGGACCGAACAAGAACGTGGTGGACATTTCGCAGCATTCGAACGACCGGAATCGTTCATCACCGATCTGCGATTGTTCAAGAAATCGATCGCTAGCTGAAATTTTTTAGACGGGTTGTCTGGTCCGGCGACCTACGCGTTGGCTGATTTTCCGGCTTGCGTTGGGTCGAAGTATTCGCGTTGACGACAGATCTTTCCGTCGCGAAAGTTGAACACTGCGATGTAGCGGTTCTCGTACGGCGCGCCATTCGGCAAGTACGAACCTGAACCGGTGAACTCAACAATGAGCTCGTCGGGGTCGAGACACGCGTGCACATCACTGATCGTCAGATCGAACTGAAACACCTTGAACGCCTTTGTGAGGCGTTCGTGCACAGCACTGCGCCCAGGAACGACGGTAGGCGGATCGGTAAACGGGAACTCGAGGACGATGTCCTCGGTGTAATTGGCGACCTGTGCATCGGCATCGCCAGCACCGACTGCGGCAAACGCCCGTAGGACGAGGTCAAAATTGCGCTGACGGTGTTCGTCAAGAGGCGCAGCAGCCATAGTTCCCCCCGGAGTGTTGGTTGTTCGTTCGATGAACGAACGGATCAGTCTCGGATCTTGCCGGTGCGGGTTCGGTCGGGCACAAGGCCGACAAGACGAGCGCCGACCACACTGATGACCTCGTCAGAAGGCGTGTTGTCGTTCTCGACAAGGTCGACAAGTGCACGGTGCTCATCGGGGGTGAGGGCAAGAAGGCGGCCCTGATAGCGAGCGGCGCTTACGCGGGTGAATACGCGAGGTGAACGCAGCTTGTTTGCGACTGCGTCGAGCACGTCTTCGTCGGCATCGCCGGGCGCATCGTTGAGAAGATCAAGAAGTTCCCAGATCTGTCGGGGTGTGAGTACAACACCGAGCAGCTCTTCTTCTTCGGTCGTCGTTGTCATGGAGTGTGACTCTCCGGAAAGGTTGAGGCGAATTGTCAGGACACGACGGAAACAGAACCGCCCGTCGATAAGGAAGCCCGGTCGTCCACCGACGGCTCCCTCGCATGTCCGACATGTTTCTTAGTTCGGTCGGGACCCCGATTGCACATCGGAGCGCGAAATTGGTCCGAAACCTTCGGACTTTGGGTTTCCGGGACCTTTGCTGTTCGTAGTTCTCGGTCTCGGGAATGGGTCAGAATTGCCCTTGCGAGCGAGGATTTCAGGCCGGTTCTGCAGATGCGGTGATGATGTGGTCAAGCCACCACTGCGGCGCGTTGTCGATCAGGTGACCGATATGTGAATAGTCATGCCAGCGACTGATCTTGCCGTCACGAACTTCCATAACCGTGACAAACGGGTGGTCGATGACCTCGCCGGTATGGAACATCCAGCGCTCCATGTGTTCCCAAATCACGATGTTGCCCTGGGCGACGATGTGTTTGGGGAAGTGGAAGTAGCCCGACAGCGGTTCGATGCCGATCTTGAGGCGACGAACGATCGCGGCGCCTCCGATGGCCCCCACTGGGTCCATACCGACGTCGGTGTAGTGGCAATCGTCAGTGAAGAAGGTGGCCATGGCTTCCCAGTCGCGCTCGAAATGGGCGTACCAGTAGTTCTCGACGACCTCTTTGTTTCGGGCTTCGCTGCTGTCCATGACCGCTCCTTCACGACTGTGTGTGCGGCAGCGTACGACACCGACGAAGATGGTGCGATGCACGAGATCGAAATCAGCACCGACACCATTCGTCTCGGTCAATTTCTGAAGTTGGCGAACCTGGTTGATTCAGGCTCGGACGCGAAGTTCCTGCTCGCCGAAGGCGAGGTCAGCGTGAACGGTGAAGTTGAGATTCGCCGCGGCCGCCAACTGCGAGCGGGCGATGTCGTTGAATTTGAGGGCATCGAAGCCCGAGTGATTGCCGAAGACTGAGCGGCTTACGCCTCTGGTCGCTTCAACACGTCAGCCAAGCCCGGAACTTCGATACCAAGAAGTCGAGCAGTAATTGCCGCAACGGGGTTGTAGGTCGCCATGGCACCGACGGCCGGATCTCCAGATTCGGCGACGAACATTTCGGCCAGCTTCACCATGACGAGACAGAACTGGAACCCAGCGAGAATCTCGTAGAAGTCGACATGCGTCGCAGGGCGGCCCATGAGCTCTTCCCACAGCGCAATGGTCTGTGCGCGATCAAGCATGCCGGGCAGCAACGTTGCGCCCGCGCTCTCAATCGAGAACTGCTGCAAGAACACCCACCAACCAAGGTCGCTTTCGCTATTGCCGAGCGACACCATTTCCCAATCGAATACACCAATGACTTCGGTGTTGTCGGCGCCGCCGTACATCTGGTTGCCCGGACGTGAATCGCCCCAGCACAGTTCGATGTGTTCGCCGTCTTCCGGCCAGTTCGCAACGAGCCAGTCCCACGCGGGATCAATGACCGGATGAGCTTCGCCCTTCATTGCCCAGTTCTTGTAATTCTGGAAATAGCCACGACGTTGCTCGGGGCCGAGTTTGCCGTGATGGGTTTGATCAAGGTGTTCGAATCCGGCTGCTTTCCAATCAACCTTGGCAACTCGCGTCAGTGCTTCAACACCGTTGTAGGCCCAACGAGCGCGCTGTTCATCGTTCATATCGACGACGAAACCAGTCTCGGTATACGGCGGTGCATCGCCAGGAACAAGGCCGTCCAGGCGATCCATCATGAAGAACGGGCCACCGATGATGGCGGTGTCACGTTCGGCCCAGCGCGT
>JBIIVE010000142.1:0-3260 GCA_044339605.1 Acidimicrobiales bacterium
ACGACGAAACTCCTGGCGGGCCTGAACTCGGCGAAGACGGCAGTCCCCAAACCTTCGAAGGGCCGCTTCTCGGCATGCAGGCGAGTGCGGATTTTGGAACCTTCGTACACGAACTGTTCGAGGTCATCGACCTTTCGCTACCCGATGTCGACGCCGAGGTCCGCAAAGTCATCGAAACCTCGGGCCGAGCCGCATCGTTCGATGCCGATCCCGAGGTGTTGGCTCAAGGCCTTGTGTTGGCTATCGATACGCCGCTCACTGCAGCGGTCGAGGGCCCGACGCTGCGTTCGATCGGTGCAGACCGCCTCAACGAATTGGTCTTCCACTTCCCGTTGGCCGATGGAAATTCACCCGTAACTCCGAGCGATCTCTTCGAACTGGCCGCCGCGCACGAGAACGATCAGTTCTCCGACTACTTCAAGGCATTGGCTGCGGGCAATCGCATGTCGGCCATGGCTGGTCTCATGACCGGCAGCATCGACTCGGTGATTCGTCTCGGCGATGCATCGAACGGCACCTACGGCGTCGTTGACTACAAAACCAATCGCCTGCACACACCTGGTGATGTCGCGCCGATTTCGGCCTATGGCTACGACTCTATGAAGCACGCCATGGAACACGGCGACTATCCGTTGCAGATCCTCGTGTACAACGTTGCCCTTCACCGCATGTTGCAACTTCGGTTGGCCGGCTACGACATCAATCGCCACATCGGCGACACGCACTATTTGTTTGTACGCGGAATGATCGGCCCCGACACTGCAGTTATCGATGGTCAACGCAACGGCGTGTTCACATGGCGCCCGTCGAGCGAATTGATTGTTGCTGCGAGCAAGTTGCTGGGAGGTCAGTCATGACCCAACCGATTGATGTCCTCAATGCATTGCGATTCGACTCCGAAACTAGCAACGGTCTCTTTGAGAACGCCGACATCGTCACTGCGGCGATGCTTGCTCGTCGCGCTAGCTGCACCGACGAAACTGTGCTCCTCGCGCTTGGGCTTGCGGTATGGGCCCATCGCAACGGTCATGCGTGTCTCAATCTCGACACGTTGACAGATGATCTGGGCCGAGCGATTTCCCGTTCAGGTCAAGAGTGGGTGCTGCCAACGTTGCCGACGGCAAAGCAGTTCGACAAAGCCCTGCGCGCTTCACCGCTGGTTCGAGTTCTTGATGTTCCGGGAACCTCGGCTGAGGCGTTGGCCGACACTCGGCCGTTGGTGCTGATTGAGAATCGTTTCAGTTCACAGCGACAGTTCGCCGACGAGGTGTTGGTGGCCGAATCGGTGCGGGCGCTCATTGCTCATTCCGACGATGTCACCTCGCCTGCCGCAGTCGCGCTTATCGACCGCGAACTCGAAGTGTCAGACGACGACGCTCGTCAGAATGAACTGGCCAAATCGGTGCTCGCTCGTTCATTCAATGTGCTCACCGGCGGCCCAGGAACGGGCAAGACCTACACGCTTACCCGTTGTTTGTTGGCTTTTTTGGTGGCTGCTGAAGAGCAGGGCCAAGAGGTGTCGGTGGCCGTTGCCGCCCCCACGGGGAAGGCCGCGACTCGGGCGAAAGAACTGCTTAACGAGTTCGCCGACACGCTTGAGAAGAGCGACAACCGCCCGTCCGATGCGGTGTTGGCGCAATTGCGGGCGATCAAGCCCACAACAATTCACGGGTTACTGGGCAGCAAGTGGGGCTTGGACACGCGTTTCGCCCACGACCGCGAGCGTCCACTTAATCACGACCTTGTCATCATCGACGAAACCTCGATGGTTCCGTTGCAACTTATGGCCCGACTGTTCGAAGCGCTGGGTTCGCGGTCACGACTGCTGTTAGTGGGCGACGATGCGCAGCTTGAAAGCGTTGAATCGGGATCGGTGCTGCGTGACCTCGTCTCATCGGCAGCACTGCTTGATGGCAGGGTGTTCGAACTGCAAAAAGTGCGACGCATCACTGGCGATAACCCGATTGCAACCGTTGCACCAATGATCCGTAAGGGCGAGGCAGAAACTGCGCTGGCCGCAATTCAGAACTCGGGCCCGCAGCTCACGTTTGTCGAGATGACAGCCGGCGCCAAGCCGGCGAGTTCGGTCATCGATGCATTAGTCACCACGTACCGAGAAGTTCGTAATCTCGCTCGTTCTTCAAAGACTGAGGATCACGCAAAGGCGTTGGAACAGATTGCGGGAAGTCGCTTGTTGTGTGGCATGCGTCGTGGTCCGCTGGGCATCGATCAGTGGAACGACATCATCGACCGTCGATTGCAGCTGCGATCCGGAGACCTGATGGTTCCTGGCCGTGCGTTGCTGGTCACGGTGAACTCGCCGCGGGTTGGTCTGGTTAATGGCGACATCGGTGTTGTTGTTGAAACTGAAGATGGTCCCAAGGTGTGCTTCCGCACCAACGATGAGCCCCGTTACATCTCGACGGTTGATCTGCCACCGGTCGAGCGGGCCTTCGCAATGACGGTGCATAAGAGCCAGGGTTCGGAATACAAAGAACTTGTGGTGCTGATGCTGCCGAATGAAGGCTCGCCGCTACTCACTCGCGAACTTCTCTACACGGGCCTTACGCGAGCAGGCGGAAACGCGGTTGTCATCGGTTCAGCCGACGCACTGACCAATGCCGTCAACAATCCGTCGGTCCGGGTATCTGGGTTGGCTGCGTTACTACAAGCCTTACCGGCCTGAACCCGCGCACCGCAGCCGACTTACAGATCGCGTCCTAGAAGACTGAACACCTGACCGCTTGGCCCGTTGTTTGGTTGTTGGGCAAGGAACAGCGCAAGCGGCGTGACGTCGTCGGGGGTCTTGTGCCAGTCCATGCGAATCGCGGCATCGATATTGGGTACATCAAGAATCTTTGCGGCCATTTCGGTATGTACAGGACCAGGAACAATTTCATTTACAGCGATGGCCGATTCTCGCCACTCCACCGCAAGGCAACGAACCAACATCGAAACCGCCGCCTTCGAAACGGAATAGCTAGCCCCGCCTTTGAATGGACGACGGCCTGCCCCTGAACCCATCACGATGAACTTTCCGCCCCGTTCCCGCAAATGAGGTTCGCAGGTCAGTGCGAGATGTTGAACGCTCGTGAGGTTCACATCAACGACGTAGGCAAAATCATCAATCGGCGACACGGGATTTTCAGGAGACGTTGCGCCGGCGTTGGCGACAACAATGTCGAGCCGTCCGAAGGCTTCAAGTGTTTGCGCAACTAGCGCTGTGACGTCAGCGCGATTGGTGACGTCGGCACGAACAG
>JBIIVE010000066.1:0-12298 GCA_044339605.1 Acidimicrobiales bacterium
TTCAACGTGTTCTGCGGCGATGTGGTTCACCACAGCAATGGCGGCTTCGGGCGAGTCGACAAGCGCACAGAATCCACCAGTTGCGAATGTCGCTTCGATCTCGCCCTGACGCGGCGCTTGCGAAACAAGACGAGAAAGCGATTCATTGACAGCATCAGCAACGGCTTCGTCCCAGGTAACAAACCATGCGAGCCCATCGGGACCATGCTCGGCTTGCACCATGAGATCGATCGCAACGAAATCGGTCGGTGCAGTGTGATCGGCAACCACAACGATTTCAGACGGACCAGCGAATGCCATCGGAACACCAACTTGGCCCGCCACTTCGCGCTTGGCGATTGCGACGAATGCGTTACCGGGACCAGCAATGACATCAACTCGGCGAAGCGTTTCGGTGCCAAAGGCCATGGCCGCAATTGCTTGCGCTCCACCAATGGCACGTACCTCAGCGGCACCGGCAATCGCAGCGGCAGCCAGCGTGGCCGGCGCGATCTTTCCGGTCTCGCGATCGGGTGGGACGCATAGAACAACTTCAGGAACTCCGGCAACCTGGGCAGGGATGACCGTCATAAGGACTGAGGACGGATAGGCACCGCGCCCGCCGGGCACATAGCAACCGGCGCGATCAACCGGAACGCAACGTCCGGTGACGGTGATTCCACCCCGAGCAACGGCGTGGTCGGTTCGGAGTTGAGCGATGTGGAACGAACGAACAGATTCGGCTGCTTCACGAAGCGCATCGGCGAGTTCGGTTGGAATCGATGCCAGCGCAGCGTCGAGTTCCTGACGGCTCACTCGTGAATCGGCGATATCGACGCCATCGAACTTTTCGGTGAGTTCACGGACCGCAGCGTCGCCGCCCGCTCTCACCTGGGCGATAATCGAACGCACCGCATCGACAGGCCCGTCACCAGCTGGATCAGGACGCGGAAGATCGGCGACGAGACTGTCGCCGGTACGTCCACGGAGATCGAGACGGTTCAACACAAACTAGGACGCTAGCGGTCGGCCCACCTTGGCCCGGAGAGGTTTACCGGTTCAGCCGGCCCGACGCGTGGCCGAGACCAGTCGACGGTGCGCTGTGCGTAAGGACCGTTCAACTTCGAACAGGTCCGAGGCCAGCGATTCGTCACCAGCGGCCAAGACCGCTTCAGCAGTCGAGCTCACCCGATCAAGAAGTTCTTCAAGTGTGGTGGTCGCACTCGATAATTGGGCCCGTTCGTTATGCACGGGCGAAGTCTCGCAGACCTGAGCATGGATCGTTCTGGCTCAGATGGTTACTGCTTTTATGAAGCGGTCGCGCCGTGGTGAGAACTGGGTCGAGGTTTCTTTGGAGCGAAAAGACGCCGACGCCCCACAAGGGGGCGTCGGCAAGGTGACACTGGGCGGCGGATCCCAGATGATTGTCACCGTGTCAGGCGGCGGGAGCCTGACCCGGCCAACATAGCGCGAGAATTTGACGATCTCACACCGCTGGCCGGTGAAAGATTCTAAGGCACTAGGCCGATCTACGCCCTCATCCGCTGGAATCTTCGCGGGCTCAGAGGCTGACTGATGGGCAATAGTCGCCAAGCACACAATCGACACAGCGAGCCTTCCGAGACGCACACACCCGGCGACCGTGGAGAATGAGCAACAGGCTGAATCGGCCCCAATCGGCGGGCGGGATCATGTCGTTCAGCACATATTCGACCTTCACCGGATCGGTTTCGGTCGTGAGTCCAAGCCGAATCGAGAGTCGGCCGACATGGGTGTCGACTGGCAGCCCGGGAAGGTCCATCGCCACGCTCCGAACCACATTCGCGGTTTTTCGACCAACCCCGGGAACAGTGACCAATTCCTCCATCGAAGAGGGAACCTCGGCGCCGTAGCGCTCGACGAGCGCCTGGGCCATTCCAACGAGTGACCGGGCCTTGTTCTTGTAGAAGCCCGTGCTACGAACCAGTTCCTCTACTTCGAGCGGATCGGCGACCGCCAGATCTTCTGGTGAAGGGAACCGAGCAAACAAGGCCGGGGTGACCTGATTGACGCGAACGTCGGTGCATTGGGCCGAAAGGATCGTGGCGGCCAGTAACTCGTAGGGATTGCGATGATCGAGCTCGCACTGCGCATCGGGATATTCGAGGTCGAGGCGAGCAAGCGTCTCTTTCGCTCGACCTTTGGGAGAACGGGGCGTAGCCATGAAGACCGGACCCTACTGCCGCCAGCGCCGGTAGGGTCCGGCCGTGCGCAATGAACGTCGCGATGACGCAGGCCAGCTTCTCTCGCTGGAATCAGAACCAGCTACTGAAGCTGACGCAGCGGAAGCTCGCGCCGCCGGCCTCAGTCTCGTTCGTTGCAATCAACAACTACGAGTCGCCCTTCCCCTTGCCGATTCGACCCCTCCGCTTAAGACCCGAGCATTCGCTCTGGGAGCAGATGACGACGCGTTCTTGCGTGTGAACAACCTGGCCTTTGCATGGCATCCCGACCAATCGGACCGGACGCACGATCAACTCAATGAGCTTGCGCAAGAGCCATGGTTCGACGCCGAAGGGTTCCTGCTTCATGAGATCGACGGAACCCTTGCCGGGTTCTGCTGGACCAGAGTCCACGCGGAAACTGCGACCGATCCTCGACTCGGCGAAATCTTTGTCATCGCCGTCGACCCCGCATTCCACGGACAGGGCCTCGGACGTTCTCTCACGATCGCCGGACTCGCCTTTCTTGCATCGAAGTCAATTGAGATTGGCATGCTGCATGTTGAGCACGACAATGTTGCCGCCCAATCGCTCTATCGAGATCTTGGATTCGTCGAACACGATTCGCGCTGCTGGTGGGAACTTGTCGAAAGCGAACCGACATGACAACAGATTCGATGTCACTCTTCGAAGCCGATCGCGACGCACTCACCACAATCCTCGACGGCGAACCCCGATATCGGCTCGACCAACTTTGGAAGGGCCTCTATGTCGACTTTGCAGAGCCAAAGGACATCACGTCACTTCCCGCTTCGCTACGAACCCTTCTGAGCGAAACACTGCCCTCTGCTCTCGAAATGGTCACCGAATCGGCAACTACCGATGGCAACACGGTGAAATGGCTTTGGCGCCTTCCTGACGGAGCATCGGTTGAAACCGTGCTCATGCACTACCCCGATCGGTCGACGGTTTGTGTCAGCACGCAGGCCGGCTGTGCGATGGCGTGTGGATTCTGTGCAACTGGGCAGGGCGGTTTCGAACGAAATCTCAGTGTCGGCGAAATTGTCGAACAAGTTGTTCGCGCTGCACGTCGAGCAAATGAGGGCCCAACACCCCGTCGCGTCTCAAACATTGTGTTCATGGGAATGGGCGAACCCATGGCGAACTACGACCGAATGATCGGTGCGGTCCATCGCATCCACGGCGATATCGGCATCTCCGCTCGGCACCTCACCATTTCCACGGTCGGCATCATTCCGGGTATTCGTCGCCTGATCGACGAACCGCTTCCGGTCAATCTTGCAGTGTCGCTTCATGCAGCAAATGACGAACTTCGCGATGAACTCGTGCCAATCAATCGTCGTTACCCGCTTGCCGATCTCTATGACGCGTGCGAGGACTACCTCAAGGTAAAGAACCGTCGCCTGTCATTTGAATGGGCGATGATCGCCGACGTCAACGATCGACCCAGCGATGCACGCGAACTCGCAGCAGCAACACGCCGCTTGCGCGCCCATGTGAATTTGATTCCCCTCAACGACACCCCCGGCTGGCCGACAACAGGTTCCTCACCAGCGAGGGTCAAGAAATTTGCCGATCAGTTACTTGATCTCGGAGTGAACGTCACTGTTCGCTCCAATCGTGGCAATGACATTGATGCCGCATGTGGACAGCTGCGCGCTAATCACAGCGGGCCAACGGTCACTGAAGTACCAGCACGAATTGAGCGGATCAATCGTTCGCCACGGGCAACGGACTGATTCGGCCACACCACCGAACTCACAACATCGGCATCGATGCGGGCCCCAGCTCCAATCACACTTCCGCTGATGTCGACACCGTCTTCGATAACTGCTCCTGGGCCGACGATCGCCGAACCGTGGATTGCCGCTGCGGCGAGATTGGCTTCGAGGTAATCAAGCGGGGTACCGCAGTCAATAAACGGTCCGCCATGAGGAACAACTTCGAGCTCTGCGCGCGCAAAGGCGTCTCGCCAAACGACTTCGTAGAGACCAGTGGGTTGTTCGACAAGGTCTTTTGTCACCGACCACGGCAGCGTGCTCGCAACGATGCGTGCCCGAGGACCGAAACCGCCATCGCCATTCACCATGACTCGAATGCTGCGGCCATCCCATCCATCGACGAGTGGAGCGAGGGACGTCGGCGACCAGCTGTCGGCATTCACAACAATCGTCCCCCGCCCATCGATCCATGACCGCAAACGAGCAAGAGCTCCAGCAGTTCCCAGTGCCTCCCCTGATTCGGTCGAAACAGTGACTGCATCAGCCCACTCCTGATCGATATGGCGAAGTACCTCATCGGCAAAGTGATGAGCGTTGACCGCCATGTTCGGAGTCACGTGCTCGAGTCGATCAAGAGCGAGATCGACCAGCGCCCGATTTCCCACCGGGCAGAGCGCCTTCGGCAGCAGACCCGAAAGCGGAGCCAGTCGCGTCCCTGCGCCAGCCGCCAACGCCACGCCAACAAGGTCAGTTCCAGAAATTCGATGTGCTGGTGCGGCAACCGGTTCCATTCCTGACAGACTCGCACCCCATGGAGACCCGACGTTGGACAAACCCGACTCAGCCCCAAACACTGCAGATTGCGGTGTACCTGCTGTATATCGATGCCGTGTTCACAGTCCTCTTCGGAGGTTTCACAAACCCAATTGGTTTGTTCATCATCCTCGGAGCGGGTGCCGGTTTCGGGATCGCAAACGAGAAGCGCTGGGGCTACTGGCTTGGTATCGCCGTTGCCGTCGTTGGTCTGATCCCCTTTGTTCGAGCGATCGTGACCGATGGGGTGGGATCTGTCTTGAACTTCAGTTTCCTCCTTTTCCTCATCATGCCGCTGGCATTGTTCGGGCTCCTCTTGCACCAACAAAGCCGCGAATACCAGCGAATCTGGTTTTCTTAGTCACTCATGGATTTCAACCTGTCCGAGGTCATTCGCGCGGTCGCTCACGCAGTCCCGACACGCGAAGCACTTGTCCACGATGACCGGCGGCTGACCTACGCCGCGTTCATGACCCGCGTTGATCGCCTGGCCTCCGCTCTTTCGGATCGCGGTTTCGGCCACCACACCAACCGAGCCGAACTACAGAACTGGCAAAGCGGCCAGGACCACGTCGCGTTGTACCTGCACAACTGTCCCGAGTACATCGAAGCAATGGTGGGGGCGTATTCGGCTCGCCTTGCGCCTTTCAATGTCAACTATCGCTACGTTGCCGGTGAACTCCGCCACCTCCTCAATGACTCCGGCGCTCGCGTCATTATCTTTCATTCCGCATTCGCAGCAACCCTTGACGCGATCCGCTCGGAACTTCCCGAACTTCAACTCCTTCTGCAGGTTGACGACAACAGCGGAGCTCCTCTTCTTGATGGCGCGGAGTGGTACGAGGACGTCCTCGCATCGGCGCCAATGACGCCGCTCGAAACTCCGTCACCTGATGACCTATACATCCTCTACACCGGAGGAACCACGGGCATGCCAAAGGGTGTCCTTTGGCGCCAAGGCGACATCTATCCGGCCGCACTTGGCGGGCGAAAGATTTCAACGGGAGTCGAGTACGACTCAATCGAATCGGTTATTGACAACGCCGTCGAAGGCGGAATGCGAGTCCTTCCATCCGCTCCATTCATGCATGGCGCCGCACATTGGATGGCGATCAATGCACTCGGAAATGGCAACACCATCGTGCTTCCTCATAACGCGACCACATTCGATGCCGCCGACTTCTGCGACACAATCAAACGCGAGAACGTCAACATTGCTCAGATCGTCGGCGATGCGTTTGGTCGACCACTTCTTGATGAACTCGACCGAGCACCCCACGACCTCTCTTCGCTTGTCTTGCTCATTAGCGGGGGCGCTGCCCTTTCGGCACCCGTGAAGTCCTCCCTGCTCGAACGACTTCCGTCGATGGCGATCATGGATGGCCTTGGCTCATCGGAAACGGGTCAGCAGGCCAGCCAAGTCATCGGAGCAGGTGCCCAGATCACTACCGGAACGTTCAAACCAGGCACGGGCATGGCAATCGTCTCGGCCGACCTCGACCGTCGTCTTGAACCCGGACACCAAGATCTTGGCTGGTTGGCGCAATGCGGGCGTGTGCCACTCGGCTATCTCGGCGATGCAGAAAAAACCGACCGCACGTTCCCAACAATCGACGGCATCCGCTATTCCGTCCCCGGAGATCGGGCCCGAATCACCGCCGACGGAGTTTTGGAACTTCACGGCCGCGATTCAGTCACAATTAATTCCGGTGGCGAAAAGATTTTCGCCGAGGAAGTTGAAGCCGCTCTCGCCCACCACCCAGCGCTTTATGACGTCATTGTCACCGGCCGTCCGTCGGAACGCTGGGGGAACGAAGTCGTCGCCATCGTGCAGTTAAGGGACGGTTCATCGGCCACCACTGACGAACTGCTTGCTGCTTGCGATGGCCATATCGCTCGCTACAAATTCCCAAAGGACATCATCGTGGTCGACAAGATCGAGCGGTCCCCTGCGGGCAAGGCTGACTACCGATGGGCCCAATCCCTTGTCGCCAATTCTGACGACTAATCCGCATCGTGGCGACACCACAACGCAGCGGCTGACCCCTACTCTTTCGATTCAGTGAAACACGCCAAAGAGCCCGAACTGTCGAAAGCGAAGCTGGTTGTCCTTGGCATCGCCATCCTCGCCATCGGAGTAGGGGCAGCAGCATTCTCTGCGGGCCGGTCCTCTTCGTCACAGACATCGAGTTCGAGCACCGAAGCAACGACGAAACCACCCGTGGTCGACAAGAAAGATCCGTACTCGCAATACCGGGTCAAGGGCTGGATTGCCGAAGAGAACGCGAAACCAGGCACTACCGAATGGAAGATTCCCGACGATCGCGCAATGTGGGCAAAAGTTGAAGGCTTCCTCGACACGACAAGTATCGATGTTGGCGGATCCGCGGTATTGAAAGTCTCAACCCGAGCCAAGACGTGGACAGTTTCGGCCTATCGAATTGGCTGGTACGCCGGCAACGGCGCTCGCTTGATCTGGAAGAGCGAACCACAACCTGGAGTCAATCAACCAAAGGCCGTGCAGAACGCGGCAACAAAGACTTGGAGCGCTCCCTGGGCGCCTTCATTAACGATCAACGCCGATGTGACCTGGCCTCCTGGCCAGTATCTCCTGAAACTTGATAGCGATGACGGTGGCGAAACATTCGTGCCTCTCGTCATTCGCGACGACAAGAGCACATCAGACCTCTTGATGCAGAGCGCTGTCACAACCTGGCAGTCCTATAACGGCTGGGGTGGAGCAAGCCTCTACACGGGCACGAATGGACGTGCCGATGTCGTGAGTTTTGATCGTCCCTACACCGGAAACGGCAGCGGAGAGTTTCTTGGTCGCGAGCGGGAGTTCATCACGTTCGTTGAGCGCGCCGGTTATGACGTTTCTTATTGGACCAATATCGATCTCCACCAACGCGGGGAATTGGCCAAGAACCACCGCGGCATCATCATCCCGGGACACGACGAGTACTACACGGTCGAGATGCGCAAGAACCTTGAAGCTGCTCGAGATGCTGGCGTCAACATTGGATTCTTCGGAGCGAACAACGTCTACCGCCGGATTCGTCTTGAAGACTCCCCTACGGGAGAGGCCCGACTCGAGGTCAACTATCGCGATGCAACTCGTGACCCCCTCTATGGGAAGGACAACGAACGCGTCACTACTTCGTTCCGCGAGAGCCCTGCGGCAAACCCCGAGAGTTCTCTCACGGGTTCGTATTACGAGTGCAACCCCGTCGAAGCCGATTGGGTAGTTGGCGATGCGTCGATGTGGATGTTCGAAGGATCCCAATTTAAAAATGGTGACCGCGTGTCGAAGATGGTCGGTAACGAATACGACCGAGTGACGCCAGGTGCACCGACCCCGGCAAATATTCAAGTGCTCGCCCACTCCCCTGTTACCTGTCGCGGCAAAGCGTCGTTCGCTGATTCAACTTGGTACACGGTGCCCAGTGGCGCCGGCGTATTCACCGCAGCAACCTTTGGGTGGTCGCCACGACTCCTCGACGCATGTCCGGCTGGTCCACCGACCACACCAATCTGCAAACTCCAGAAGGTGACTGAAAACATTCTCAATGCCTTCGCTGAAGGTCCGGCCGGCCTCAAGTATCCAAGCGTCTCGAATCTTGCGAAATTTGGAATAGCGACTCCTAGAGCGCCATCAACCTCATCGTCGACGACCTCGACAACCGTGCAGCGTTGAGGCGAGGTTTCGTCGGGATGACGCAATGAGGCTCCGCTTCGTCACTTGAGCCCAGAGGCCCGTAGGCTGAACCCCGTGACCGAGATGGACAGCCAGCATCTTCCGCAGGGCGAAGAGAAAGTCCGCGCCGTTCGTTCGATGTTCGACGCGATCGCGCCTCGCTACGACCTTGTGAACCGAGTGATGACGTTCCGCATGGACGTGGCCTGGCGCACGCGCACCGTACGTGAACTTGGCCTCCCCGATGGTTCGCTCGTCGCTGATCTTGCATGTGGAACCGGCGACTTCTGTCGTGAACTTCAAAAGCAAGGTCTTCGACCGATCGGCTTTGATCTTTCATTCGGAATGCTGGCCGCAGCACGAACGTCAGCTCCGCTCGCCGAAGCTGACGCACTTGCACTTCCGGTACCCGATAGCTCGCTCGACGGCGTCACCTGCGGGTTCGCTCTTCGAAACCTTGTCGAACTCGATGGGTTCTTCGCTGAGCTTGCTCGAACAGTTCGACCCGGTGGACGCATCGCCATTCTCGAAGTTGCCGAGCCTCCGAATCGCTTCCTCCGCTGGGGCCACTCGATTTACTTCGGTTCCATCGTTCCCAAGGTGGGTGGCCTTCTTTCCGATCCTTCGGCGTACCAGTACCTACCGAAATCGGTTGCGTATCTTCCCGAACCCGGTGTGATGTTGCAGCGACTTGCCGACTCAGGCTTCGTGCAAGTCGAACGTCAACTGCTTTCCGTTGGCATCTCTCAACTCATCACCGCAACACGGAGCGACGACCAGCGGTGAATCAGACCGTGGGCATGGTTGCTCGCACTCGTGCACTTGCGATTGACACTGACCTCGTCGCTTTGTGTGACGACAGCGACATGCTTTTCGTCACCAATGGCGCAGGGCTTGTCGGGATCGGCCATTCAGCGCGAATCATCGTTCCTCGAAGCGATCGCTCACTCACCTCAACGACGGCGCATGCTGCGTTCGGAAACATCCCGGTCTTCGACGAACTCGGAATACCCGGTTCCGGAGTTGTCGCCTTCGGAGCGTTTCCATTCGACACAAACCTCGACGGCGAATTGGTCATTCCGCGGATCGTCGTTGGCCGCAATGCCGATGGCGAAACCTGGCTCACCACGATCGCTCACCAAGACGATGAGCCCTCCGAAGCGGAAATCGCCGAAGTTCTTGGACGAACCACTCGCATCGGCACCGGGTTCGCGCGAGACGCTGGGCTTCATTCTTCAAGCACCTCACCATCGAGCTTCGACATTCATCCCTTACGCAGCCCCGAGGACTGGTGTGCGGCCGTTACGACTGCCACCGAACGTCTCGCGGCGGGCGAAGCGCGCAAAGTTGTTCTTGCTCGCGGAATCGAAATCATTACTGACCGGCCCATCAGCCCAAGCGCAGTGGTATCGCAGCTTCGCCGAACCTTTCCGGCAAGTCACTTGTTCTCGATCGACGGATTCGTCGGAGCGACTCCTGAACTTTTGGTGGAGCGGATCGGAACCGTCGTTCGAGCCCATCCCATGGCGGGGACTGCGCCCCGAAGTGGCGATCCAGAAACTGACGCACGACTTGCAGCGGCGCTCTTGGCATCGACAAACACCAAAGATGAACATCGCCACACCATCGACATGGTGCACGACACCTTGTTGCCGTGGTGTTCGTATCTCGATGAAGAAGCAGAACCGTCGATCGTCGCCGTTGCCAACGTGCAGCATCTTTCAACGCGTCTCGAGGGTCAACTCTCTGAGCCCATCGCTTCGGTTCTCGATCTTGTCGGAGCGCTGCACCCGACACCTGCGGTTGGCGGAATGCCCCGAGACGCAGCGCTTGCACTGATCGACGAACTCGAAGGCCTCGACCGAGGCCGCTATGCAGGTCCTGTCGGATGGGTTGATGCCAAGGGCAACGGAACATGGGCAGTTGGCATCCGATCGGCACAGATCAACGGAACCCACACACGCATCCATGCCGGAGTTGGGGTCGTTGCCGATTCTCAGGCGGAACAAGAACTGGCCGAAACTCGCGCAAAGCTTCAAACCATGCTCGGCGCAATCGTCAGGCCGTAGTCCAGCCAGTCGCTGCTGCAGCAGCGATGCCGGCCTGATGCAATGCATCGTGAACGGCAACATTTTCGGAACGGTTTGATCGGGCGAGGACCACATGCACTCCACCCGTTGCCATCGAAGCTTCAACAGCGAGGCCCACGGCCCGGTCATCAGATGCTTCCAGCACTGGCAATCGGTGGGCATGAGCCAGCATTGCCAAGTCGACTCCATGGGGCGTGCCAAAGAGCTGCTCGAATTGGGCGGATTCAAGCACGGATGCTTGGGGCAGGAAGGAAAAGATTCCTCCCCCATCGTTATCAATCACAACGATGCAGAGATCGACGCCACGAGCATCGAGACCGAGCAGACCGTTCGTGTCGTGCAGGAAAGCAACATCACCAATAAGTAATGCGGTCGGAACTCCCGAGAGTG
Organism: Acidimicrobiales bacterium; assembly: GCA_044339605.1. Classification (GTDB taxonomy): domain Bacteria; phylum Actinomycetota; class Acidimicrobiia; order Acidimicrobiales; family Acidimicrobilacustridaceae; genus Acidimicrobilacustris. The sequence goes on from JBIIVE010000066.1 coordinate 10,913, forward strand.
CTACACCCACAGCGGTGGAGACGACACCGTCGATCCCGTTCGCTCCGCGATTCGACAGCACAGTAAGACCTTCGCGTCGAGCGCTAAACCACTCGACATCGCGAACCGGCATCGACGAAGAAACGACGAGCGTTCCACCCGAAGGAATCGCAGAGACAACGTTGCGCGCAACTCCAGGTTCAGTGATCGACGTTGCGTTTCCTAGAGATGCTGTGAGCGCCTCTTCAACGGCGTCGTCGGCCCGACGCCAACGGTCGAGCCATGAATGAGCATCGACTGTTTCAATGAGCGCGGAAACCGAACTCGCATAGTTGCCCGCCGATTGGCGAACGCGATGAGTCACCGAACCCGATGGGTCGTTCACCGCTGCAGTCGGATCGACATGCACATGAGGCACAGAAGAAGACGCCACCCACTCGCCAATCACCTTCGATGCTGGGAGCGCTCCGAATCGGATGATCATCTCGACATCGCTCTGCGCACCGGCCGAACGAAGGAGTGTGTCTCCGTGGGCAACAACGCAACGGTGCTCAACTCGACATCCGCTCCTCGGATCAGCGAGCACCGGCCAGCCGAGTTTCTCGGCCAAAAGCAAAACTGCACCAACGTCGTCGATGCCGCTTCCGGCGATGATGAGGCCGCACTCAGGCAATGCCCCGGGGTCAGTAAACGGGTCGCCGAGATCGACAACGGCGTGCTGAGAGTCGTCGAGAGTGGGCAAGTCCCCGGCAATGCCAACGAGTGGTTCGTCGAACGGAAGATTGCAGTGCACCGGACCAGGATCGGTCCCGGCGGTCGCCCACCACGTGCGACTTGCGAGCGCGCGCCACGAAGAACGATTCGACGATGTCGGAACCGGAGCATCGACCGACAGTCGAACTGACGACCCATAGAGGTCAACCTGATCGATCGTTTGCGGTGCGCCGACGCCACGTAGACGCGGGGGTCGATCGGCAGTCACGACAAGAAGCGGCACTCGATCGAGTTCAGCTTCGACAACTGCAGGGTGAAACTCGACCGCTGCGGTTCCGCTCGTTGAGAGCACGAGGACTGCTCGGCCCGTTGCACGCGCGAGCCCGAGAGCCATAAACGACCCCGACCGTTCGTCGTGATGCACGTGAACACGCACGCGACCGTCGACAACGAGTGCCACTGCCATTGGCGTGGAGCGGGAACCGGGACAGACGACTGCGTCGGTCAGTCCGTTACGAACCCACTCGTCGACGAGGGTGGCGCAGAAGGTTGCGTTGAGTACCCCATTGTCCTCGTCGTTCATGACCGCAGCCTACGGTCCGCGCCAGCCCGCCCTCTACGCTGAGCGGGTGACTTCTCCGCATCTCTCCAGCATCCGGACCGGCGGCCCCGCTGGCGCCCTTCCAATCGCGC
>JBIIVE010000143.1:0-3201 GCA_044339605.1 Acidimicrobiales bacterium
CTTGCCCGTCGCCGTTATGGCTCGTTCTCTCGCACCATCGCGCCGGGACCAGAACACGAACAGGTCGTCTTCCCCCTTCCCCTGCACGACCTCGGCAGCCTGTAACTCCCCTTCGACAGAATCCACCTAGGACTGAAGGTCGACCTCGTTGCCGTTGCCGTCGCGAGCAACAACAGTTCGTGAATCTGTCGGCGCACCGCCGATGCCGATCGCCGAAAGCACCTCGAATGCGGAATCAGTCGCTGTTGTCCCTGGTGGTTGACGGAGCGTTGCGCCTTGTCGGTCTTCATCGAGATGCCATCCGCGTTTGCTGAGCGCGTCAGCCACATTGCGGAGACGAGACGCCGAGAGTTCGTTGAAGCGAACAATCAAGATGCTGCTTCCGCCCTGTTTGGCGTTAATCACCAATGGGTGCCATCCCTCAGGACCACTCACGGTGGCAGAAGCATCGACCTCCCTGATCAGCACATGAGCCCGCAACGACACGATGGCCTCGGTCAGAACGCCAACGGCATCGAAATCGGTGGGGTCGATCACGACAGGTTCAGCCATGAACCCAGCCTCGCGCAGTCCGCCCAGCACTGGGAATGTCCACGACCGAGCCGCACCCGTAGGATTCCCCCTCTGGGGAGGAACAGTTATGGCTCGTGAAAATCCCGTTGCCGTCGTTACCGGTGCCGCTCGCGGTATCGGCGCGGCCAGTGCCGCCCGGCTTGCTGCCCGTGGCTTCACCGTTGCTCTCATCGACCTTCCGCTGGAATCACCGGGACGCCTTAGCGAGATCCCCGGCCCGTACCGCCCCGCGCACGGCCAGGACCTCGACGAAGCTGCGGCCGCTTGCGGAGGACGCGGCCACGCCCACGCCGCCGATGTTCGCGATCCCCAAGCATTGGCCAAAGTCATCGACACCGTCATTTCCCATCACGGCTCGATCGATGTTGTTGTTGCCGCTGCTGGTGCTGTCGCTGGTGGCGCGCCACTGTGGGAAACCGACGACGATGTCTGGCGTTCGATGATCGACATCAATCTCACCGGTGTGTTCAACATCGCACGCGCCTCGTTGCCCTCAATGTTGGACGCACCCGCACCACGCAATGGCCGTTTCGTCGCCGTTGCCTCTGCTGCGGCTCATCACGGCCTTCCCCAACTCGCGGCCTACTCCGCAGCCAAACACGGCGTTGCCGGTTTGGTGAAAGCACTTTCGGCCGAACTCACTGACAGCGGCGTCACCGCCAACGCGGTGTGCCCCGGCTCAACGGCAACCGGCATGCTCGATGCCAGTGCTGCCCTCTATGGCATGAAAAACCGTGACGCGTTCGCCGACCAAGCCCGCATTGGTCGACTCATCGATCCCGATGAAATCGCCGCGACCATCGAGTGGTTGTGCGTCGACGCTCCCGCGGCGCTTACCGGTTCACTCATCGACGTCGACGGCGGTTTCCGCGCATGAGTTCGTTTAACCGCGCTGCTGTCGAGGCAATCTGCGCCGACGTCGTTGGCCGCCGCAATGAAATTGACGTCGTTGTTGCTGCGCTTGCCGCTGAGCGCCACGTACTGCTTGAAGGTCCTCCGGGCACCGGCAAGTCCTCCCTGCTTCGCGCGCTTGCTCACGCTTCTGGTGTCGAACTTGTTTTCGTTGAAGGAAACGCCGAGCTGACACCTGCTCGTTTGGTTGGCACCTTTGACCCCGCCCGCGTCCTTACCGACGGCTACAGCGCCGACGTGTTTCTCGACGGTCCCCTGGTTGATGCGCTGCGCACCGGCTCGTTGCTGTACATCGAAGAAATCAATCGTGTTCCTGAAGAAACGCTCAACGTGATCATCACGGCAATGAGCGAACGAGAGCTCAACATCCCGCGCTTGGGTCGCGTTGTTGCCGAACCGGGTTTCCGTGTTGTTGCCGCCATGAATCCGTTCGATGCAATCGGCACGGCACGCATTTCTTCAGCGGTGTACGACCGTGTTTCACGGGTCTCGATGGGCTACCAGTCCGAAGCAGAAGAGACAGAAATCGTTGCCCGCGATGCAAAGGGGCCCGGCGCTGGGCCGGTAGGCCGGCGTGCGGTGCGCGTTGTTCGTGCCACACGCGACCATGCCGACCTGCGCGTCGGATCCTCGGTTCGCGGCGCGATCGATCTGTCACTTATCGCTGAACAACTCGCCGCACTGCGAGAACTCGATGTCACCAACGAAGAACTTGGTCTCGACGCGGCCCTCGCTGCACTTTCCGGACGCATCCGCGTTCGCGAAGGTTCCGGTCGTACTCCTGAAGCGATCGTTCGCGACCTCTGGGCCGCTAATCCGCTTGAAACTGACGATCCAGCAACGGAGACCCACCCGGGAAAAGCCTGAACCCGCCGCCTCAAGAAGGTGGCGGGGGTAGCAAACCCCCACAGGCGCCCGACGAGGAGCGCGTGCTGGAAGGCGAAGAGGCCGAACAAGCCTTGGCCGAAGCCGGTCGTCAGTCGACTTCGCGCCGACAAATGGAACAACACGAATCGTTCCAAGAGATTTCGCCGGAGGTCGGCGTCCTCGATGAAGAAGCGTTTGCCGATGCACTTCGCGACGACCCCGACGAGACACTCACGTTGCTCGCCGAACTCGTTGGCGCAACCGATGAAACGTTGCGCGAACTCGCACGTTCCCTTGCCGGTCGGGTTGTTGTCGATGTTGTTCGCACCGGCGCACCAAAACGAAGCGGCATTGGTCGACTGCGTCATCGACGGGCCGATCATGGCGGAGAGCTCGACATCGATCGCAGTCTCGAAACCATTGCCGCGGCTCGGGCTCGTGGAGATGCGCCATCGCTTGAGGATCTCACGGCGCGTGATTGGTCGAAGCCCGATCTTGCCTTGTGTCTCTTGATCGACCGCAGCGGTTCAATGGGTGGCGAGCGTTTGGCAACTGCCGCTGTTGCCGCAGCTGCATCGTTGTGGCGAGCGCCGATCGACACCAGCGTGGTTGCTTTCTCTGACGATGCAATCGTGATTGCGTCACAGGGTTCTGGTCGAGACGCAGAAGAGGTCGTCAACCAACTCTTCAAACTGCGCGGTTTCGGCACCACCGATCTTGCGTTCGCATTTCGTACCGCCGCCGCACAGCTTTCGCGTTCATCAGCGTCTCGTCGCATCACACTGTTGCTCTCCGATGGTCGGGCCACCGCTGGCGATGATCCTGTTGAAGCAGCAGCCGTGCTCGATG
>JBIIVE010000067.1:0-12088 GCA_044339605.1 Acidimicrobiales bacterium
ATTCGCCATGGTGATGATCGTTCCAACCGAAGTACAAACCGGCACCGAGATGGAAGCCGGTATCGCCAAGGACCTCGACTTGGAAGTTGCGGGTAGATCCATCGCTCATCGTGGCAAGGATCTGACCGCCCTTGAGTCGGCGATTTGATGAGTCGTAGGTGAAGTCCTGCTCAACGTCGGCCATATGCACGACCGAGCCATCGGTTTCTTCGATGATGGCAGTGACGTTCTTCTGCAAGAAACCCGGGAAGACCGTCTTGGCAACATTGAAGAACAGGCCGTAGTGACTGCCGTCAGGGCGTTCCATGAGGATCGGACTCCAGAAGAACTGGAACTGTCCCCCGTCGAGTCCGCGCTGCGGTTCCATATCGGTTGGCGGTTCGCCGACGTCGTAGCGCACGCCCCATGAATGGTCGCGAGTCGACACCCATGTGTCGGGATTCATTTCGGTACGAACACCATCGACCTCGACCCAGCCACTGCACGTGCCGATCTGGTGATAGCGAACAAGTTCCGATGCGATGCGGAACGTCGACCGATTATGGGTGCGCTCTTCGACCATCGGCGGGATGATGCTCTCGAACAACCAGTCGAATGCAATCGGTTGCGTGTCGTTCGGTTCGAGAACAAAGCGAATTTTCTTAAGCGGTTCAACGATCTCGTAGCGGATCGGACCACCGCCAAGAAGTTCAGGCGCATCAGAGAGCCGACGGCTCATGCGGACTGTGAGCTGTTCACGACCTCGCGAAACGCCGCTGTAGGCGTCCATCACGTTGCGATTGGTGTACTTCCCAAGCCCAAAGCCCAACTGGAGGCTTCCGTCCTTCGCCATCGCCATGGCGCAGACCTTTTCTGTCCATGCCAAATCGCTTGTACCGACGACAGCAACAGTGTCGATGATTTGGTGCTGGAACAGTTCATCGCCAGCGGTGAGCGGTCCGATCGGATTGGCCATGATGTCCCCCGTTGAGTTGTAAAGCGCCGAGTAACTGCGAGTGTGTCAGACGAGCCAGCGAGAAATCGCGTCGATGACACAAGCCGGCCGGTCGTTGCCGTCGATTTCGATTGTGATGCGCATGAGCGTCTGGAGGCCACCCTTTACTTCGGTGACCTCAATGAGTTCTGCCCCAGCGCGCACGCTCTCGCCCACCTTGACCGGTGACGGGAACCGAACTTTGTCGACGCCGTAATTGATGCCGGCCGAAAACCCTTGAACTTCAACGATCTGCGGAAGGAAGTAGTTCGACAATGACATCGTGAGATAGCCGTGCGCAATCGCTGCCCCGAATGGACCATCTTTTGCGCGTTCGGGATCAACATGGATCCACTGATGATCACCAGTCGCATCGGCAAACATGTTGACGCGGTCTTGTTCGATGGTGAGCCACTCGCTGAAGCCGAGGTGCGTACCTTCTGCGGCACGAACGCCGTCAGGTCCGTCGATGATCGTGGTCATGGAATCCTCCGGGTAACGAGTTCAGGAACCGGGACTACGGCCGGCAAGACGATCAAGCGTGGTTTCCGCTTCGGCGATGATGCGAGTGACAACTTCGGCCGCAGTGGGAAGGTCGTCGATCACGCCGACAACCTGACCAGTGGGAAGAATGCCAGCGTCGAGTTCTCCGTCGACCAGCGTGGCCTTCGTGAGAATCGGCGTATTGCCGGCCATGATGACCTCGGCCCAGGGCATATCCATGCGCTTTTTCATATCGAGGCCTTCTTTGGCCATCTGATACCAAGAAAGACCAGTGAACTTGCGGAAGCGAGCGGCGTTAGCGATTGCCTTTGGAACGGCTGTGATCGGCGATGCTCCGTCCATCTGGTCGACGAGCTTGGTGCGGATCACCCGATGAGGCGCGCCGTCGACCTTGGTCGTAACGATCGTGCCCGTCACTGCCGTTCCGAGGTATTGCTTCTTCACTTCCATTGGTACCGATGAATCGGAGGTGAGCAGGAAGCGGGTGCCCATCGCGATGCCACTGGCCCCGTAGGCAAGGGCCGAAACAAGGCCACGGCCATCGAAGTAGCCGCCAGCGGCAACCACAGGAACGCGTCCGCCAACAACATCGACGACCTCGGGAAGTAGCAGTGAGGTCGGAACCGAACCAGTGTGACCGCCACCTTCGCCACCCTGCACGAGAATGGCATCGACGCCCCATTCCATGACTTTCTCGGCATGACGCTTGGCGCCGATCGAGGGCATCACCTTGATGCCGTGATCGTGCAAGTACTCGATCAGATCTTTTTTCGGTGCTTGCGCAAACGATGCAACGGGGATTCCCTGGGCAACCAGAAGCTTGAGGCGATCCATGATGTCGTCGGCATCGGCGCGCATGTTCACGCCAAACGGCGCGGTCGTGCGCTTCTTCGTTTCAGTAATGGCTACGACGAGTTCGTCGTAGGTCATCGTGGCCGATGCGATGATGCCGAATGCACCTGCATTCGATGTCGCGGAAACGAGTTTCGGCCCCGCAACCCAACCCATACCGGTCTGGACGATCGGGTACTTCGATCCGAGGAGATCGAGCAGCGGTGTTGTGAGCGCGGGATGCATCAGGCCGCCGGAAGTTCGCGGTCGCGGAACGACTTGGGATCGAGAACCTCTCGAAGCACGCAAAGTTCTTCGTCAGTCGGAAGTCGCGTCGTCGGGATGTCAGAAGGAATCATGAGTTCAAACGAACATGCTGCGGTGACGTCATCGATGGAAACTCCTGGATGCATCGATGCAACGCGCATGCGGTGATCAGGCGTGTTGAAGTCGTAGACGGCGAGGTTTGTAACAACACGACGAAGTTCGTGATTTGCCTTCACCCATTCACCGAGTTCAGCAGCACGGTCATAACCAATGCCGGAAACCGTGTCGACCTTTTCGACAAACACGCGATTGGTTTGATTGCCGATGAAGTACGTCGTCGTGTGATTGATCGTGTTACCAGGAGCGCCACGCACTCCGAGCAACTGCGACTTCGGCTTGTTCCAGTCGCCGATGTTGGCGATGTTCTGATTACCGAAGGAATCGATCTGACTTGCACCCATCACCACGTGGCGACGACCGCCCCAGAGGGTGTCAAACACCGAGCGGAATGGAATCCAACCTTCGACTTCTTTGTCGGTGCCGCCAATAGGCAGATCATTTGCAACGAAAAAGGCTTCGCCATCGCTGATGAGGAGTTCTGGCTCGAATGTCGCACGAGCCAAGCGTGCACCAAGCATGGGAATGGTGCCCATCCCGGAGGCAAAGATTTCGCCGTCTCCACGGAACGTATCGGCTACCGCTGCCACACAGATTTCACCAAGGGTTGCATCGCTCATCGGGCTGCTACCGCCTTCTGGTAGTCGGCTTCAGGGCCGGAGAGGTAGGTGTCGACAAATGCCTTCCAGGTTTCTGGGTCCTTGGCCGCGTCGGCGTATTCCTTCTGGAACTTTTCGTCACGCTCGTAATCGGGCTGGCAGCTTGTGAAGTGCGCGCCGTTCGGAGCTTCGATCACACCGTCGACCATTGAACGGTTGACCTTCATGGTGTGAATGGTGCCGTTCTTGAGAAGTTGCTCAGTGGGAACGATCTTTTCGACCGAGAGGAAGCGGCGACCAACGGCGGCCGCGTTCAAAAAGAGGTCATCGAAGTAAAGGTCTGGGCCGAGGAACTGTGCGTTCCCGCGCTCATCGGCACGATTGAGATGCACAAACGCGGCGTCGAGATTGAGTGCCGGCACTGCAAGGAGTTCTTCGCCATCGGCATAGGGCGACTTCACCGTGCGAAGGCTCGGATCGTTCTTCACAACGTCGGAACCGAGACCAGCGCGAGTGGGAAGGAACGGAAGACGAAGCGATGCGGCGTAAAGGCCCCACTGCAACATGCCTTCGTCGTATTCCACGACCTCGGGAATGGTGCCGTTCTGGCGAGCAGCGCGGAAGTGCGGTTCAAGCGCAATCGAATCGAGTGAAACGAAGCCGTACACAAGGCGCTTGACCTTGCCGGCCGCGCAGAGGAGGCCAACATCGGGACCGCCGTAAGAAACGATGGTGAGGTCTTTGAGATCGGTGCGCAGGAGTGCACGCACCAACGACATCGGCTTGCGGCGTGAACCCCAGCCACCAATGCCAATTGTCATTCCGTCGGAGAGCGTTGCGACCGCTTCATCCTCGGTCATGCGCTTGTCGGCCATTTACTTCTTTCCCTTCTCGGACTTCGTTGCTCCGCTGGAGCCCGCAGTCTTTCCATCGGCGACAAAATCGTCGCGTAGTTCATCGGATACACCAGAAAGATTGAGTTCGAAGGTGAAGCCCTGCTCGAATCGGTAGGACTTCTTGACGTCCCAGAGGTCGATGCCGTTCAGACTTTCCTTCGCAGCACGGATCACCGTGGGTGACTTTGCCGCAATGGTGCCAGCGATTTCACGAGCGGCAGCAAGAAGTTCGTCGCGAGGCACAACTCGAGAAACGGAACCCCAGGCATGAAGTTGCTGTGCAGTTGCGTTGGCCGACGTGTAGACCATTTCTCGCATCTTGTGCTGCGGAACGAGGCGCGAAAGATGCGTGGCCGCACCAAGGGCACCGCGATCGACCTCAGGAAGCCCGAAGAACGCGTCGTCGGAGGCCACGATGACATCGGCATTACCGACCAGACCGATACCGCCACCGACGCAGAAGCCAGCGACTGCAGCAACAACCGGCACCTCGCACTCATACACCGCAGCAAAGGCGTGATAGCAGCCCTTGTTGGCCCCGATGAGGGCGTCGAAGCCCTCGGTATTCTGCATTTCCTTGATGTCGACGCCGGCATTGAAGCCACGGCCCTCGGAACGGAGAATGACGGCCCGGACACTGCGATCGGCGCCAAGACGGCGGATCTCGTCGCCGAGTTGGAACCACTCGGCCACAGTGAGGGCGTTAACCGGCGGACAGTTCTGCACGACCTCGGCAATGCCGTCCGCGCCAACGGTGACTTCGATACCCATAGGCGTCCGACGCTAGCCGGTGACCTGCCAATCGTCAGATGGGAGAGGCCTTCTGAGAAGCCATCCCGGCCCGGTTGTAGGGTTCGCCCATGGCGCTTGAGATCGACCTCACAGGACGCTCTGTCCTTATTACTGGCGGAACCAAAGGCGTGGGCCGAGGCATCGCCCAGCGGTTCTCTGACGCTGGCGCGACGGTGATCGTTTGCGCCCGCCGAGAAGCGGAAAATCCGCTGCCGGCCGACTGGCATTTCATCTCCGCCGACCTCCGAGACGGTGACGCCGCCTACGCCGCCGTCGATGCCGCATTTGCGGTGGCCGGTCGCCTCGATTGCGTCGTGAACAACGCCGGGGGTACTCCTCCGGCTGATTCGGCAGAGGCTCCGCCGACTTTCACCCAGCGAATCGTCGAACTCAATTTGCTCGCCCCCTATTACGTGGCGCAACGCGCCTATCACCACATGGTGAACCAGGCCGACGGCGGTTCGATCATCAACATCGGCAGCGTCGTCGCCAATCGCCCCTCGCCCACCACTGCCGCCTATGGCGCGGCGAAGGCAGGCCTGTTGCAACTCTCCACCACGCTTGCGATGGAATGGGCACCGACCGTGCGCGTCAATACCATCACTGTCGGTTTAATTCTCACTGAACAAGCCGCATTGTTCTACGGCGAGGGCGCAGAGCGCGAACGAATCGAATCCGGAATTCCGATGGGACGATTTGCAATGCCTTCCGACGTCGGCGACATCGCGGTGTGGCTCGCAAGCGATATGGCCGGTTACATCACGGGTGCAGAAATCGCCGCGCATGGGGGCGGCGAACGTCCGCCCATCATCGGTGCCGACTGAGCCAATGACCGAACAACCGCGTCAAGACACTGCGCAGGTTCAAGCATGGCTTGAAGCTCATCTTGGCGGCACCGTCACTTCGATCTGGCGACAGCCCCGTTGGCGCCCTGTGTGGTTTGCCGAACTCGACAATGGCGGAGTTACGCAGTCGCTCGTCATTCGCGGCGATCGCACCGACATGCCGCTGATCTTCCCGTTACGACACGAGATGACGCTGCAAGCGATGTTGCATGATCGCGATATCCCGACGCCTGCCGTGCACGGCTGGATCGACGAGCCCATGGCCTATGTCATGGATCGCGTCGGCGGCCAACAGCATTTCGAAAACACAAGCGATGCCGACCGGGCATCGGCGGTTGATGACTATCTGCAGATACTTGCTCGTATGCACGCCCTCGATGTTGAACCATTCGCGACAGCAGGCATCATGCGCGCTGAATCGCCAGAACTCTCCGGGCTCCTCGGGCTCCGCCAGTACGAAACCGTGTATCGCTCAACCAAGAACGGACCCGATCCGTTCATGGAATTCTGCTTGGGCTGGTTGCGTCGCAATCCCCCGCTGTCCAAGGGCCGTGAATCGGTCATTTGTTGGGATTCGGGCCAGTTCCACAATGCCAACGGAAAGATCGTGGCGGTACTCGATCTTGAGATCGGACACATCGGTGATCCGATGATGGATCTCGCTGCATGGCGAATGCGCGACACCATCGTCGGCTACGGCGACTTCCCCACGTTGTACGCGCGCTACGAAGAACTTTCGGGAACCGAAATCGATCTCGACGCTCTTATGCGTCATCACTTTGCGTTCACGCTCACCAACCAACTTGCTCTGGGTCAGGCTGTTCGTCGACCGAACGTCGACACCGATCTCATGACCAATATGCAGTGGTGCTACGAAACCAATCTCTTCGCCACTGAAGCGCTCGCTGAGATTCTGCAGGTTGAGTTACCGACAGTCGCTGAACCCGAGGTTCGCGAAGGACGCGCATCGACGCCGGTTGAGCACATGGCCACGGTACTCAAGTCCTTATCTGTTGGCGACGGTGCCGTCGACGATGAATTCTTGAAGTACCGACTGCGGGCACTATTCCGCGAGGCCCGTCATGCTGCTCGTGCAATCGAAATTGGCGATCAGGTCAGCAACGACGACCTCGACGATCTTCACCAACTTCTTGGTCATCGACCTACTGATTGGTTTACGGGCGAGGCCGATCTCGAAGCGTTTGTCCTGGCCGATTCCGATACCGGAACCTACGACGAGGAACTCCTCGTGTTGTTCCACAAACGCAATCTTCGGGCCCACCAACTTCTTGGCCCGCCGGGATCAGCAATGGCCACCCATCTGCCTATCCAAACGTTCCGCTGAGTTTCAGAAGCCGGTGAATCCGGCAACTGCGAGCGGTGAAGCGTTAGGCGCGCTGGCTGCTGACTGACACGATCTCGCCGGTCATATAAGAGCTGTAGTCCGAAGCCAAGAACATCATCACGTTGGCAACTTCCCACGGCTCTGCTGCGCGACCGAACGCTTCGCGCTTTGTGAGCTCCGCCAGCGTTTCTTCCGTTGTGGCCTTCGCCAAGAACGGGTGCATCGCAAGACTGGGGGCAACTGCATTGATGCGCACAGCGTGCGGAGCAGCTTCGATTGCTGCACAACGGGTGAGGGCCATGACACCAGCCTTTGCGGCGGCGTAATGGGCTTGGCCTTCCTGTGCACGCCAACCAAGTACCGACGCGTTGTTGACGATCACGCCGCCACCATTTGCGTAGAGGTACTTCATCTCGGCACGCATGCAACGAAAGGTTCCGTTAAGCGTGACATCGAGGACAAGGCTCCACTGGTCGTCGGTCATGTCAACAATTGGCACTTCGCCACCAAGACCAGCGTTATTGATGAACACATCGATGCCACCCAAAGCAGTGGCCGCGCCCTCAACCAGTGCCTGAACGTCTGATTCGACCGTGACATCGCAGGGGATGCCAACGACGCCGAGTTCTGCTGCTGACTCTGCACAGCGACGCTCGTGCTTGTCAGAGATAACAACCTGCGCGCCTTCTTCGATCGCGCGCTTCGCGGCCTGAAAACCGATACCCGTTCCAGCGGCAGCAGTGACGAGCACCTTCTTGCCGGTAAGAAGCCCGTGTCCGTTGACGTAGGTAGGTGTCGTGCTCATGCGGGGTTGGGCTCCTTGGGCAGGCCAAGCACGCGTTCACCCAACACATTGCGTTGGATTTCGTTGCTGCCGCCATAAATGGTTTCGGATCGGGTGAACAGGAACATCTTTTGGTCAAGCGTGAGCTCGTACGGAAAGCCTTCGGCAATCATCGACTCGGTACCGCCAATATCCATGGCGAGTTCGCCAAGGTCGCTGTGCCAAGTACCCCAGAACAACTTCGAAATTGACGCTTCAGGCCCAGGAACTCCGGAACCCATCGAACGCAGTGCATTCCATTGCATGAGTTTGAGGCCGGTGTAGGCATCGGCAAGACGCTGACGCATGATCGGGTCAGCCGCCGAACCCTTCTTCTTTGCTTCGGCGATCAGGTTGTCGAGTTCACGTTCGAACCCAACCTGCTGCGCAAGGGTTGAAACACCGCGCTCAAGCGCGAGCAAGTCCATCGCGACGCCCCAGCCCTTGCCCGGTTCGCCAACGATCATGTCTGCATCGGTCACCGCATCGCTAAGGAAAACTTCGTTGAATTCGCCGCCACCAGTGATCTGCACGATGATGCGCGCTTCGACGCCGGGCTGATCCATGGGGACAAGCAGAAACGACAAACCCTTGTGGCGAGCCGAACCCGCTTCGGTGCGGGCAACGACGAAACACCAATGCGAAACATGAGCAAGTGATGTCCAAACCTTCTGACCGTTGATGATCCATTGGTCGCCATCGAGCACGGCGCGGGTCTGCACATTGGCGAGATCGGAACCAGCATTGGGCTCGGAATAACCCTGACACCAGCGCTCGTCGCCGCTGAGAATCGGGGGAAGGAAGCGTTCGCACTGTTCCTTCGTGCCGTGTTCAATCAGCGTCGGCCCAAGAAGGTGTTCGCCCATATGGTTGACGCGGCCAGGAGCCTGCGCTCGTGCGTATTCCTCGGCCCAGATGATCTGCTGGCCGATCGTGGCATTACGTCCACCGAACTCGGTGGGCCAACCAAACCCGATCCAACCGGCGGCGCCCAGCACCTTTTCCCAACGCTCACGGATTTCGAATCCGACTTCTTCATCGCCGGGGCCACCGCGCCCTTTCAGGGACGCGAATTCTCCGACGAGGTTTTCGGCCAGCCAGGATTTGGCGTTGGCACGAAATTCCTCGTCGGAGACGGTCGAGACATCTATGGGAAGAGCCATGAGCCCACTTTAGGACCCGATCAATCCAGCTTCAGAACCCGAGCCGCATTGTCGTGGAGGAACTTCGGCCAAACGTTGTCATTGAACGGAACATCTTGCATTTCGGTCATGATCCGCTCCAGGGACAGCCCCATCGGGAAATAGCCGGCATAGATGATCTTGTCGGCGCCACGGGTGTTGGCGTAATCGATGATCCGCGGGTCGTAATGCTTTGGAGCGAAGGCCGAGGTTGAGTAGTGCAGACCCGGCCACTTGAGCATGAGCTTCACCATCAGCTCAGTCCACGGCTGGCAGCCATGACGTGAGACGTAGGTAAGTTCGGGGAAGTCGTACATGACCTCGTCCACATGCTCAACGTGCTGACACTGGAACTTGAGACGAGGACCAGGAATGCCGGTGCAAACGAACACCGGGATATCGAGCTCACAGGCCTTGGCATAGATCGGGTACATCTTCTTGTCGTTGATCGCGACCTGTGGGAAGCAACCGGCGGGGAACATGCTGATGGAACGCACGCCCCAGGTTTCATAAGCGCGAACAATGTTTTCAATTCCGGCCATGCCGTCGTTGGGATCGGCGCCCACAGAACCAACGAAACGCCCGGGATAGCGCGTGAGCGCTTCTTCTCCCGTTGCTTCACCTTGACCTTCACGATGGCCAACGCCGACCATGCCGATTGAGACGCCACACTTGTCCATCTGATCGAGGGTGTAGCCGACCGCATCCTCGGTTTCGCGAACTTCTTTTTCCTTATCCGGCGGAGCCTTGAACATGTATTCGGCCGGAAACTCGAACTCGTCTTTGGACTGCGAGTCCTTGGTTTGCTTCGTGATGAACTCGTACTGCGCCTTCAGGTCGCGAGCCGGAAAGCCAATCATCGTGTCGATGACCGGAACGTTGGTCGGCATAGCCATTGTGAATTCCCCCTGGAATCGGCAACGTGTCGTTCGTTGATTTCGTCAATCTAGGACACCTCTGACACCACGGCGAGTTACAACAAAAAGCAATGTGGGGCGGGTTGCCCCGCCCCACATTTAGGATCCGCCACTACATCTTTTTGAGAACGTTGTGGCTACTTACCGGCAATGCGATCGGCGGCTTCGCGCTGTTCGAAGATGAGACGAACAAGCCAGAAGCGGAAATAACGACGCAGTGACATCACGATAAAGAGCGCCGCGCCCACGACGGCGAGGACGAGTCCGAATGTTCCCATAGCGACAAGGTCCTCGGTCTTTGCGCCTTTGCCGCTGCCTTGAAGGGTCAGCCACGCGATGAGCGAAAGCACGATGCCCGCGATCATCAGCAACGAACCAAGGATCAGCCATGTCCGCTCGGGATTGACCTTTCCGCCATCTACCTTCATTGCATCGACTTCGCCCTGGAACTCCTGGAGGCGGGCCGACGGGGTGGTTTCAGTGTTACTCATGTTTCCTCCGTTGTTCTGGCGTTCATCAATGGGTTGTTCCGCCCAGATACGCCTCGGTCAGTTCCTCGGCGATCTCAGCGGGTGGTCCGGTACGAGTAATGCGTCCGTGCAACATGATCGACGCAACCGTCGACACGCCCAGCACGGCTTGGGCGAACTGTTCCACCACAAGGATGGAGATTCCTTCTGCTGCCAATTCGGCAACACGTTCGTAGAGTTCCCCGACGATCAATGGAGCTAAGCCCATTGAAAGTTCGTCGAGGAGCAGAAGTGAGGGGTTCACGGCCAATGCACGCGACATCGCAAGCATTTGCTGCTCACCACCAGACAATGTTCCGGCGATTTGTTTGCGCCGTTCCTGCAAACGAGGGAACTGCCGGAAAGCGTTTTCCTGGATATCGGCGAACGACACGCCAGCGTGGGTGAACATTCGGAGATTCTCGGTGACGGTCAGGTTCGGGAAAATCCCTCGGCCTTCAGGAACGAGGCAAACTCCGGCACGAGCCAGCGCATCGCTGCTCACGCCGTTGACTTCTCGACCGCTGATCAAGAGCTGTCCACCGGAAGGAACGATTTGGCCACTGCAAACCCCGAGGGTTGTCGTCTTTCCAGCACCGTTTGGACCAAGCAACGCGTGCACTTGGCCGACTTCGAGTTTCAGATTGACTCCGTGCAACACGTCGATGGTTCCGTAGCCACCACGGATGTTGTTGAGTTCGAGGATCGGGGTCACGACGCCTCCACGACGGTTTCGGTTCCGAGATATGCAGCTTGTACCTGTGCATTCGCTTGCACTTCAGTAGGCGTGCCTGTGGCGATGATTGTGCCGAAGTCCAGGACATGAATGAACTGACACGTACCCATCACGAATGACATGTCATGTTCAACGAGCAGGACACCCAGACCTTCATCAACCAGTTTCCGAAGAAGGCTGGCCATCTCTTCGGTCTCTTCTTCGTTGAGTCCAGACGATGGTTCATCGAGAAGCAGCACTTTTGGATTCGATGCCAGAGCACGAGCGAGTTCAACAAGCCGTGCAGTACCCGTTGGCAGGGTCCCAACCATGAACTCCGAAACGTCGGAGAGTCCGACCTTTTCGAGAATTTCGTTGCAGACCTGATTCGGATCAAAACCGGAACGATCCCACGTCTTTCGTTGTTCGGCAGCGACAAGGATGTTCTCTCGAGCAGAAAGGCTTCCGAACACCTCTAGTTTCTGGAAGGTTCGCGCAATACCCATGCGGGCTCGCTTAAACGGATTCTTGTTCGTAATGTCCTTGCCATCGAAGAACACCTTGCCGGCAGTTGGTTCCTGCAACCCGGTGATGACGTTGAAGAGTGTGGTTTTGCCGGCACCATTGGGGCCGATCAAACCCGTGACTCGACCCTCGACAACTTCGATAGAAGCTTGAGAGACGGCTTGAAGAACCCCGAAGCGAACGACAACATCCTGCGTGCTGAGAATTGCACTCATGACGCACCTCCGGTGGGCACCATCTTCTTTTCGT
>JBIIVE010000074.1:0-10955 GCA_044339605.1 Acidimicrobiales bacterium
TGGGCCAGCGAAGCAGCATGTGCGATCTGAGCGCGGCGCATGCGCACGGGGTCGTTCGAGTAATCGGGCTGTTCGGTCACGGCAACCAGCCTGCCTCATCGAGGAGGTCGGTCAGTACCGACTGCATGACTTCGAGCGAAAGCGCAGACGCGACGACCTCAAAGTTGTGGTCAAGCAACGATTCATCGGGTGCGGAAATCCATGTCTTGAGGGCGTCAAGGTTGTCCGGGTCGAACCAGATGAATCCCAGCGCTCGAAGTTCCTCGGCGACGAGATAGTGGCCAACAATTGCTGGTCGTCGATGGATGGCTGCATCGATTGGTGGGTTGCCGAATCCTTCCCATGTGGAGGGGAAGACGACAACATCGCTCGCGGCGTACATGTCGGCCAGTGAGGTCGACGGCTCGTGAACAACGTTGAGTCCGGTGGAGCGCGCGCCATCGAGAAGCGACTCGAGCGTGTCGGTGTAGCCCTCTTCGGCCGGACCAGTGATCCAGTACGTCGCACCGAGTTGTTGTGCAATGTGGATGGCAAGCGGAACGTTCTTGCGTTCGATTGCTCGAACGGGATGCACGAGAACTAACTCGTCGGCGCCAAATCCGAGACGGCGACGTTCGCTTTCGCGATCGCCGAGATCAGCATGCACGTCGAATCCGTTGAAGATGGTCGTTGCAGTGAATCCCCGGTCAAGGAACTGCTGTCGGGTGAGTTCATTGATGGTGACGTGACGCCACTGGCCACTGGGAACGGCTTCTCGGGGAGGCAGTTCAACGACGTTGGCGTAACGGTCGCGCTGCCAGGCGGGGTCGTGGTGATGCCAAATGGTTGGCTGGCCTTCACGAGCCCGTGCCACCGCCATCGCAGCGGGAAGGTTCATAGGGATGGACCCAAGGTTCTCGACAACGACGAGGTCGCAATCGGCGAGGGCGGCCGAGACGAGTTCGCAAAGCTGGGCGATATCGGCTTCGGTTGCCGCTTCGGGACCATGGAGCCCCGAATTCCCATCGGGCCATCGGCCGATCGCAAGGTCGGGGAGGAGAACGTCCACATTTCCCTCACCGGCGACGGTTCGCACCTCGAATCCGGCACGATGCAGCGCGTTGATCCAGGTATCGGCCACGATGGACACTCCATCAGTACCGCCGAGACGGAACGAAAGCACAGCGCACGTGGACATTGACACCAGAAGGGGACGAGGGTGACCGACGGGATCGACGGCGAAGACCTCACGCTACCGGCCGATCCCGAGTTGGTCCGGGCCTCGGCTCGGGCCGTACTCGAGTCCAACTGGCGACCACAGGGCTACACCGTCCCCAATGCCGAGGTCTATCCGTTCCAGTGGCTGTGGGACTCCTGTTTCCACGCCATCACCTGGGCCGACCTCGGCGAGGCGGATCGGGCGCGGAGCGAACTTGCGCACCTCTTCCGAACGCAGAACGCCGAAGGATTCGTTCCGCATGTCGATTACGAGTTTTCCCCGAACCATCACGGCGACTTTTGGAAGCGCGAAGGTCACTCGTCAATCACGCAGCCTCCGATGTTTGGGCATGCAGTTGCCGAACTCGCCCGTCGCAACATCGACGTTAGCGACCTCGTAGGCAAAGCAACAGACGGACTTACTTTTCTCTTTGACCTTCGGTCGCGCGTCGACGGTTTGATTGCCTTGTGCCATCCGTGGGAGAGCGGGGGCGACGATTGTCCTCGCTGGGATCATTGGTGCCCCGGTGGCTGGGACGTCAGCACGTGGCGTGAGACCAAAGGTGCACTCGTCGCATCGGTGCAACATTCAGGATTGGGTTCACCGATTTCGAATCCATCGTTTGTTGTCGCGAGTTGCGGATTCAACGCACTCGTTGCATTCAATGCGTATGAACTCGCATCGGTCACTGGCGATGACGCGTTGATCGAGAAAGCAGATGTCTTGAGTCGTCGACTGCTTGCCCAGTGGGACGAACAACTCGGAACCTGGGTCGACACTGGCGACTCGGCGTCCGATTCAGGTCGCGCGCGTTCGCTCGATGCGCTGTTGCCGGTGTTGGTAGCAACCGATAAATCAGTGATTGAAGGGGTTTTTACGAACCTGCGTGACGAAGCTGCCTTCGGAGGCGCGTGTGGTCCTGCGGGCATGCACCGCGATGAACCAACCTTCGAATCACGCACCTACTGGCGTGGACCAGCGTGGCCACAACTCACCTATTTGTTTTGGATCGCTGCGTGTCGACATGATCGAGCGGAAGACGCAAGAGCAATCGCCGCCATGCTCACACGCAGTGCGCTTGCATCTTCTTGGGCCGAGTATTGGGACGCGAGCGATGGCACTGGCTTAGGTGCAGCACCGCAATCGTGGGCTGCACTTGCTGCGGTTGTTCAGCCTCGCTGAAGTTGCGCGAGGAGTAACTCAGGAAGCGCGGTTGATACGAGCAGCTTCGGACGCTGCTGCTGCATCTTCACGTTCGATCTCGGCTGCAGTGAGAATGCGAACGGAACTTCCACCAGCCGGAACCGGACGGGGCGGCGGCACGATCGTGCTGGCACGTACTGCTGGGTCGAGCAACGTGCCTGAGATACGAACCTCTCCGGTGAGGTCGCGGGTGAGAGCCAGATGATTGCGCGGGTCGGGGACAACCTCGACGATTGACCAAAGTGCCGCGTCAGCCCCGATTGGAAGACGAACCTCGGCAGGGCGGCGAGTGATGCGCGCATGGGGAGCTTCGCCGGATCGGCGGTTGGCAAGAAGAGCGATGACGAGGAGAACTGCGAGGAGGAGAGCAGCAATCACGAGCACCATGAAAAAAATTTAGAACCGCCGCGCGTCGGGGTGGTGGATACTCACATGCGGTCGCGCGCTACGCGCTTGTGACGTGTTTGCAACGAGCGCTGGTCGGTGCGAACGAGCTAGCGCTTGGAGTCTTTGACCGATCCGGTGAGTTTGCCTTTTGGATCGAATGCCGTGCAGCCGATGACCTGTACACCGCGGTTGCGTTGCTCTTCGGAGGGCAGAACCCAGCCAACTTCCAACGAAGAGCCCGGGTAGGAGATGCCTACGTAGGTCTTGAACGCTGCCGGGCATGCTTTCTTGGCGGCGGCGACGAATTGCTCAGTGGTCGGGGTCGGAGTCGGAGCGAGACCCGCCGATGGGGTGGCGATGACCTCGTATTGGTGAGGAAGATCGCAGTTCAGGCGCAAGATCACGTCTTTATCGCTTTTCAACGTGGCGTCGGCGGTGGGTACGGCTCTGGTCGTGACCGCTCTGCCCGTTGCCACTGAACGCAGATCGATGCAGTCGCCGGTAACCGGTCCATAGACGAAGGAGATCCGGCCGACTCCGGCTTCAGGTTCGAGAGTTGTTGTTGTTGTTGGGCCCGGGGCGGTGGTGGTTGTGCTGGCAGTGGTCGTAGGAGACGAGGAACTTGTTGACGAAGAAGAGCAGGCGACAAGCGCGAGCGATGCGACGGCGAGGGCGGCAACGATGACGGTGAGTCGATGGCGTGTGGGCATGATCAATACGACGCAGGGAGGAGTCGGGCGATGTTGGTGAAGGCAAAGAACATCATCACCAAAACAATCGGCGTGCCGATGGCATAGGTGGTGAGGAACTTCCAATCCTTGAAGCGTGTCACGCGTTGTGCTCGCTTTCGCATCAGTGAAGGTGTCCAGAAGCCGGCCAGCCACCAGGTCCCGAACCATACGAGCCCAGTGAGGAGTGACCACGCGATTACGGCCGGCCAGGCCGAGGAGTCTCCACCAGCGAGTGCATCAGCTGAAGCATCGGTGGTAACCCCGTCGTAGGTGGGGATCGGGGTTGCCGGCGCTGGATTCGAGGTGAGGGTCGCAGTCACCACGATGCGTTGCGCGGCGCTGAACTTTGGATGGCAGGCCATGAGGGTCAACCGGTTGCCGAAGTTTTGATCGAGGATGGAAAGATTGTTCGGCGACACGATGAAGTGGCCCGAGGTCGTCCCGTCGTTCGGATCGATGTAGGCATCAACGTTGTAGGTGAAGGTTCCTTGCAGCGTCTGCACCGTGATCATGTCGCCTGGCACGAGCTCATCGATGCGATTGAACGGTGCCTGATAGGTAGTTCGGTGTCCAGCAACGGCGGCGTTGCCTGGTTGACCAGGTAGTGGTGTTTGAGGGAAATGCCCCGGGCCTTCTTGCAGCCATTTGAGATCAACGCCCTGCACCATCACGAAGTCCGAATCGATGGTCTTCATCGTGATTCGCGCGATGGGGTCTCCCAGTTCAGGGATTGGGAGATCGGTCGGAGCGGTGACAACCGGTTGTGCCTCTGGTGACGCCGATGGCGGTGTGAACTCGGCGATCTGGGTGGCGAACTCTTTCGTGAGATTGTCCTGAGCTCGAGCTGTGGACAGTCCCGTTCCCCAGAGTTGATAGGCGACGAACAGCAGAATCACGACGCCAGCTCGCATCATGAACCGCCCGATCGCGCCCACGACGCTCCACAACTGCACGAGCGAACCCTAGCGAGGCCGGTCGCTTGGTCTCACGGCGGGAGCGACCACTACCCTCAAGACACCTCATGGAGCGAGACGACCCCACATTCCGGTCCGGGACAGAGCCCGTGGTCCACCTCCGCGGGGCGGTGGCCCTGCTCGGTCGATTCCCTGCCCTTGCCGGTGTCGATCTCGATGTCGACCGCCGCCGAATCGTTCTTCTGCGCGGCGCGAATGGGGCGGGAAAGACCACGTTGTTGCGCGCCCTTGCCGGGTTGGTACCAGTTACTTCTGGTGAGGCAGTTGTGTTGGGTGTCGACCTTCGTGAAGACCGGCGCGCCGTGCGGCACCGGGTTGGGTTGCTCGCGCACGGAACTGGCCTCTATGACGAACTCACGGTTGCCGACAATGTTCATTTCTGGACGCGGGCAGCGCGCGCCGACATGGTCGATGCCGAAGCGGCAATGGCACAACTTGGTCTCGATGGTCGATTGCGCGATGTCGCAGTTGGCCGTTTGTCCACTGGTCAGAGGCGGCGAACCTCTCTTGCCTGTTTGCTGGCGCGACGTCCCGAACTTTGGCTGCTTGACGAACCGCATGCGGGTCTCGACAAAGAAGGACGCGACATCGTTGATGCCCTCATTCGAGACGCGGCCGCGGCTGGAGCAACGATCATCCTGAGTTCTCATGAACTCGACCGCTCAATCGAGCTTGCTGACGAGATCGTGACGCTCGGCGGCGGAGTTGCTCTTGATGAGGGCACGGGTGGCGGTGATGTTCATGTTGTCTGACGCATGGCTGATCGCTCGCAAGGATCTCAAACTTGAGATTCGCTCACGGGTAGCGATCAACCAGGTCATCCCGTTTGCCCTTCTTGTTTTGGTGCTGTTCGCGTTCGCTCTTGATCCCGACCGCGGACTTCTTGAAAAGGCCACTCCGGGCCTCTATTGGATCGCCGTACTTTTCAGCGGCCTGTTAGCGATGCAGCGGGCGTTCTCGCTCGAAGCGGCCGACGGTGTGACCGATGCCCTCCGGCTTTCAGGGTTATCCCCGTCCGGCATTTATATCGGTAAGACCCTGTCGGTGGCGGTGCAATTGCTCGTTCTTGAGGTCCTTCTCGGCGTCGGAGTGGCTGCGCTTTATGGCACCTCGATCACCGGCTGGCTTCTGCTGATGGCCACGATCGTGGTCGCGACCGCGGCGATCTCGACCGCCGGTACCCTCTTTGGCGTGGTGGCAGCGGGTCTCCGAGTTCGTGAAACCCTCCTTCCACTTCTACTGTTGCCAGTACTCGCTCCGGTGTTAATCGGAGCGACCCGTGCCTTCGAGGCAGCGCTCAGCGGAACACCGTCCGAGGGCTGGCCGTGGGTTGGGTTGATGAGTGTGTTCGCTGTTGTGTATGCGGTGGCCGGAATCTTCGGATTCGGCACCTTGATGGAGGAATCGTGACCACCGAGACCGTCGGGTCAGTTGAGGCCAGCGCTATCGGGCCGACCTCTACCGGTTCGCGCGCCACCATGATCCTCGGCATCGTCACGCTCATTGCTCTCGGAGTACTCGTGCTCTTTGGGCTCATACTGAGTCCGGCCGACGAGAGTCAAGGTGATTCAGTTCGGATCATGTACGTGCACGTTCCGTCGGCGATGCTTTCGTACGCTGGCTGTTTCCTCACTGCAATCGGTTCGGCGGTTTACTTGTGGCGCAAGTCGCAGTGGTGGGAACTCGTCGCCTACGCAGGGGCTGAAGTCGCAGCACTGTTCACGGCGTTCACGCTCATCACCGGAATGCTCTGGGGTCGACCCACATGGGGCGTCTACTGGGTGTGGGATGCGCGACTTACCTCTGAAGCGCTCCTCATGCTGTTGCTGCTCGGGTATCTCGCGGTCCGCCGCCTTGCGGCCGACTACGAAGTTCGTGCCAAGCGCGCAGCAATCATTGGACTTCTGCTCGTGCCGAACATCATCATTGTGCGCCAATCAGTTCAGTGGTGGCGCACCCTGCATCAAACGCCAACCCTCTCGCTGTCGGGTGCAGAGATTCAGGGCTTGATGCTCTTTTCTCTCTTCACTGGCTTTGTTGCGATCACGCTGGTTTTCATTTGGATGGTCATCCATAGATTCCGGGTTGCGTGGCTCGAAGAGCAACTCGAAGCTGAAGGTCTTGACACGGCAATCGCTGAACGTCGCGCCGAAGGGGTGATCTCGTGAGCACCACGTTGGTCATTGCTCAAGCCACGGGAACGTGGCCATACGTGGCCGCTGCATGGGCCGTTGTGTTTGGTGGCATGGGCGCCTACGCGCTTGCCACGGTTGTGCGTGGTCGTCGCTTAAGTAAGCAGGTTCCACCGGAGAAGCGCCGATGGAGCTGACACCGCGTACCGGTCCCGAATCTGAAGGTGGCGATGCCGCATCGGCCGCGCCTCGCAAGAAGCGTCGAATGAGTCGTCCGGCTTTAGCGGTTCTCGTCGCGGTCATCGCAGTCGGAGGTTTTGTGGTTGTGCAGGCGCTCGGAAGCGCTACCACCTTCTATCGAAATGCCGACGAAGCAGTTGCTCAACGTGAATCACTTGGCGTGAAGCGGTTTCGTTTGCAAGGGACCGTTGTTCCCGGAACCATCGTGCAAACCGGCGATGGAGTCACATTTGAAATCGCGTACAACGGGGTGCCGATAACGGTTCAACACGTTGGCGATCCGCCCGAAATGTTCAAAGAGAACCAAGCGGTTCTACTCGAAGGACATTTTGTGGCCGTTGGTTCAACCACCTATGACTCAGATCTCATGATTGTGAAGCACAGCGAGGTCTACAAAGAAGAGGAAGCCGATCGTCTCAACCAGGCCGAGGTGAACGGAAACGTTCCCGTCACCACGGTTCGGAGCGGCTCGTGAATCTCGCACTTGGACGTGCAGGAGTCACTCTTGGTTTTGCTGCGGCGATTCTTGGTGCCGTCACTGTTGGTTACGGACTTATCCGTCATCGTCCCGAACTTGTTCGGTTGTCTCGTTGGTATGCGGGACTGGTCTTCCTCGGGGGGCTCCTCGCTGCGATCGCGATGGAACGAGCACTCATTACCCGTGACTTCACAGTGTTGTACGTCGCCGACAACGGTTCGACGAAAACCCCGGCGATTTACAACTTTGCAACGTTGTGGGGAGCCCTCGAAGGTTCGATCATCCTTTGGGCGCTCATCCTCGGTGGCTACCTCATGGCAGTTGTGGTCAAGTTCCGAAAGCGTCTTGCTGATCCGCTTGTTGGTTGGGCGATCTTCACGATGCTTATCGTCTGCATTTTCTTCTTCTGGATGCTGGTTGGACCAGCCAATCCATTTAAGAGTTTCTCCCCATCAGTTGGTTTCGATGGTCCAGGTCCGAATCCGTTGCTGCAGAACCATCCGCTCATGGCGTTCCATCCGCCGATGCTGTACCTCGGCTACGTCGGGTTCACCGTTCCGTTTGCCTTCGCTATCGCTGCGTTAATCACGGGTCGCGTGGGCGAAGGTTGGTTGCTCGCTACTCGTCGCTGGACTCTCATCGCTTGGGGTTTCCTCACTGCCGGAATCATTCTTGGTTCTTGGTGGTCGTACGAAGTTCTCGGTTGGGGCGGCTACTGGGCGTGGGACCCAGTGGAAAACGCTTCATTGATGCCATGGCTTACCGGCACTGCGTATTTGCATTCGGTGCTTGTGCAGGAACGCCGTGGCATGTTGCGGGTCTGGAACATCTCACTGCTGTGCGCAACGTTTGCGCTCACGATCCTCGGCACATTCATCACACGATCTGGCGTTATTGAATCGGTCCACGCATTCACCACATCGGGAATAGGTGTCGCACTTATTTCCTTCTTTGCACTTATCGTGCTGTCAACGGTTGTGCTCATCGGATGGCGCGGCGATCGCTTGCGATCGCCCGGCCGAATTGATTCTCCGTTGTCTCGCGAAGGGGCATTCCTCGCGAACAACGTTCTGTTTGCGGCCTTTGCATTCGTGATCCTTCTTGGCACGTTGTTTCCGCTGATAGTTGAAGCCATCAACGACGACCGAATTTCGGTTGGAGTCCCGTACTTCAATCGAATGACCATGCCGATCGGATTGACGCTGCTTTTCCTTATGGCGATTGCGCCAGTTCTTCCTTGGCGTAAGGCCAGCGGAGAGTTGTTGCGCCATCGTTTGATTTGGCCTGCGTGGATCGGTGTTGGCTCGATGATCTTCGCGGTCGTTATCGGTGCCCGCGGCTTTGCTCCGGTGTTGGCATTCGGGCTCGGCGGATTCGCTGCGGGCTCTGCTGGTCGCCAAGTTGTGCTCGCTACCCGACGTCAGGGCTGGCGTGGTCTTATTGGCCGGGCAAACGGTGGGATGATCGTTCATCTTGGCGTGGTGATGATCGCCGTCGCGTTTGCGGCAAGCAGCAGTTACGTTCGCCAAGCCGAGTTCACGCTTACGCAGGGTCAATCTGCGCAGTTCGCTGGTCACGAGTTGGTCTACGTGGGTCAGAACATCAAGCAAGAGTCCGCCAAGATCGTCGACCAGGTACTCATCACTATCGACGGCACCGGTCCCTGGGCTCCTTCGCTCAACAAGTTCGCGAATGGCAATCAAACAATTGGAACGCCTTCGGTTCGTACGACCTTTACCGATGATGTCGTCTTGTCCGTGATCGACATCAAAGATGGCGAAAACGGTTCGGTAACCATTCGCGTCACGGTGCAGCCGCTCATCATGTGGCTATGGATCGGTGGCGGAGTGATGGCGCTCGGCACTCTGCTCGCAGTGTTCCCTGGCCGTCGTCGCAATCCGCTCGACGCTGTTTCTGCGCCGGTAGCGGTTGAGCCTCCGAAAGATTCGACCGTGGTCACCGTATGACGGCCTCATCCGGCGAGGCAGTGACCCCACGAGGCGGCAGCAAGCTCGCACGTAACGCAGCGATTGCTGTTGGCATTGTCCTTGTTGCGCTGATTGCTCTTCTTGCCACGCGTGGCACGAGTACTCCAATTTCGAGCCAGATCGTTGGTCAAGCAGCGCCAGACTTCACCGGAGCGGATCTGGACGGTTCAACCTTCCGGATGGCGAATCATCGCGGTGAGTGGGTACTGGTGAACTTCTTTGCGACCTGGTGCACACCTTGTCGTCTCGAGGATCCACAGATCCAGCAGTTCATTGATTCACATGAAGGTGAGCCGGTCCAAGTGGTGAGCGTTGCCTTCTCTGATGACGCCGATTCCATTCGTGACTATTGGGTCACGGAGCGCAATACATGGCCGGTCATTTCGAGTGACACGGGATTGATTGCCCTTGATTACGGCGTGACCAAAGTTCCCGAGTCCTACATGGTTGCGCCTAGCGGCCTCGTGGTCGCGGGTTTCTTTGGCGGGGTCACCGCTGCTGGTCTCGACAAAGTAATTGCCGACAATGGCGGCATGGCAGTTGCGGGGACAGGGACGGCGACCAAATGAGTTCGTCGTCCGTCTTTGCAAAGGGATCACCGATTCGTCGCTGGGGCCCATGGATCGTGGTTGCTGTCGTTGCCTTTTCCGCTCTCTCAGTTGCGGCTTTTGGAACTCGCACAGCTCCAACCGCGCAAGATCGTGTCAGTTCGCTTTCTCGAACAGTGAAGTGCCCGGTGTGTTCCGGTGAATCGGTTGCTGAATCAAACGCTCCCGCTTCGCAGGAGATTCGTCGCCAGATCGCTGAACAAGTCCAGCAGGGACAGTCCGACGACGAGATCCGATCGTTCTATGCAGCCAAGTACGGTCAGGCGGTTCTCCTGACACCTTCAGCCTCAGGGGTGAACGTATTGGTGTGGATACTTCCGGTCGTTGCGCTTGCCATTGGTATCGCTGCGCTGGTGATCGTGTTCCGGCGTTGGTCGTCGATGCCGCAAGAGCGCGCAACTGACGAAGACCGTGAACTTGTTGCTTCGGCACTTCACCCCGAAGAAGCGGCCGACGAGAACGACCCGCATGGCGAGGGAGCATCGCGGTGACAACGCCTACAGGCGGAACCGCTGCCCGGCGCGCTGCGCGTGAAGCAGTCGCCACAACTTCCCCTAAGGGCAAGTCCATGTCGAAGTCGGCATCGACATCAGCCCGACGCCGAGAGCTTGATCCCGATGCCTTGGCTGCACTTGAGGAGGAGCGCGATTTTCTCCTTCGGTCTCTCGAGGATCTCGAACGCGAGCATGCAGCTGGCGATGTCGATGATTCAGACTTCGAGGAACTGAAGGACGATTACACCGCGCGCGCCGCCGCTGTGATCCGTGCGATCGAGGACCGAACTGCAGCAGTGAAGTCGCTTCGTCCGCAACGCAACTGGCAGCGAACCGCTCTCGGCCTTGTTCTCGTCGGGGCACTGGCGGTCGGTGCAAGTTGGCTTGTGTTCCGTAACGCCGGAACAAGAGCGCCTGGCCAAGGACTCACCGGTGATATTCGTCAGGACAGTTCAAATTTGATTCTCCAGGCGCAAGGTCTCACTGGACAAGCCCAAGCCTCATTGCAGGCAGGCGATTCCA
>JBIIVE010000068.1:0-11606 GCA_044339605.1 Acidimicrobiales bacterium
TGATGCGCGCGGCGCTGCGGTATGGGTCAGTGGGCGGGGAACGCTGAGCGCTGAACCTTCAATGGTGAAATTCGGTGACGCGGCACGAGGCGAGGTCTCGATCGCGGGGTGGGCCGGGCCATGGCCATGCGATGAGCGATGGTGGGATCAACTCACGCATCGTCGCCGTGCCCGCTTACAGTTGGCACTGGCCGATGGTCGGGCGTTGCTCGTACAGATTGAACAGGGGAGTTGGTCGGTCGAAGCGGTCTATGACTGAGCGGCGCCCCATAGCGATCGCACAGAAGGCGGTGGGCACTACCGACACGGTCATTGCTGCGGCGTAGTTTCAGACCCGAAGGACCACGGGTGGAGCGTTGGCGCGGACTAGGGCTTGCCCGAATACGCCAAATGCGGGGTGTGACGTAACGTCTGATCTGACCTCAACGGTTGCACGGATGAAGCCAGCGTGGCTGGGTTCGCCCGTTTTTACCCGTCCTGTTTCGATCAGAGTCCCTCATGTCCTCACGCCTACTTCGAGCACTTGTCCTCTGTGTGGCACTGCTCGTTCTGGTCGCGGGTGGTGGATTCTGGATTGCGGCACGACCTGGAACGGATACCACGGCAACTGATGCGCCGCCGGTGGCGACACCTCCGACGACGTCGACGACCGAAGTCGGCAAGTCGTTGGCGCCGAATGATCCGTTGCCGGCTGTTGCCCCAGCGGAGCGAGTTGCACCAGAAGTAGAAGCAGCGATCGCAGCAACGGGTACGACTGAAGTGCTCGTGGTTTTCGATGCACAGATTTCAGGAACCGACGACGAGAAGCGCGCACAAGTGCAAGCGGGGATCGATTCGATCACCGAATCGTTACCAGTGGGAAGTTGGTCAGTTGCAGGTGAGACCCCAACGGTTCCAACTGCGAATTTGATTATCGACGCGCGTGCACTCTCCGTCCTGCAGCAACGCCCGGGTATTCGGCGTGTGCAATGGGCGTTGCATGAGTTCTATCCAGCCGAAGTCTCAAGTACGGAAGAGCTTTCGAGCGAACTTGGAGCGAGTGCCAATCTGGCAACGATGGGAGCGAGCACGCCAATAACTGGAGCATGGGCGTCTGGGTTCAAAGGTGCCGGGAAAACGATCGCGGTGCTCGATACCGGAGTGCAGACCGATCATCCGTTCTTGATGAACGGGACGGTGCAAAAAACGGTTGGTGAAGCGTGTTTCGCTTCGGCGATCGGCTATTCAACGACCTGTCCAGGTGGGGCATCGATGAGCGTGAACGAGCCCTCGAGAGTTGGCGCTGGTGCTCCGTGTCCGGTTGACATTGTCATTGGGACGCAGAAGGAATGTACTCACGGGACACACGTTGCCGGAATTGCCGTTGGTGGGGACGGAACTGGGAACTCGGGAATTGCCCCAGAGGCATCGTTGATTTCGGTGCAGGTGTTTTCCTATAAGTACGCAACAAATCGCATCACCTCAACTACCGGAGACATTGATCGTGCGCTCCAGTGGCTCTACAACCGTCGTGCCGATTTTCCCGGACTCACGGCGGTGAATCTCAGTCTCGGTGATGGACTTTTATATACGGGTTTTTGCAACACAACTGAGGCAAGCACCTACAGCAAGGTGCAGCAATTGCTCAATGTCGGCATCGTGACCGTTGTCGCGGCTGGCAATGAATCGCGCACCACCGGGGTGTCGGCGCCGGCATGTCTTTCCAACGTCGTTACGGTGTCGGCGCTCACTGGTGGATCGGGTGCGGATCTGCGAGCCAGTTATTCGAATATTGGACCACAAGTAAATGTGTTTGCGCCGGGAACGCTGACGTCATCGATCCCCTGTGACGGGATCGCGCCCATGGCGGGAACCTCGATGGCAACCCCCGCGGTTTCGGGCGCGATTGCAATTCTCCGACAGGGGACAGTTAGCGACACCGTTGTGTTGCTCGAAGATTCTGGTGGACTAGTTACTGGCTACACGCAACCAAGCGTGAAGCTCAACACTGCGATTGTGGGACTCCCGGGACCAACAGGACCTGTAACTGGCGTTGCGTCGGGATCGCAAGTCGCAGTGTCGTGGACGGCAGGATCGCCAGGGTCGGGAACGCTGAGTAGTTACAAGGTGACGGCTGCACCAGGTGGCCAGTCCTGCACGACCTCGGGGCTTACGTGCACAGTCACCGGACTTGATCCTACGAAGTCGTATGTCTTTACGGTCGTCCCCACCGGAACAAGTGGTGTCGGGCCAGGGCGGTCATCGGCAGCGATTCCAATGTCGAGTGTCCCTGCTGTGCCTGCGGACTATGTCCCACTGACTCCTGCCCGGTTTCTCGATACGCGTTCGATGGCAACCGGTGCAAGAACATTTGACGGAAATGATCTTGGCTGCGGGGCGGTTGGCCAAGGTCTGATGAATGTGCGCACGCTTGTCGTTGGGGGGCGTGCCGGTATTCCGAGTACTGGGGTCGATGCAGTTGCGGTGAATGTGACAGTTGTATCGCCAACAGCTTCGAATTACGTCACGGTCTATCCGAGTGGTACGCCAAAGCCCAACGCGTCGAATATCAATTTCGTCGCTGGCCAGACCATCCCGAATATGGCGATCGTGAAAGTTGGGAACGACGGAAAGATCGCGATTTACAACGAGGGCGGGTCAACGCAAGTAATCGTGGACGTTGTCGGCTGGTTCCCCGATGGGTCCGACTACACCGGCGTGGATCCACAACGTTTACTAGACACGCGTTCGTGTAGTGGTTGCGACACGATTGACGGTCTGTACGAAGCGGAAGGAGCACTTGTCGCTCAACAAACATTTTTTCTGCCAGTCGTGGGTCGCGGAACGATTCCGCTCACTGGAGTCGGGGCGGTTGCTCTCAATGTGACGGTGGCGTCTCCGACCGCTTCGAATTATCTGACCGTGTACCCATCGGGTGCGCCACAGCCCACTGCTTCGAATCTCAATTTCACTGCAGGTCAAACGATCGCGAACATGGTGATCGCGAAAGTCGGAAACGACGGCAAGATCGCCATCTTCAACAATGCAGGTTCAACTCAGGTGTTGGTTGACGTTGTCGGATGGTTCCCATCTGTCTCTGAATACACCGGCATTGTTCCGCAACGGTTCATGGATACGCGCTCATGTATCGGTTGCGACACCATTGACGGTCAAAACGAAGGGCTTGGCCCGCTTACGCCAGCTCAGGCATATCCACTGCAAATCACAGGCCGGGGATCAATCCCGTCTTCAGGTGTGGGCTCAGTAGCGCTGAATGTCACGGTTGTTGGGTCTACTGCAAGCAACTATCTCACCGTCTATCCATTTGGCGCAGCGCAGCCGACCGCGTCGAATCTGAATTTCGTGGGAGGACAGACGATCGCGAACATGGTGATCGTGAAACTCGGCACTGGTGGAAAGATCACGCTCTTCAACAGAGACGGGATCACTCCGGTGTTGGTCGATGTTGTTGGCTGGTTCCCGAGTTAGGAATCTGATCGCCGGCTACAGCCAGTAGCCGAAGACGTCGATGAGGAAATCGGTGGAACCAGGGCCGCCGGCAATCACGGTGACTTGGCGCGCGTTGTCGAGGGTGAGGCTCACGCCATTTGATTGAGTCTGATTGCTCGTTCCCCAATTGATGGTCGACGCACTCACCGTCGTCACGCCGCCAGGGTTGATGGTGAGATAGCCGGCGTCGACTGTGTTGACGACTGCGACATTCGCAAAGACAGCGGTGGCGTTAGCGGGGATGAAGTTCGCGTTCGTGACTGCGCCAGTGGTGATGTTGCGTTGTGCGGCCACAGAAAGCAGCCGTATGCCGCCCGATGCAATTGGCCCTGGCGACGGTTGCGCGCACCGACTGTCGTAGACGCGACCAGGGGTCACCGGGTGATAGGCGCCTGCAGTTGTTGCGCCGGAAAGTTGTCGCCAGGTTCCAGGTGTGCCGCTCGTAACGCAGTACCAAAGTGCGCCGGCGTTATCAACGACGAGAGCGCCTCTGGTGTAGGAGTTCTGCGTCGACGGAGGAGCCCCGCTTGCTGCCGGTTGCATCTGAACAGTGACTGAAGTTCCATTGATCGTCACGCCGTTGGGTCCCGAGAACGATCCGCCTGAACCGCTAACTGTGCTGTCGGCGATGCCGCTCACACCTGTCGTCCCCGCTGCAGTAGCGGTACCAACAACTCCTATCGTTCCGGTTCCGGCAACACCGAACCAGTTGGGATTCGTGGCCACAATTGCGGCGTCTGCTTGTGAGGACGTCGATGCAGTAACCGCAGGGCCAGACACCGAGGTCGCCGCGACCCCAGAACCTGTCATTGCATCGGCGGTGACTGCGGGATCTCCGGTGAAATTGCCGGAAGCAGCAGCCACTGGTCCGGCGCTGGCAATAGTGGCGATACCCCCTGCGAGCGCGCCTGCAGCGACCACACCGGCACTGCGCAACGCGTGACGTCGCGAGATCGCAGTTGCCGGTCGCAGTTCATGGAGTTCGTCGCGCAACTGAGCGATTTCCTGACGCAATGCGTCGAGTTCGGTCTCGGACATGGGTTGCACCCCCTGTATGTCGATGGCCCCCCGCCATCTGGTCGGGCGATCGTAGAACCAGGGAACGGGGGGAAGGGAAGGGGCACTTGCCGTATCGAACACATGTTCGATACGGTGGACCCATGGGGTCGGAGTCCTATGCAGAACTGCATTGCCATTCCCAGTTCAGTTTCCTCGACGGGGCCAGTACTCCTGAAGCGCTGGCCGTCGAGGCGATGCGACTGGAGCTCAGCGCGCTCGCCCTTACTGACCACAACGGGTTCTACGGCGTTGTTCGTTTCGCCGAGGCGGCACGTGCTGTCGGGCTGCCCACCATCTTCGGGGCCGAACTCACGTTGGGGCGCACAGCGCCACCAGCGGCCGACCCCGACCCAGGCGCTGCCGCGGGCGAATCGCATCTCATTGTTCTTGCTCGCAATCCCCGTGGCTATGCGCTGTTGGCGCGTGCGCTGAGCGAAGCGCAACTGCGTGGCGAAAAGGGCGCACCGCGCGCGTCGCTTGCCGAACTATGCGCACTCGGTGGCGCAGCGGCACCGGCGGCCGATCGCAATCACTGGTTGGTGCTCACGGGCTGTCGCAAAGGTGCCGTTGCTTCCGCGCTCGAACATCACGGTCCTGCGGCAGCGGCCGACCAGCTTGCGTTGCTCGTCAACACTTTTGGTCGCGACAACCTCGCGGTCGAGTTATGGGATCACGGCCATCCGCTTGATTCAGTTCGTAACGATGCACTGATGCAGATCGCGCTACGCGGCGATGTCGATCTTGTTGCAACGACCAACGCGCATTATGCAACGCCAGCAGAACGTCCACTCGCAACTGCGCTAGCCGCAGTGCGCTCTCGTCGCAGTCTCGACGAAATCGATGGTTGGCTACCGGCAGGTGCTGGTGCGCATCTTCGGTCAGGTTTCGAACAAGCCCGAAGGTTCGCCCGTTATCCCGGTGTGGTGGAACGAGCGGGGGAGTTGGGTCAAGCCTGCGCGTTCGATTTGAAACTTGTGGCGCCCAATCTTCCGCCATTTCCGTGTCCCGATGGGCTCGATGAAATGGGGTATCTACGGCGTCTGACTGAACGCGGCGCTGAACGTCGCTATGGGCCTCGTCATCGTGAACGCGTTGGTGGCGCATGGGCACAGATCGATCATGAACTTTCCATTATTGAACAACTCGGGTTCCCCGGTTACTTCCTGATCGTTCACGACCTTGTCGACTTTTGTCGTCGCAACGACATCTACTGCCAAGGTCGTGGGTCGGCTGCCAACTCCGCAGTGTGTTTCGCGTTAGGCGTCACCAAAGCCGATGCCATCGAGTTGGGTTTGTTGTTCGAACGGTTTCTTTCGCCCGAGCGCGATGGTCCGCCCGACATCGACATCGACATCGAATCTGGTCGACGTGAAGAAGTCATTCAATACGTCTACCAACGTTATGGCCGTCACTACGCCGCACAGGTAGCCAACGTCATTACCTATCGGCCGCGTTCGGCAGTGCGCGATATGGCCAGTGCGCTTGGCTATGCACCGGGTCAGGCCGATGCATGGGCCAAAAATGTCGATCGTTGGGGCTCGCTCATTGCCCAACTTGAAGACAACGCCAACGCTGTTACGCCCGAACCCGATTCCGACATCATTCCGCAAGCTGTGGTCGAGTTGGCCGCACAGATCGAACATGCACCGCGCCATCTCGGTATTCATTCCGGCGGCATGGTGCTTTGCGATCGTCCCATCATCGAGGTGTGTCCGGTCGAATGGGCTCGTCGCGAAAACCGAAGCGTTTTGCAATGGGATAAGGACGATTGCGCCGCAGCGGGTTTGGTGAAGTTCGACCTTCTCGGTCTCGGCATGCTCACCGCACTTCACAACACCGTCGATGCAGTGGCTGCAACATATGGCTTAAGCATTGATATCGCCGAGGTGCCGCAAGACGACGCTGTGTACGACATGTTGTGCATCGCTGATTCGGTTGGTGTGTTCCAGGTCGAGAGTCGCGCTCAGATGGCCACGCTGCCGCGCTTAAAACCGCGCAAGTTCTACGACCTTGTGGTTGAAGTAGCACTTATTCGCCCTGGTCCCATTCAAGGCAACTCGGTGCATCCGTATATCCGCCGCCGCAACGGTCTCGAGAAAGTGACCTATCTGCATCCGTTGCTTGAACCTTCGTTGGCCAAGACCTTGGGCATTCCGTTATTTCAGGAGCAACTCATGCAGATGGCGATCGACGTTGCCGGTTTCAGTCCGGGCGAGGCCGATCAGCTGCGCCAAGCCATGGGGTCAAAGCGAAGTTCCGAACGTATGGAACGTTTGCGTGGTCGATTGTTTGAAGGCATGGCCGAACGCGGTATCACCGGTGATATCGCTCAACAGATCTTCGACAAACTCGCAGCATTCGCGAACTTCGGCTTTCCCGAAAGCCACTCGGTGTCGTTCGCCTATCTGGTCTATTCGAGTTCGTACCTCAAGCGATACTTTCCGGCAGCGTTTTGTGCTGGTCTTCTCAACGCACAGCCCATGGGTTTCTATTCACCACACACACTGGTGGCCGATGCCCGGCGTCACGGCGTGGTGGTGCGTACTCCCGATCTTGCGGCTTCTGGGGTGGGGGCAACGCTCGAATGGGTCGAAGGAAGTGTCGCTACAAGTGCCAACGTTCCCTTTCCGCTCGATGCGTTTCCCGTAGGCGGGGTCGAGGTTGCTCAGCCTGCTGTTCGGCTGGGATTGTCTTCAGTTCGTTCAGTCGGTGACGAACTCGCTGAAAGCATCGTTGCTGAACGTGAAACAAACGGGCCCTATGCGTCAATGACCGATCTCGCACAACGCATCGATATCGATCGCACTGCGCTTGAAGCAATGGCAACCGCAGGGGTGTTTTCGAACTGCACCGATCGAAGTGGCACACACCTCGACCGCCGCCGCGCTCTGTGGGTTGCTGGTGCAGTGGCCGAGACCAGCGCCGATCGTCTTCCCGGCATCGTGACCGGCACCGATGCGCCATCGCTCCCAGGGCTTTCAGATCGTGAACTCGCCGGTGCCGATCTCTGGGCCACCGGCGTTTCTCCCGATGGACACCCCACATTGTTCGAACGAGAGCACCTCGCGTCGCTTGGTGTTCTCACTGCAATTGAATTGCGAACTGCACCAACTGACACGCGCGTACTTGTCGGAGGAGTCGTGACACACAGGCAGCGGCCATCAACCGCACACGGCATCACCTTCGTAAATCTTGAAGACGAAACTGGTCTTATCAACGTGGTGTGTTCTCCCGGGTTATGGAAGCGCTATCGGCGTGTCGCTCGTGGTGCGCCTGCGTTGTTGGTGCGCGGTCGCCTTGAACGAGTCGACGACGTCATCAACGTGGTGGCCGACAAACTCGAACCTCTGCCAGTAGTTGGCGGCCATCGGTCGCGCGATTTTCGTTAATCGCCGAGAGTCCACCGCCAGTGGGTGTGTCGGTCGTACTGTTTGGCGGTTAACAACCCCCTCGAGGAGGAACAGAATGTTCGCCCAAATGGTCGATCTGACGAACGTCAATCACGGTCACATGTATCACGGTGATGAAATTGTCAATGGCCTCAATCTTGGTCTGCTCATCATCCGTGTTGTCGTTGGTGTCACGCTTGCTACTCACGGTCTCAATAAAATCTTTGGCGGCGGCAAGATCGCTGGCACCGCCGGTTGGTTTGGCTCAATGGGCATGAAAATGCCGAAGGCCAACGCCTGGATCGCTGCGCTGACCGAAATCGGTTCCGGCGCACTCCTTGCGCTCGGTTTCCTCACGCCGCTTGCTGCGGCGGGCATGGTCGCCATCATGGTGGTCGCACTCATCACCACGCATAGGAAGAACGGCTGGTTCATCTTCAACCCGGGCGGCGGCATTGAATACGTCGTCGTACTTGCTGCTGTTGGTATCGGTCTCGCCTGCACCGGCGCTGGTGAATGGTCCATTGATCATGCCGCCGATATTCACTGGGCAGGCTTTCCCAAGGGGCTCATCATCGTGCTGGTCGCCGGAATTGGTGGCGGCCTGTTGCAGCTCGCAACATTCTGGCGTCCGAAGTCGGTCGCATCGAACTAAGTGTCTCCAACCGAGAACGACAAGGGCCCGCAGCACACGCTGCGGGCCCTTTCGTTTTTCCGGACTGCAAACTGTGCGGAATTAGGGAACGATGACAGCTCGACCTTGCAGCGTTCCGTCGACCATCTTGTTGTACACCTCGCGAGCACGATCAAGTGAGTAGGTCTCGGCGTGTACGCGGAAACCGCCACCGCGTGAAAGCTCAAGCAGCTCACCCAGTTCGGTGATACTTCCCCAGTACGTGCTCTGCACGCTGCATTCGTAGGGGAAGGTGAAGAAACTGAACGGCAGCGTTCCGCCGCCGACACCAACCACCGTGAGGCGGCCAAGCGGTGCTGCAACTGCAGCGGCAAGAGCAAGTGTGTCGTCGTAGCCGCAAATGTCGAGGATGACTTCAGCGCCACGGCCGCCGGTGATGCCACGAATTTCTGCAGCTGCATCAGGACCCATCACAACGGTGTGATCGGCGCCAAGACCAGCAACAACCTTGAGGGCCGACTCGCGTTGATCAACACAGATGACAGTCGCAGGTGACAACGCTTTGAGGAACTGCACGGCAAGGTGGCCAAGGCCGCCAGCCCCGATAACAACAACGAATGAGCCGGGGACGAGCAGTGGAAGGGCCTGCTTGATCGCGTGATACGGCGTAAGGCCAGCGTCGGTGAGCGGAGCAGCCTCGGCCGGCGCCATGTCGCCGAGCGGTACGAGGTAGCGGGCGGCAGGTACAAGGAGGTACTCGGCCATGCCGCCGTCGACGCTCAGGCCCGGACCGCTGGCAGAAATGTTGAGGCAGTAGTTCTCCATACCCTTGCGGCAGTTGGAACACTGGCCGCAGCCCCATGCGCCATAGACGGCGACGGGAGAACCAATCTCGAGCCCGGGAGTGGGCACGGTGCCGGGGCCGAATGCTTCGATCCAGCCAGCATTCTCGTGGCCGAGGGTCATGGGCGTTTCGCGAGGGCCGCCTGCAGAGAATTGCATGAGGCTGATATCGCTGTGGCATGCGCCGGCGCCGCCGATGCGAATAAGCACTTGGCCTGGGCCGGGATCGGGCTGAGCGACCTCGTTGAGTGCAGTGGTGGCGTCGACCTCGGCCGAACCGCCAACGAGTTGGAATGCTTTCACTGATTTCCCCTTTGAGATTCGTTGTTCTTGTCTATCGCAAAGAAGGTGTCACTGGCGGCGGTGGGGGTGCCTAGGCTCAAAGAGTGGCTCAGGACTATCCACTCCTCGTAAGGGCATTCGTTTTTGCCATCGGAGCAGTCGGTCTGATCTGGACGGTGCGCTCGGCGATTCGCACTGTCGTAGTGCCTCGAGGAGAGCGAGTCATCTTGACTCGATTACTTTTTGGATCCTTTCGAAGTGCCTATCGCACCGCTGCTCGGCGTCACCGGCATGTGGAGCGCCGTCACGCGGTGATGTCTCGTTATGCGCCGATGACCACAATGTATTTGGCGGGCGTTTGGGCAGCGGGAGTTATTCTCTCGTTTGCCTGTATGTATTGGTCATTAAGCGAACTGAGTCCGATCGAATCTCTCGAACTGTCGGGTTCGTCTTTCACCACTCTGGGATTTGCTTCCTCATCACGCGAGTCAATTCTTGGACTCATGATCCTTGAAGCGGTGATGGGCCTTGGGATTGTTGCCCTACTTATTTCCTACATGCCGACGATTTATGGGCACTTTTCACGGCGCGAAGAACTCGTCCTGAAGTTTGAAGTCATTGCTGGTGCGCCCCCATCGCCAGTTGTCTTTCTCACTCGGTTGCATGCGATTGGGTGGACCGAAAATCACCAACCGCTTTGGGAGAAATGGGAAGACTGGTTCGAGCAGGTTCAGGAGAGCCATACCTCGCAGCCGGCATTGCCGTTCTTGCGGAGCCAGAATCCAGAGAACTCGTGGATCACAACCGCGGGAGCAGTTCTTGACACGATCGCCATCGTTGACTCGTCTCTTGATGTTCCTAGGGAATTTCAACGTGCACTCACGCTTCGATCCGGATTCATGGCGCTCCAGGCAATCGCCGAGTTTTACGGCGCGCCGATCGTAAAGAGCCCAGCTCCGACCGATGCAGTTTCGGTCAAACGCGAAGAGTTCGAACATCTTCTAGACACACTTTCCGCAGCGGGACTGCCAGTGAGAGAGGACCGAGATTCCTCGTGGCAAGCGTTCGCGGGCTGGCGAGTGAACTACGACCTCTCGTTGCTTTCCCTTTGTGTTCTCTGCGACGCGCCGATTGCGCCGTGGTCATCAGACCGAAGCGGGGAATGGATATCGCCCCCGACTCTTTTCCGACCCCGAGGGTGGAGACTCCTTCATGGGGAAACGGAGAAGTCCTGATGTCGACACGTTTCGAGACTGACACCGCTGTTCAACCGCTGGGCAACGGACGCTACGAGGCACGCCTCGATACGGGGTGGTGGGCTGGTGCCGGACCATACGGCGGATATCTGAACGCCATTCTCGTGCACGCATGTGAAGCCGAGATCAACGACGTATCGCGTGTTTGTCGATCATTCACGACACATTTCTTGTCACGGGCATCGGAAGGGCCGGTGGAACTCGAGGTCGTTACGGAACGTTCAGGTCGATCACTGAGTTCGGTGCGCGTCTCGATGACACAAAAGGGCCGAACGATTGCCATTTCCATCGGAGCGTTTTCAACTGGCCGAGAGGGTCCATCATTCAGCGATGTTGTGATGCCTGATGTTCCCCGGCCTGAAGATGTTCTTTCGCCAGGGTACGAACCGGCGATACACGATTTGGCCTTTCCTGAAATGGCCAAGCGTTATGAACAGAAGTGGGTTCTTGGTGCGCGCGCGTTCAGTGGTGGTGACGAAGCGCGAATCGGTGGTTGGATCCGTCTTCCTGAGCCGCAGCAAGTTGACGGTGCGGTTCTCGCCGCATTCGCCGATGCATGGATGCCGGCGATGTTCAGCCGTGTAAGTGGGCCTTGGGGAATCACGACGGTTGATCTCACAGTGCACGTTCGTTCAATGCCGCCAGTTGATCATG
>JBIIVE010000069.1:0-11547 GCA_044339605.1 Acidimicrobiales bacterium
TGTCCACAATCCACAACCCTTATTACAACTACTACCTATTTCTCATTCTTTTTTACAACTACAACAAGCACCACCGTCTGTCAGGAAAGTGAGCCGACGTGAAGTTCCGTTGTGAGCGAGATCCACTTGTCGAAGCCATCTCCGTAGCGTCTCGTGGTGTCACCACGCGCAGCTCTGGTCGCCAAGCCCTTATGGGCCTCAACCTTGTTTTGGTTGGTGATCAACTTCAGGTCACCGGTAGCGACCTTGATCTCACCATCATCGCCACGGCATCCGTGTCAGGTTCCCGCGACGGAACCGTTCTGGTCCCCTCGAAGCTCCTCACCGAGATTGTTCGCAATCTTCCCGAAGGTGCGGTCACGTTTGAAGCCGACGAGAACGAAGTTCGCATTGGTTCCGGCCGGTCACAGTTCGCCGTGAAAACCATCGCTGTCGACTATCCGCCGATGCCAGAAGCCCCGGACTCTGCAGTCACGATCGACGCGGCCCTCTTACGCGATGCCATCTCCCAAGTGGTTTCTGCCGCAAGCACCGATGAGTCCCGAAAGTTTGAACTCACGGGTGTTTCGATTGCTGCTCATGGAACCGGCATTCGCTTGGTTGCCACCGATACCTATCGTTTGGCGATCCGTGATCTTCCAGGCACGTCAATTCTCACTGAGGGCCAGAAGGTTCTTGTTCCTTCATCGGCACTGAAAGAACTCAACCGACTTCTCACAACAGCCGAGAACGTCACGATCCGACTTGCTGAACGCCACGTTTCGTTTGAAGTCGACGGCGTTCGCCTCGTGAGCCAACTTCTTGACGGAAGTTTCCCAGACTACGAAAATCTTCTCCCGAAGTCTGCTGATTCACATCCGAACAGACTCACGATTGAACGCGAAACCTTTCTTGAAGCGCTCAAGCGCGTTGGTTTGCTTTCGAAGGAAAACACCAAGATTCGTCTCGACATCAAGAACGATTCCGTGGAACTCATTGCGGAGAGCTTCGATGTCGGTAAAGCCGACGAAGTCATCGACGCTCGTCATGTAGGCGAAGAACTCGAGATTTCGTTTAATCCTGAATATCTGCGCGCTGGTATCGAGGCTGCGCCCTCCGATGAAATCACGATCGAAATCGCCCGGCCGACCAGCCCGGTCCTCATCCGCGGCAACGAGACCGACGATTTCTTGTATCTGTTGATGCCGATCCGCAACTGACGTGCGTCTCGCTCGTCTCTGGCTCACCGACTTTCGGTCCTACGCCAGCGCGGATATTGCATTCGCCCCGGGGCTCACTGCTCTTCTTGGCCAAAACGGCGAAGGCAAAACCAACGTCATGGAAGCCATTGGCTACCTCGCGACGTTGTCGTCATTTCGTGGCGCCCCGAATGATGCTCTCGTGCGCGCGGGTGCGTCTTCGGCGATCGTCAGAGCCGAAGGCGAACGCGAAGGCCGACAACTCCTCATCGAAGCAGAGATCGCAGCAACTGGTCGAGGGCGAGTGCAAGTCAATAAACAGAAATTGGCCCGAACCCGCGACCTGCTCGGGGCGTTACGTGTCTCAGTTTTTGCTCCCGATGACCTGGAGTTGGTCAAGGGTGGCCCGGCGGAACGCCGCCGTTATCTCGACGATGCGTTAGTTGCCCGGCGCCCCGCGTTCGATTCATTGCGCTCCGATCTCGACCGAATCCTCCGCCAGCGAAATGCCTTACTGAAGCAATCCGGCGGACGCCTCAGCCCCGAAGTCGAAGCGACGCTCATGGTGTGGGACGCGAAGTTCATTGAAACCGGTGAAGCTCTTGCCGATGCGCGATACGAACTTGTGCAGGAACTTGGGCCGGCGCTCGACCTCGCCTATTCGCAAGTTGCTGGCCGGCCAGTGCCAGTAACTATTTCGTACGACGCACCATGGCGCGAACAAGGTTTGGCAGCAGCCCTCGAGGCCGCGCGCCGCGATGAACTTCGACGGGGTGTCTCTCTGGTTGGTCCCCACCGCGACGACCTTGTTTTGCACCTCGACCAATTACCGTCGCGAACCCATGCGTCGCAGGG
The DNA here is from genome assembly GCA_044339605.1 of Acidimicrobiales bacterium. GTDB lineage: Bacteria > Actinomycetota > Acidimicrobiia > Acidimicrobiales > Acidimicrobilacustridaceae > Acidimicrobilacustris. The sequence goes on from JBIIVE010000069.1 coordinate 2,034, forward strand.
CGAACAGCGCTCACTCGCATTGTCACTGCGTCTTGCTGCTCACCGCGTCGTGACTGACGCGACTGGGTCACCGCCGATTTTGTTGCTCGATGACGTGTTCTCCGAACTCGATCCCGATCGGAGCGCAGCGCTCCTCGAACATTTACCATCAGGCCAAACCGTGCTTTCAAGCGCGGCAGGGTTGCCGCCCGGGGCGTCACCGGAACTGGTGTTGCGAGTCTCGAACGCAACAATCCGCCCCGAATAACGCAAAAAAACGCAACCGTCACCCTCCCGGGGTGTTTCGATGCAGGTTCCCTACACTGCTCTCATGCCGTGGGAACCGTTGCCAGACGCCTCAACCGGTGACCCGGTTTCGATGCATGCAAGCCTCGATCGCATCGTGCGTCACCTTGGTGGACCTTCAGCGGATGTCGCGACTGGCATTTTCGGCAGGTGGTCGGAACTCGTTGGTGACGCAGTCGCCGCTCAAAGCCGACCGGTTGCAATGAAGGGAACAACGCTTGTTGTTGCAGTCTCTGATCCGGCGTGGGCAACGCAATTGCGCTTTCTCGAACACGATCTCATCGAACGACTTCGAACCGAACTCGGCGAAGACGCGATCGACACCATCGATGTTCGTGTTCGACCGGAACAGGCCGGTTGACCCTTTCGCCATCACGAGCGCGCCGATCATGATTTGCGCGATGTAATACCCGGAAAACACGCGTGTCACTGGTAGGATTGTCGGGCTGTGACAGACGCAGTTCGAGCGTCGAATTCGCAGTTTGTACCTGTTGTTCGCTCAATCAAGACACCGGCGAAGTACCGGTAAGGGGAAGCCCAAAGCGTGGCGAAAACCACCGAAGAGTACGGCGCAAAAGACATCACGATCCTCGAGGGTCTCGAGGCGGTGCGCAAACGACCGGGTATGTACATCGGTTCCACCGGTCCTGCTGGCTTGCACCACCTTGTCTACGAAGTCGTCGATAACTCGGTTGATGAAGCAATGGCCGGTCACGCCACTCGCATCGAAGTGACCTTGATGCCCGACGGCAGTTGTGAAGTCGTCGATGACGGCCGAGGCATTCCGGTCGATAAGCATCCCGACCCCAAGATGAAGGGCATGAGCGCCGCCGAGGTGGTGCTCACCGTCCTCCATGCCGGTGGCAAGTTTGGCGGCGGCGGCTACAAAGTCTCGGGCGGTTTGCACGGCGTGGGTATCTCCGTCGTCAACGCGCTTTCAGAGCGGGTCGAGGTCGAAATCGACCACTCTGGCGATCACTACTACATGGACTTCACCAACGGCGGAAAGCTCACCACCAAGCTCGAAGTTCGCGGAAAGGCTCCGAAGGGCCGTACGGGTACGACCGTTCGCTTCTGGCCAGATCCCACAATTTTCGACGAAACCGTCTTTCGTGCCCAGACCTTGCTCGAGCGATTCCAGATGATGGCGTTCCTCAACAAGGGACTCGAGATTCGTTTCCAGGACAAGCGCCCCGACGCGACCAACTCCGATGTCATCGTGTTCAAGTACGACGGCGGCATCATCGACTTTGTGCGCCATTTGAATTCTTCGAAAGAAGCACTTTTCAAAAAGGTCGGCTACTACGAGCAGGCCGAAGAAGACCAAGAAGTCGAAATCGCGTTCCAGTGGAATACGGGCTTCAACGCTGACGGAATGCATTCCTTCGCGAACGGCATTGCCACCATCGAAGGCGGCATGCACGAAGAAGGCTTCAAGAAGTCCATTACGAATGTCGTCAACAAGTACGCCCGGGCAAAGTCCCTTCTTAAAGAAAAGGAAGAAAACCTCACCGGCGACGACATTCGTGAAGGCCTCACCGCGATCATCTCGGTGAAGCTGCGCGAACCGCAGTTTGAAGGCCAAACCAAGGGCAAGTTGGGCAACGTCTCCATGCGCTCATTGGTCGAAAAAGCCACGAACGAACGTCTGGCTGATTGGCTCGAAGAAAACCCCGCCGAGGCTCGCAAAATCGTGGGGAAGGCGACACTTGCGTCCCGTGCCCGACTCGCCGCCCGAAACGCACGCGACGCGACTCGTCGAAAGTCAGCTCTCGAGGGCGCGGGCATGCCCGACAAACTCAAAGATTGCGCGAGTCGTAATCCAGACGAGTGCGAACTGTTCATTGTCGAAGGTGATTCCGCTGGCGGTTCCGCAGTTGCTGCTCGCGAGCCACGTACACAGGCGATTCTCCCCATCCGAGGCAAGATCCTCAATGTTGAGCGCGCTCGCCTCGACAAAATGCTCAAGAACAACGAAGTCCAAACGCTGATTACCGCCATCGGAGCCGGTGTTAGTGCGGAATTCGATGTCGAAAAGATCCGCTACAACAAAGTCATCCTTATGTGTGACGCTGACGTCGACGGCTCACACATCCGCACACTTCTGCTTACGTTCTTCTTCCGCCACATGAAAGAACTCGTCGAGCAACGGCATGTGTACATCGCACAGCCGCCGCTCTATTCAACGGTGGTCGGTAAAGAAAAGATCTACCTCAAGGACGACACCGCGAAAACCGCGTTCTTGGCGGAAAAGCCAGACCATAAGAAAGAGTTCCAGCGACTCAAAGGTCTCGGCGAAATGGACTACGACGAACTCGGTGACACCACAATGGATGCCACCAAGCGCACCCTTCTTCAGGTCACCGTTGAACAAGCGGCAATCGCCGATGAAATTTTCTCGGTGCTCATGGGTGACGACGTTGAATCCCGCAAGCACTTCATTCAGACAAACGCGAAGGACGTGCGCTTCCTCGATATCTGAGGAAGCCGCCCGACGACAGGAACCACAGGCATCAGATGGCGAAGACGAAGGCATCGGACGACGGCGAAAACACTGGAGGAGACGACACCGGTTCAGGTGACGCTCCGCCGGCAACCTTCGGCACTATTGAGCCAATCGAAATCCAGGAGGAGATGGAGCGCTCCTTCCTCGATTACGCCATGTCCGTCATCGTTTCTCGTGCCCTTCCCGACGCACGCGATGGCTTAAAGCCCGTTCATCGGCGAATTCTTTGGGGCATGTACGACCTTCGTGCGCTTCCCGATCGTCCCACCATGAAGTGCGCGCGAGTCACGGGCGAAGTTATGGGCAAGTACCACCCTCATGGCGACTCCGCGATTTACGACGCCTTGGTTCGTATGGGCCAGTCGTTTTCGTTACGTCATCCACTGGTGCATCCGAAGGGAAACTTCGGATCACTCGATGAACCACCGGCTGCAGCGCGTTACACCGAATGTCGTCTCGCTCCGATGGCGCTCGACATGCTTGCCGACATCGACGAAAACACTGTCGACTTCATTGACAACTACTCCGGTGAGTTCCAGGAACCAGTAGTTCTCCCCAGCCGTTTCCCCAACCTGTTGGTAAACGGTTCGCAGGGCATCGCTGTTGGTATGGCCACCAACATTCCGCCGCACAATCTTGGTGAAGTCATCGACGCGGTGAACCACCTTCTGCAAAATCCGGAAGCAACGCCCGACGACCTCATGGAATTCGTCAAGGGCCCCGACTTCCCGACCGGCGCGCTCATCATGGGTCGCCAAGGAATCATCGACGCGTACCGAACTGGTCGAGGTTCAATCAAACTTCGTGGCAAAGCCGAAATCGAAGAAGGAACGCGTTCCGATTTCATCGTGATTACTGAGCTCCCGTACCAGGTGAGCCCGAACCAGTTCATCGTCAAGGTGAAGGAACTGGTCGACAATCGCGAGCTCGAAGGCATTGCCGAACTCAACGACGAATCCGCCAAGGGAAAGATGCGCCTGGTGCTTCGCTTGAAGCGCGACGCGCCAGCGCTCGTCATCCTCAACAACCTCTACAAGCGCACACCGCTGCAAACCAACTTTGCGGTCAACGCTGTGGCGCTTGTCGACGGCATTCCCCGAACACTCAACCTTCGTGACGCACTTGTTGCCTATATCGATCATCAGATCGAAGTCATCACGCGCCGTTCGCAATACCGACTCGACGAAGCGCAGCGACGAGCTCACATCGTTGAAGGCCTCCTTAAGGCCCTCGACCTCATCGACGAAATCATTGCGACCATCCGTGCATCAGCCGACAAGCAAGCTGCTCGTGAAGCGCTCATGGCTGCTCCGTTCGAATTCTCGACCGAACAGGCCGAACACATTCTCGACATGCAGCTGTCTCGGCTCACCCGACTGGGCCGCTCGCAACTCGAAGAAGAAATGGCGAAGCTGCGCGAGACCATCGCCGGCCTCGAAGCCATCCTTGGCGATGAGGGCAAGAAGCGCTCAGTGATCGCCGAAGAAATGGGCAAGGTTCGCGAAACCTACGGACAGCCGCGACGCAGCCAAATCACCTTCGATGTCGGTGATCTCGATATCGAAGACCTCATCGACGACGAAGACCTCGTTGTCACGATGTCGGCCAAGGGTTACATCAAGACTGTTTCCTCCGATGCGTTCAAGGTCCAGGGTCGAGGTGGGCGTGGAGTCGCCGGCACGAAACTCAAGGACGAGGACTACGTCCAGCACATCATCCACACCACTGCACATTCGTACCTGTTGTTCTTCTCAACTCGCGGCCGCGTGTATCGCCTCAAGGCGCACGAAATCCCAATGAAGGAACGCACTGCGCGCGGCACCGCGGTGGTCAACCTTCTTCCGTTGCAGCCCGATGAGAAAATCCAAGCGATCATCGACACGCGCGATTACGAATCGAACAAGTTCCTCTTCTTCTGCACCAAGAACGGTCAGGTCAAGAAGACCAAGTTCACCGAGTACGACTCTTCGCTTCGTGCGGGCATCATCGCCATCAACCTCAAAGATGGCGACGAACTCGTGCGCGTTATTCCGACCAACGGTGGCGACGACATCCTTGTGGTCACCAAGGCCGGTCAGGCAATTCGATTTGCCGAGGACGAAGTTCGAGCCATGGGCCGAGCCGCTGCTGGTGTTCGCGGCATGAAGATGCGCGTTGGCGACGAAGTTGTTTCCTGCGATGTCACACGTGACGATGCCGCAATCCTGCTTGTCACCGATGGTGGTTACGGCAAGCGCACACAGCTCGACAAGTTCAATCGTCAGGGCCGCGGCGGTCAGGGTGTGCGTGGCATCAAGATCAACGAAAAGAAGGGCTCTGTTGTTGCGGCCTTTATGGTCGGCATCGACGACGAAATCTTCGTGATCAACAGTGTTGGCACCGTCATTCGCATGGAGGTCCGCGAAATCTCCTCACAGGGTCGCGATGCCACCGGCGTGAAAGTCATGAACGTGGCCGATGGCGAAACCGTTGCGTCTGTTGCTCCGGTGCTTGGCACCGAAGACGAGGACTGAACCTCTTTTCCCAGCCCAGGAACAACACGGCAGCTCTGGCCGTTCCCAGTACTTCTCCCACTGACAGTTCCTCACTGATCCTGTGGTCCGCTCAACGGATCGGACCGGTGATTCACAGCAGGGGAGTACGCCATGTTTCGATGTGGCTCAGTTCGATGTGGCTCAGCTCGACACGGTTCAGTGCGGCGTTGTCGACGCGAGGCGGGTCAGATCGTTCCGATGGCGGCGCTCGTCCTCGCCATCGTGATGCTCATCGGCCTGCTTGTGGTGCGCCTTGGGCTCCAGGTTGATGAGCGGGCCCGAGCACAATCAGCGGCCGACGCCGCTGCGCTTGCGGGTGCGACCGAGGGCGAGGACGTCGCCGGCTCAGTCACCGAGGCCAACGGGGCCGTTCTCGAATCCTTCGTGGTCCGCGGCTCGGAGGTCGAGGTTGTGGTCCGACGGGGCGAGGAACGAGCCACCGCCCGGGCCCGGCGACAATGGTGACCTTGTCGGTCGCGAAGGGTCGTGATGCGTACACTTCGACGATGACCGTCGAGCAGACGCCCGGAGTGACCTTCTCGGTGCCCCCGGCTGCCTCCGCACCACCACCCCCGCCGAACCGGGCCCGACGGCCACAGAGCAAGGCAGTGAAGGCCCGTCAGGTGCAACGGGTGGTCACTCGGCTCGACCCATGGTCCATGTTGCGGGTCTCGCTGTCGTTCGCTTTCTGTCTTTGGATGATCATCGTGGTTGCTGGCGTGCTGATGTGGCAGGGGGCGGTCGTCACGGGCAGCATCGGCAAGGTCGAGGACTTTCTGGCCCAGTTGTTGGCCGAAAGTTCCTTCACGATCGACGGAATCAAGGTCTTCCAGGGCGCCGCGGTCGCCGGGTTTGTGCTTTTTATCGGCGGAGCGCTCTTTGCCGTCGTCACCAGCGTGCTGTTCAACCTCATCGCCGGAGCCTTTGGTGGGCTTCGGTTTACGGTGGTCGAACTCGAGACGGCACAGGTGGCCCCCGAGCAACGATCCTGAACCGGTTTTCCCGGCTGCAGGGGGGTCCGGTATGGTGACGCCCCGGCCAGTTCGGGGCTATAGCTCAGTTGGTTAGAGCGCACCCCTGATAAGGGTGAGGTCGCTGGTTCGATTCCAGCTAGCCCCACGATGAAAATGTTCCGACGGGCCATGATTGCCATCGGCATGGGGGCGCTTGTCGCCGCCGCCGTTCGGCTCCGCGGATCGGGTGTTGCTCCGCCCCGCACTGGCGGTTGGCGAGAGCTCTCCGGACCCGGTCTGGACTGACATGGCTCGTATCGGAATCTTGGGCGTTGGCGCAGTCGGCGCGCGTCTCGCGCGCCAACTTGTCTCCACCGATGATGACGACGTGGTGCTTCGTGACGAACGACGTAATCGCGTTGAACTGGTTGCCAACAGTCTTGGTGATCGCGCAAGCATCGACAAAGGGTCCTTGGGTGATCCGCTCGATGTCGATGTCGTCGTGTTGGCCGGTCCAGCTCGAACCCAAACACAGGTTGCTGAACAGTTTGTTCGTCGCGGCATTCATGTCGTCAGCACAAGCGATGATCTGACCGATGTGCGAGCGCTTTTGGCACTTGATCAGCAAGCGCGCGAACGCAATGTGCATGTGGTGATTGGTGCCGGCTTTGCGCCAGGACTCACCTGCGTGCTTGCTGCGCATGCTGCAAAAAAATTCGAACAAGTCGACGAGGTTCACATCGCGAAGTCGGGAACCGGCGGTCCTGCGTGCGCGCGTCAACATCATCGTGCTCTTGGTCGCGGCGCGATCGACTGGCGTGACGGGTCGTGGGATGCACGACCGGGTGGCTCTGGCCGAGAACTGTGCTGGTTCCCCGACCCCATTGGTCCGCAGGACTGTTACCGAGCAGAACTTCCCGATGCACTTGTTTTGGTTCCTGCATTCCCGGGCGTGCGTCGTGTGACATCTCGAGTGTCGGCGACCCGTCGCGATCGCCTCACGGCTCGACTCCCGATGCTGTGGCCCACTGATCCTGAAGGCGGGCCCGGTGCCGTGCGCGTCGAAGTTCGAGGCCGCAGCAATGGCCGTGGTTCGGTACTCGTTTATGGAGCAATGGATCGCCCCGCGGTTGCCGCCGGGGCAGTTGCCGCAGTTGCGAGCCGATTCATTGTCAACGGCTCTCTCCGGAGATTCGGAGCGGCGGGTTTGGCCGAATCGGTTGATTCCCTCGAGTTCCTTGCCGAACTGGCTCGCCGGGGTGTTCGGGCTGCGGTGTTTGAGGGCGAAGCCGGGGTCTAAGGCCCTTCGGCGATTCGGCCACCAGGAAATCTGGGCCGGATGACTCAGAAAAAAGGGCCGGGGTGACCTGAAATCTGCCCGCGCGCGTTCCTAGGGTGTCGATCCGGCAATCAACCGGTTGCGAGGTGGGCGGCGAAAGGGGAGGTTTCGCCGACTTCTGGGAGCAGGAACGTGCGCACGCACGAAGGGGGAGTCACATGAACGGGAAATCGATGGATCCCGAAGTTGCAGCGTTGGTCGACAAGGGGCTTGAGGTCGTCCCCAAAGTGGTCGCCTCAATTGCCGCAAACTTTCCTCGACATGTCGAACGAGCAGAACTGATTCGAGCCGGTGCGCTCGGAGTCGTCGAAGCGGCATGGAGGTTCGATTCGACTCGGGGTGTTCCATTCGAACGATTTGTCGCACTGCGCATTCGTGGTGCTGTGCTCGATGCCGTGCGCGCCGACGACTGGGCGCCGCGATCATTGCGCGCTGAAGCTCGTCGAATTGAAATGGTTGAGAGCTCGCTTACGGCTCGCTATGGACGCCGACCGACGATTGAGGAACTCGCTGCGGAAGCAGGGACCTCTCCCGAGCGGGTCGTTAAGGTCAAAGCGCTTCTCGACACCAGTGTCGTTGGTCGACTTGATCAAGGCCAGAGTGACGAGACTGCTGTAGGACTCCGCACTGAAGAACCCATTGATCGCGGTCAACGAGATGTTGTTGAACTCCTCGAGCACGCTGAACTCCTCACCTATCTCCGCCAAGCACTCGACGAACTGCCTCAGCGCCAGCGTCGGGTGATCCTCGGCTACTTCGTCGATGGCCACACAACGTCGGAATTAGCAAGCGAACTAGGAGTCACTCGTTCACGAGTGAGCCAACTTCGCACCGAGGCCTTGCATGAACTTCGCCGATCCATTGCCGGAAACTACGAACCAGTTCCATTGCGTAAGGACCGCTCGATTCAGGCAGAGTCGGCGACGGTCCCGGTATCGACAACTGCGTGACCAGCCACGTCGTCGGTAAATCCTCCGCTGACAATGATCGTTACGGCGATACCGATAACGATGCGGAATGGCCTTTGAGCGAGCTAGCTCTTTGTCGGATGCTTGCGATATTTGAGGAACAAGACTCCAGCGCCGATCGCAATGACGGCACAGACACCGATGAAGACGTAGCGACCCGAAGCGTTGGTCTCACTTCCCGCATCGGTGACGGCGTTTGATTCTGTTGCCATCCGAGCGACTGCGGTGGTTGTCGAACCACTTGCGGCGGCGACTGCAGTTGTTGATGTGCTCGCTGAGGTGCTGTTGGTGGGCACGACAATTTTTGGCGCGGGCTGGGTCGCTTCTGATTTCTCGCCACCTTCGGCTTGAATCCACGCGATTTCGGTGTTGTTCGTGCAGGTTTGGATGGTGGGAAGCGTGACGGTCTCACCAGTCGGTTGCGCCAACACGAGACTGAAGTCGAAGTCTGCAGAAGAGTTTGCTGGCATTGAGCCGCCAGTCCACGAGATTTCTGTGGCCGACACGGTGGAGGTCCAAGCCCCCGAATTGGTGCCGGTGACAGCAGTTGCTCCGCTCGGAAGTGCAACTCGAACACCAGTGACGGGATTGCCATTGCAACCGTGTTCAATCGAAACGGTGATTGCCGTGCGGCCGGCTTGTTCGGCTTTTGCGCTGGCGTTCGCGTGAGCAAATGCGGGGCCCGCTAACGCCACAAGCGCGGTGAGCGATGCAGCAGAAGCGATGAGAAAGCGTCGGGGGAGGGCCATGTGCATCCTTGACTGTGGTTAGCGACGGACGGGAACTTCGAATGAGGTGCGTTGTTCAGTGAAGTCGCTGGTTCGAACTGCGATCGTGATGGTCCAGGTGCCAGGGATTGAGAGTTCGTTTCCTTGAATCACAAACACTCCGGGCTCTGAGGCTGGCACTTGCCGGGTGATTGGCTCAAG